>NZ_JBFUBR010000002.1:0-531796 GCF_056405655.1 Pseudomonas sp. P1_F7
GTGAAAGCGGCGCGCGTGCTGATCCTCGGTGCTGGCGTGGCCGGTTTGCAGGCCATCGCCACGGCGAAACGCCTGGGKGCGGTGATCGAAGCGTCCGACGTGCGTCCTGCGGTAAAAGAGCAGATCGAATCCCTCGGCGCCAAATTCGTCGACGTGCCTTACGAGACCGATGAAGAGCGTGAATGCGCCGTCGGTGTCGGCGGTTACGCCCGTCCGATGCCGGCCAGCTGGATGCAGCGCCAGGCCGCCGCGGTGCACGAACGCGCCAAGCAGGCTGACATCGTGATCACCACCGCGCTGATTCCCGGCCGCAAGGCACCAACCCTGTTGAGYGCGGAAACCGTGGCCCAGATGAAACCGGGYTCGGTGGTCATCGACCTCGCGGCCGCCCAGGGCGGYAACTGCCCGCTGACCGTGGCCGATCAGGTGGTCGTCGAAAATGGCGTGACCATCGTWGGCCCGACCAACCTGGCCAGCGCCGTGGCGGCTGACGCTTCGGCGCTGTACGCACGCAACCTGCTGGACTTCATGAAACTGTTGTTCGATAAAGAAGGACAACTGGTGATCAACCTTGAAGACGATATCGTCGCCGCGTGCCTGATGTGCCGCGACGGCCAGATCGTGCGCAAGAACGGCTGAGGATAAAAACAATGGAAGACATGCTGATCTCTCACGGTATCTACAACCTGATCATCTTCGTGCTGGCGATTTATGTCGGCTACCACGTGGTCTGGAACGTGACACCTGCACTGCACACGCCGCTGATGGCGGTGACCAACGCCATCTCGGCSATCGTGATCGTCGGCGCCATGCTCGCYGCCGCCCTCACCGTGACCCCGCTGGGCAAGACCATGGGCACCCTGGCCGTRGCCCTGGCTGCGGTCAACGTGTTTGGTGGCTTCCTGGTGACCCGCCGCATGCTGGAAATGTTCAAGAARAAAGCGGCCAAAGCTCCGGCTGCCAARGCCGCAGCAGTCAAGGCTGAGGTGCAGCAAGCATGAGCATGAACCTGGTTACTTCCCTGTATTTGATCGCCTCGGTCTGCTTCATCCAGGCACTCAAGGGCCTCTCGCACCCCACCACCTCGCGYCGYGGCAACCTGTTCGGCATGCTCGGCATGGGCCTGGCGATCCTCACTACTATCGGCTTGATCTACAAGCTGGGCGCGCTCTCTTTTGCACAAGGCGGGGCCCAGGTCGGCATCGTCTACGTGATCGTCGGCCTGCTGATCGGCGGCACTGCCGGTTCGATCATGGCCAAACGCGTCGAAATGACCAAGATGCCCGAACTGGTCGCCTTCATGCACAGCATGATCGGCCTGGCGGCGGTGTTCATCGCCGTGGCTGCCGYGGTCGAGCCGCAGTCGCTGGGCATCGTCCAGCAACTCGGTGACGCGATCCCGGCCGGTAACCGCCTGGAACTGTTCCTCGGGGCCGCCATCGGTGCRATCACCTTCTCCGGTTCGGTCATTGCCTTCGGCAAACTGGCGGGCAAGTACAAGTTCCGCCTGTTCCAGGGTGCACCGGTACAGTTCAGYGGCCAGCACAAGCTGAACCTGCTGCTGGGCCTGGCCACACTGGSCCTGGGCGTGACCTTTATGCTCACCGGCGACTACACCGCCTTCGCCGTGATGCTGGCGCTGGCCTTCGTGCTCGGCGTGCTGATCATCATCCCGATCGGTGGCGCGGACATGCCAGTGGTCGTGTCGATGCTCAACAGCTACTCCGGCTGGGCAGCGGCGGGTATCGGCTTCTCGCTGAACAACTCGATGCTGATCATCGCCGGTTCGCTGGTAGGCTCAAGCGGTGCGATCCTCTCGTACATCATGTGCAAGGCGATGAACCGCTCCTTCTTTAATGTGCTGCTCGGTGGCTTCGGCAACACGGCAGATGCGGCCGGCCCGGCCGGTTCGAAAGAAGCGCGCCCGGTGAAGTCCGGTTCGGCTGACGACGCGACCTTCCTGCTGACCAACGCCGACACCGTGATCATCGTGCCGGGCTACGGCCTGGCGGTGGCCCGTGCTCAGCACGCGCTGAAGGAACTGACCGAGAAGCTGACCCATCGCGGCGTGACCGTGAAGTACGCGATCCACCCGGTGGCCGGTCGTATGCCCGGTCACATGAACGTGTTGCTGGCCGAGGCCGAAGTGCCTTACGACCAGGTGTTCGAGATGGATGACATCAACTCCGAGTTTGGTCAGGCCGATGTGGTGCTGGTGTTGGGTGCCAACGACGTGGTCAACCCGGCCGCGAAGAACGATCCGAAATCGCCGATTGCCGGCATGCCGATTCTCGAGGCGTTCAAAGCCAAGACCATCATCGTCAACAAGCGCTCGATGGCCAGCGGCTACGCCGGTCTGGACAACGAGCTGTTCTACCTGGACAAAACCATGATGGTCTTCGGCGACGCTAAAAAGGTCATCGAAGACATGGTCAAGGCCGTCGAGTAAACATGCTCCAGCGCCCTCCCAAAAAACCTCGGCCTTTAATCGGCTGGGGCTAATGAGAGGGCCCCCTCATCCAGAGCTCGCCCACCGACAGGAGTCGCTAGGCCCGTCGCTGTTCGTCAGTGAACGCCTGATAGCGCTTGCGCCATTCAGAAGTGAAGTTGTTACCTCACAGCCCTGCTCATTTTCCAGGAACCCTTTTTTACCTGCGCACAATTTCTTGCGCCGTGATTAGTGACCGCGAATATACTGTTCGAGTTGCAGAATCAGGTCTGCTTGTTCTGTAATTGCAGCCTTGACCAGATCACCAGCTCACGGAAGATAGCGCGCCGGTACTACTGCCGAAGGCTCATGATCTTTTTCAGAAAACGGAGTCACCTGCATGGAAGTCATCAATCAATTGCAGCCTGAAGAGTGTGCAGGCCTGGAGGATATCCGACGCGAAATCGATGCCCTTGATCAGGTCGTTATCAAGCTGTTGGGCAAGCGTTTTCACTACGTACTGGCTGCCTCGAAGTTCAAGACTTCGGTGACTTCGGTGCGTGCTCCGGAACGTTTCAAGGCCATGCTGACGAAACGACGCGAATGGGCCGAGGCCGAAGGCCTGAGCCCGGATGCAATCGAGAAGATGTACAGCGACCTGGTGAACCACTTCATTGCCGAAGAGATGAAGCACTGGGCAGTACATCAATCCGACACCTGAGTCTAGTGTCGGACTGTCCGCCTTGAAGTGGTCATCGAACCTTGCGGCATCCATTTTGCCCTCCTGCTGACTCTTTCAATCCCACCTTCAAGGACCGAACCTTTGATCGCATCCCCCGCCAAACTGACGCTGACCGTCACCTCTGGCGGGGTGGATATGTCTGCTCTGGGCTTTACTCACGCAGCCGAAGTGGCAAGGTTGATCGAGAGACATCTTGCCTGCTGGTGAGCGGAGCGCTGGTTGTCACCGCGTCGGACTGATTGTGCGGCCCCGTGCGTTTCAAGACCTCTCGAATAACGGACAGACAACCGGAGGCATATCGCGCCTGACCTCGCCGGATACTCTGCGCAAACCGCATAGAGATGAAAAAAAAGGACGGCTGGGGCATGGCGTTCCGGTTCGCCTCGAGCAATCACTTCTTGGGAGGCAACCGGCCCAAAGACCTGCTGCGATCGACACCGGAGCGTGTGCGCTGCGCGGCTGAAGAAGAGGTGGCGGGGCAACTGGATGGCTAGGTCCGCAATCGTGCAAGACTCCGCTGATTAGCACTTTGAAAGGCCGCGATGGCCTGTCTGATCGGCATGTACGATCGATTCTTCAAGCAGTGTTTGATCGCGCTTTGCACCTGCCATGCATTCAGCAAGGCTACCTATCCCAACACGCCCTCCTCCTATTTCTTACTTCATCTTCCAATCCTGAAGGTTGAACTCCATTTATCTGAAGGTAATCGCGGAATCCGTTAGAGACATTGCTCCATCAGTGGATCAGTCATTTCAATTTCACCAGGTTTATCCCGCATCAGGATTGATCAATGATGGCTCCATTACCACCGAGGAGCCCCGCAATGAATTCTCTCTTTTCCCAAATCCAGATCAGTCGCTATACCCTATCCAACCGCATGGTCATGGCCCCAATGACGCGCTCGCGTGCTGACGATGACGGTGTACCAAGCGAACTGGTTGCGACTTACTACGCCCAACGTGCCAGTGCCGGCCTGATCATCAGTGAAGGCGTGTTCCCCATTGCAATGGGCAAGGGTTATGTCCGTACCCCAGGCATCGAAACCGCCGAGCAGGTCGCCGCGTGGAAGCACGTCACCGAGGCCGTGCATGCTCGTCCGCAGGAAACCTACACCTATCTGGTCGAACACCTGTCATGACGAAGCAGGAGCAAAAACTCGCAGCCGGCGACAGCTGCATTTGCCGTGCTCACCTCTAAAAATGAAATGAATGCGGACCTGCAGGAGCTGCCGCCGGCTGCGATCTTTTTCTGTTGGTTATCTAAGCCGCTGATTGTTGCAAGGCAGGCACTGCCAGACTCACCGCCCGCACCGAAGCCCCCGCACTCAAGCCCAGTGCCTTGGCGACTTGAGCGTCGACAATCAGCGTACCGGCTGCAACCCGTGCCGCTGCCGCAGTGATCCGGCAATCGGCAAACTGACGGTTATGAATCAAATACGTCGCCGCCTGCTCCCCGGGTGTGCCAATGCTCAGTTGCAGCACCTGGCTATCGCGCACCGCACGAATATCCCCGGTGGCGCATTCGATCAGCGGACCACCGTCGAAAATGTCGATGTAGTCACGATGCTCGAAGCCTTCTGCCTTGAGCATACCCAGCGCCGGTTCGGTGTTTGGGTGAACCCTTCCGATGACCGTTCGTGCCTCCTCCGGCAACAGGCAGGTTGGCAGCGGAAACTTGGGCATCAGTTCCGCGATGAAGGTCTTGTTGCCCAGCCCTGTGAGGTAGTCGGCATCGGCAAAATCCATCTTGAAGAAGTGCCGTCCCAGGCCCTCCCAGAACGGTGAAACGCCCTCTTCATCCGAATAACCGCGCATTTCCGCAATGACCTTGTCACCGAAGCGATCGCGAAATTCCGCCAGAAACAGGAAGCGCGCCTTCGACAACAAACGACCATTGAGACCACTGCGGTGATCGGCGTGTAAAAACAGCGAACACAGCTCGGAATGGCCGGTCATGTCGTTGCCTAGAAACAACGTTGGCAACTGTTGATTGATACCCAGGTTTTTCGACGCCGCGACGAACAGGCCCAAGCGGTAGTTGTACCAGGGCTCCCGCAGGCCGACAGCACCCGCCAGGGCACAGATACCCACCGCTTTTTTGTGTTCGTTCTCCAGCACAAACAGGTAATCGGCATCGGCGCGCTCGGCTTCGCCGGCGAAGGTTTTGGCCGCCCATTCCAGGCGCTGACGCAGTCGCGATGCATCAGCCGGCAAGGTGGTCAATCCGGTGCCGGCACTATGGGCCAAGGCCAGTAGAGCCGGCAGATCGTCAGGCGTTGCAGGGCGGACGATCATCGCACTTGTTCCTGGGTGGACGAATGCTTGGGCAGGAACACCTCGGCCAGCATGCAGCGCGCGCTGCCGCCACCGATGCGCTCGATGGTGTCGATGTTCACCGGCAACGGCGTAGTGTGAGCTTCGATCAAGCGACGCTGATCGGCGTCCAGGGATTGCCAGGCTGTGCGCGACATCACCAGCAGCGGCTCGCCCGCTGCGTTGTGCACTTCGAGCATGTTACCGGCAAAGGACTCCAGCTGCGCCCAGTTCAAGTCGATGACCTGTTTACCGCTGGTTTCGAGTCGATTGCGCAGCGCCGCACGTTCGCCCGGCTGGGGCACGGATGCCAGGCAGACCACCGCCAGGCGGGTGCCGACACTCATCATGACGTTGGTGTGATAAATCGCCACGCCCTGGCGGTCCACCGCGTTGAACGCACACAGTTCATAGCCCAGATGGGTGACCAGTTGATCCAGTGCCCGAGCGTGGGTGCGGGTCGAGTACCCGGCGTAGCAGATCCGCTGTTGCCGATCCAGGACCATGCTGCCGGTACCCTCCAGGAAAACCTCCTGCTCTTCGAGGCTGGACAGGTCCAGCAACTGCTCGACCCGGTATTCGCCCAGCAACCCGTCGAGTACACCTTTGTCCCGCTCCAGACGCCGGTTGTGGCCCTGCATCGGGTACAGGACCAAGGTGCCGTCCGGGTGGCTGCTCCACCAGTTGTTGGGGAAGATCGAGTCCGGGGTATGCGGCGCTTCGCGATCGTTATGCACCAGGACTTCAACGCCGTGCCGACGCAACGCGGCGACATAGCCATCGAACTCGGTCAAGGCCTTGAGTTGTACGTCTTCGGCAACGGCAGCCGGACGCTGGAAACGGTTGTTCGCCGCCGTGTCCTGATTGAAGGAGAAACGTGTCGGGCGAATCATTAATACCGTATTGGTGGTTTGCATGGGCACAGACTCAATGAGGGTCGAGAGAGGCTCATTGTCTGTTTCGAAGAGGGAAAAACCCGGTTGATAACGGCTTTTGCGCTGATGAAAACGGCTGAAGATTGCTGGTTGCCCAGCCGATTCGGCGGGGCTGAAAAGCAAAAAAAATCGCTGCTTTGGGCAGCGATTCTTGTCTTACTCCATCGTGGTCTTGACCATCGCCAGTTCCGGGTGGCTGACCAATTTGTCGATGTGCAAATCCGGGTCGTCAAACCAGACTTCGGTCAACACCCGGTAATGCTCCATGTCACGGCAGCGCATGCGCAGGCTGTAGTCGAACGCGCCGCTGATCAGGCGACATTCCAGCACCTGCGGGCAGGCGCGGACCTTGGCTTCGAAGGCCTTTTGCGCCGCGCGTCCGCTCTGGTTCGACAACGCCACCAGCACCAGCAACGACAAGCCCGGCGTCAGTTTCTTCTCATCGAGAATCGCACCATAGCCGCGAATGACCCCAAGCTGTTCCAGCTTGCGTACCCGTTCCAGACAAGGCCTGGGGGTCAGGTGCACACGTTCGGACAGCTTTTGATAGGTGATGCGCCCTTCGTGGCGCAACACTTCAATGATTGCCTGATCGATACGATCAAGCACGATCGACAGATCGCGGATATCCGCCATGTACGCCTTGCCTCACTTCAAACGACCCGATAGAAATTGCTGCAAACGTTCACTGTTTGGCCGGTCGAGTATCGTAGCATCACCCTGCTCCTCGACACGGCCCTGATGCAAGAACAACACTTGGCTTGAGACCTGCCGGGCAAACCCCATTTCGTGAGTCACCATCAACATGGTCCGGCCTTCTTCGGCCAGTGCCTGAATCACCTTCAGCACTTCACCCACCAGTTCCGGGTCGAGCGCCGAGGTTGGCTCATCGAACAACAGGATTTCCGGTTCCACCGCCAGGGCCCGGGCAATCGCCACCCGTTGTTGCTGCCCGCCCGACAGAAACGCCGGGTACTGATCGGCCACCCGTTGCGGCAGGCCGACCTTGTCCAGATACGCCCGCGCGCTCTCCTCGGCGGCCTTGCGACTCATGCCCAGGACTCGACACGGCGCCAGCACGATGTTCTCCAGCACGGTCAGGTGACTCCACAAATTGAAATGCTGGAACACCATCGCCAGTCGCGTGCGCAAGCGCTGCAACTGCTTCGGGTTGGCGACTCGCATGCCACCGACGCCTTGACGGGTGAGCACTCGCTCGCCATCCAGGGCAATGGCGCCTTCGTCCGCCCGTTCAAGAAAGTTGATGCAGCGCAGCATGGTGCTTTTGCCCGAACCGCTGGCGCCGATCATGCTCACCACGTCCCCTGCCCGTGCGTTCAACGAGACGCCTTTGAGCACTTCATTGTCACCAAAACGTTTATACAGATTTTCAACCGTGAGTTTGTACATGCGAGTACTCCTGGAACGGCACGCTTATCGGCGCCGCTCTGGATAAATGATGGAAGTCAGTGGGCCGGGCCGAGAAAGCTCAGCCAGCGCTTCTCCGCCAGGCGGAACGCGCCGACCAGCCCGAACGACAGCACGAGGTACAGCAGACCGGCAATGCCGAAGGCCTGAAACGTCATGAAGGTCGCGGCGTTGGCGTCCCGGGCGATTTTCAGGATGTCCGGAATCGTTGCGGTGAACGCCACCGAAGTCGCGTGCAACATCAGGATCACTTCGTTGCTGTAGTACGGCAGCGCACGGCGCAACGCCGAAGGCAGGATCAGTTGCAGATACAGGCGCCAGCCACTCAGGCCATAGGCATGGGCCGCTTCGATTTCACCGTAGGGAATGCTGCGGATCGCACCGGCGAAAATTTCCACGGTGTAGGCGCAGGTGTTGAGGGTGAACGCCAGCAAGGTGCAATTCATGGCGTCGCGGAAAAACGCTTCGAGCAATGGCTGCGAACGGACCACGGCAATGCCGTAGATCCCGCTGTAGCAAATCAGCAATTGGATATACAACGGCGTGCCGCGAAAGATGTAGGTAAACAGCTGAACCGGCCAACGCAAGAGACCCCAGCGCGAGGTCCGCATAATCGCCAGCGGCAGCGACAGGAAAAAACCCATGGCAATACTCGCCACCAGCAACCACAGGGTCATCGCCAACCCGGTGAGGCTTTCGCCATCGCTGAACAAAAAGGGTTTCCAGTATTCGGCAATCAACTCGATCATCGCGCCATCCCCCGTACACCCTGGTTGTAGCGCCGTTCCAGCACGCGCAAGACGTAGTTCGAAGCACTGGTGATCAGCAGGTAAAGCGCTGCGGCCAACAGCAGAAAATCAAGCATATTGAAGGTGCTTTTGCCGGCCTCCTGCGCGACTTTGACCAGGTCCGACAAACCGATGATCGATACCAGCGCCGTGGCCTTGAGCAGCACCAGCCAGTTATTGCCCAGGCTTGGCAAGGCGAAACGCATCATTTGCGGGAACACCACGAAACGGAAGCGCTGCCAACGGTTCAGGCCAAAGCACGCCGCGGCTTCCTGCTGCCCGCGTGGCACACTCAGAATCGCCCCGCGAAAGGTCTCGGTGAAATACGCCCCGTAGATAAAACCAAGGGTGATGATGCCGGCCACGAATGGGTCGATTTCCATGTAGGGCCAGCCCATGGACTCGGTCAGGGCGCTGAGCCAGCCTTGCAGGCTGTAGAAAATCAGCAGCATCAACACCAGGTCGGGCACGCCACGGATCAGCGTCGTGTAAAAGGTCGCCGGTAGATTCAACAGCTTCAACGGCGACAGCTTGGCCGCCGCGCCAAGCAGCCCCAGCGCCATGCTCACCAGAAGCGCGAGCGCCGACAGTTTGAGGGTGACCCAGGTGCCGTGCAGCAACAAAGGGCCATAGCCTTGCAGGGCCGAAAGATCGAGCCCCAGAATATTCAGGAAGGAATTCACGCCAGTCACCTGTCTTGATGCGCCCCGGTCGTTGCAACACAGCGACCGGGGCGCGAGGATCAGTTGTTGTAGAGGTCTAGATCACCGAAGTGTTTCTGCTGGATCTGCGCATAGATGCCCTTGTCGTGCAGGGCCTTGATGGCGGTGTTGAGCATGCCTTTGAGCTCTTCGTTGTCCTTGCGCACACCAATGGCGATCTCTGCCGGCACCAACGGGTCGCTGATGCCTTCACTGTTGTGGAAGTCCGCCCCTTGTGGCGAGGTCAGGAAACTCATCTGCGCTTGCAGCTTGTCCTGGATCGACGCATCGAGACGGCCAAATACCAGGTCGGCATAGACCTGATCCTGATTCTGATAGGCCCGCAGTTTCACCCCGCCCGGCGCCAGTTTCGCCTTGGCGTAGGTTTCCTGAATCGTGCCCTGCATGTAGCCGATGGTTTTGCCGCGCAGCGACTCGGCGGTAGGCAGCAGTCCGGAGTCTTTGCGGGTAACGATGGCGGTCGGTCCGGCGTACAGGCGATCGGTAAAGTCGATCTGTTTTTTGCGCGCGTCGGTAACGGTCATCGAAGATTCGATGGCATCGAACTTACCGGCCTTGAGCCCCGGAATAAGCCCGTCGAAATCATTGCTGACCCACACGCAGGTCAGCTTCAGCTCGGCACATATTGCATTGCCCAGATCCACGCCGAAGCCCTGAACCCCGCCATCGGCCGTGGTGGATTCAAAGGGTGGGTAGCTTGGGTTGACGCCAAATCGCAGCTCCTTCCATTCCTTGGCACTGGCGCCCGTGGTGCAGCACAGCAACGCGAGTGCCGGCAAAGTCAGCCATTTGATGTTCATCTTCTAGAGTCCCGGATTATTTTGATTTATAGCGATCCAGCGCTTGCGTCGGACCACATTTTTTTGACAGGGGCAGAGAGTCGATGCGGTCTTCACCGCAGCCGTTTTTGTTGTTGTTTTCGACTGGAAGCAGCCAGTCGCCGGAGTTGCACTCCATCTCAGGCATCGATCAACAAGCGCTTGAAACGGACCGTCAGAATGCCAATTGCCGGGAGGGTGCTGGTGTCGTAACCCCACGTTCAAACAGCGTGCCTGTGCTGAACGAAGGGCCTTCACAGCCGATTCTGTCGTCGCAGCAAGTCACTGTGTCTCCGCTTGAAGGGAGCGGCACAGGAATGTGCTTGTCTTTGCGGCCTTCTTCATCTGCATGACGATATTGCGGTGACTGTCACTTCGCCGATTGCGCTGTGCGCTCGCTGTTTTTCGACTTTTCTTGCTGTATCCAGGGTCAGTATTGGCCGAAGTCTTCTCTGAATTGCCTCGACAATAGTCCGGACTGGCACACAAAAAAAACGCCCGAAGGAAACCAATATGACCCGTTACATTGACGTCAATGATCTGAGCCGTCTCGTCCAGGAAAAAGGCTTGCCCCGTTGCCTGATCGAAATGGCCGAGTACATCCGTCAAGACTACGTACGCTGGCCGGATTTCGAAAAATGCGCGCGCCTGGCGAACCACTCACCCGAGGGCGTCATCGAGCTGATGCCCGTGTCTGATGCAGCGCTCTACGCCTTCAAGTATGTCAACGGACATCCAAAGAACACCCACAATGGCATGCTGACGGTCATGGCCTTTGGTGCGTTGGGAGACGTCGATACCGGCAAGCCTGTTTTGCTGAGTGAAATGACGCTGACTACCGCCATTCGCACCGCTGCCACTTCTGCACTCGCGGCCCGCTACCTCGCCCGACCGGACAGTCGCCGAATGGCACTTATCGGCAACGGCTCACAGAGCGAATTCCAGGCCCTGGCATTTCATACACTGCTCGGCATTACTGAAATCAGTCTCTACGACATCGATCCTGCCGCGACGGCGAAGCTGGTAGCCAACCTGCGGGCCTACCCCGCCATACAGGTGAGCGTTGCCAAAACCGTCGCAGAAGCGGTACGTGGTGCCGATATCGTGACCACGGTCACGGCCGACAAGGCCTACGCAACGATTTTAACGCCTGAGATGATCGAGCCCGGGATGCACCTCAACGCCGTGGGCGGCGACTGCCCCGGCAAGACCGAACTGCACCGGGACATCGTCGAGCGTGCGCGGGTCATGGTTGAGTACGAGCCGCAAAGCCGCATTGAAGGCGAAATTCAGCAGATGCCCGCCGACTCACCGGTTATCGAATTCTGGAAAGTCATCAATGGTCAGACTCAAGGTCGCCAGCATGCCGAGGAAGTCACCTTGTTTGACTCGGTCGGCTTCGCCATCGAGGACTACTCTGCCTTGCGCTATGTGCTGGATGTTGCACGAACGCTCAACATTGGCAGCGACATTCTGCTGGTACCAGAGCTGCAGGATCCCAAGAACCTGTTCTCGCTGCTGCAGCCCTCTGCAACAGCCGATGCAAGGCTTCGGGCGTAATACCACTCGACACTTCAAAGCATTCACCTGGCGGCCCCTTCGGCTGCCAGGCGCAACCCTGAACAATCCCTCGGTCGTTTGAGCCTTTTTTACAGCGCCATCCGCTGCGCGAGCCATCCGGTTCCACATAAACAAACGGCGCCTTTGCATAAGAATTCCATGGCTGTTCGCTCAATGCCTGATGGACCTGGCTGATGCCAAATCCACGCCAGCATGGGGCCTTTCCTCATCCAGTATGGAAGACTCGATATGCCACGTTTCATGCTCAGCACGCTGACGCTCGCCCTGGCTTTGACGGCAATGATGCCGGTAGTCAATGCCGCCCCTTTACTCGATCCCACACCTGAACATCCCCGCGCCGACAATCAATCAGGCCAGGCCAATACCTGGCTGGAGATTGATCAGGCCGCCTTCGAAGCAAACATCACCAAGCTTCAGCAACGGCTGGCGGGTAAAAGCCAGATGTGTGCCGTGATGAAAGCCGACGCCTATGGGAATGGCATTGGATTGTTGATCCCTTCCGCCATTCGGATGGGCATCACCTGTATCGGCGTGGCGAGCAACGAGGAGGCGCGTGTCGCACGGGAAAAAGGCTTCAAGGGACGCCTGATGCGTTTGCGCAGCGCTACCGTTGAAGAAGTCGAGAATGCACTGCGCTACAACATCGAAGAACTGGTCGGCAACCTGGAGGTTGCACGTCAGCTCAATGAGCTGGCCACCCGCAAAGGCGTGAAGCTGCCGGTTCACCTGGCGCTGAATTCGGCGGGCATGAGCCGCAACGGTCTGGAAATGAGCACGGCGCAGGGACAACAACAGGCGGTGGATCTGACCCGGCTGGATCACCTGAGCATCGTCGGCATCATGACCCACTTCCCGGTCGAGGAACGAGAGGATGTCCTTCAGGGTCTGGCCAAGTTCAAGGAGCAGTCCGGCTGGCTGATCGAGCACGCCAAACTGGACCGCAGCCGGATCACCCTGCACTGCGCCAATACCTTCACCACCCTTGAGGTGCCGGAAGGTTGGCTGGACATGGTTCGCCCGGGGGCTGCGCTCTATGGCTACCCAGTGGGTGGGCATAATGAATTTCAACGAGTGATGCAGTTCAAATCGCGGGTCGCGGCGGTCAACGCCTACCCGGCGGGCAGTACGATCAGCTACGACCGCACCTTTACCCTGAGCAAAGACTCGTTGATTGCCAACATCCCGGCCGGCTACTCCGACGGTTATCGAAGAGCGTTCTCCAACAAAGCCTCAGTGCTGATTCACGGCCAACGCGCGCCGGTGATYGGCAAGGTCACCATGAACACGTTGATGGTGGACGTCAGTGGCATCAAGGGCGTGCAGGCGGGAGATGAGGTCGTTCTGTACGGCAAGCAAGGTGATGACGAGATAACCCAGACGGAGCTTGAAACCATCAACGGCGCATTGTTGGCGGATCTCTACACGGTCTGGGGCAACTCCAATCCGAAAGTCTTGAAGTCTAAATAAGGAGAAAAAAAGCAGATGCGCAGGCTAAACGCTGCGCCCCTGCTCGCGATGGACGTTAACGATAACGCGTGTTTTTTGAATAAACGCGCCGTCCTCGAGTCCATCGTCGGAACGCCGTCCGAACCAATCGAGTGTCGACCAGCAGCTCCTACACCTCAAAGTGGTCCTTCAGGTACTCAGCCGCCTCATCCGAGGCTTGCTTGAGATGCGTTGTCATCAACGCAACGGCCGCCTCCACGTCTTTTGCCCGGTACGCCGCGAGGATCGCACGGTGCTCGTCCTGGCTATCAATCCCTGCGGATCGCAACTGCATATAGATGTGCGTATAGCGCTGCGCAATGGTGTGCGCACGGGTGATCATATTTTCCAGGTGTTTCATTTGCGCAGGTGCATAAAGCGCCGTATGCAGCGAAAGGTTCCATTGACTGCTCAGGAGAGGATCCTGAACTTTCTCGAACTCATCGATGATGCGTTCGACAGCATCGAGTTGCTCCGGTGTCGAGAGCGGTACCGAATGGCGGACGGCCAGTGGCTCTAAAACCGCTCTTAACTCAAAGCACTCATTCATTTCATTCAGGGACGGCGGTGTCACCATGAAGCCCCGATTCGGCATGAACTGGACCAGGCCCTGACCTTCAAGCTCGCGCAGCGCTTCGCGAACCGGCACCTTGCTGGTGTTGAGTTCGGTAGCGATCAGGTCCTGACGCAGAGGTTCGCTACCGGAGAGCGCGCCGGTGACGATGGCTTCCCTGATAACGGCCGCAACAAATTGCGGTGCGGACACACGTGCCAGCGGGATCAGACCTGCAATGTATTTCAGTGGTGATTGGTTAGACATATGACACTAAGTGGCCAGGGGAGATTTAAAGGCGTGTCTGGGTTTGGCAGATACGAGGAACAACTACATCATCATGTACAACCGTATACGATTAAACGAAAACGGACAAGGACGGCATCCTTGGCCTGCCCCCCTCGAACTTCAGTCCAGCCTCTGTCCCCATTCATCTGAAATACGAGCCTGATTCATCGCTTTGTGGTTGTCGTTGGCGAATTAGTAATCGTATACTTTCTACAGTAGGAAAGGACTGATACACCCTGGTTAGCCGTTTGCGATCAGGTCCTCGTCCCTCTTGCGCCATCTGCAACCACATCAGGACAACCACCGTGATCAACATAAAAAATGTTTCCAAGTGGTACGGTAACTTTCAGGTACTGAGCGACTGCTCGACCGCCATACAAAAGAGTGAAGTCGTCGTGGTGTGCGGCCCTTCCGGCTCTGGCAAATCAACGCTGATCAAAACGGTAAATGCACTGGAGCCCTTCCAGAAAGGCGAAATTGTCGTCGACGGTATCAGCCTCTCTGACCCGAAAACCAACCTGCCCAAGCTACGCAGCCGGGTCGGCATGGTGTTTCAACACTTCGAGTTGTTTCCGCACCTGTCCGTGACGCAAAACCTGACGCTCGCCCAGATGAAGGTGCTGGGCCGTGGCCAGGACGAGGCGCTCAAACGGGGTCTGAAAATGCTCGATCGTGTTGGCCTGAGCGCCCACAAGGACAAGTTCCCAGGGCAGCTCTCAGGTGGTCAGCAGCAGCGTGTGGCAATTGCTCGTGCATTATCCATGGACCCGATCGTAATGCTGTTTGACGAACCTACCTCCGCCCTGGATCCGGAAATGGTCGGCGAGGTTCTAGACGTCATGATCAAGCTGGCAAACGAGGGCATGACCATGATGTGCGTGACCCATGAAATGGGCTTCGCCAGGAAGGTCAGTGACCGGGTGATTTTCATGGACGCGGGAAAAATCATTGAAGATTGCAAGAAAGAAGAGTTCTTCGGCACCCCCGAAGCACGCTCCCCCCGCGCCAAGGACTTCCTCTCCAAGATCCTGCAACATTGATCATTCGGGGTCGCTAAGGGAGTGTTCTCACCAACGCAACTCGAAGGCATTTTTCGCGCCCGGCTGGATGCTGCTGCCCAAGCGTGCGCACTCGCGAGAAAGGGTGTCGTGCAGCCATTGACGGTCATCCCCTTCGGCGCGACAGAGGCGAAAGCGACACAGGCGGGTGGGTATCAAGTCCAGCGACTGCAGGTGCCCACCCGGGTCCAGCGAGGCAAAGTATAGAAGCCCCAAGTCGCCGCGAAAGGCTGAGTAGCCCTCTATGCCTTCGTAATCGTTCAGGAGATCACCACAGCCATAGAGAATCAGGCGTTCGCGGTAGACCTCGATGCCTTTGACGTGGTGCGAAGAATGCCCGTGCACCACGTCAACCCCGGCCTCGTCGATCAAGGCATGGGCGAACCGGACTTGCTCGCGCGGGATATCGAACCCCCAGTTGCCGCCCCAGTGAATGGAGGCGACCACCAGATCCCGTGGTTTTTTGCCCTCGAGAATCCGTTTGGCCACAGGGCGCAGGCTTTGCATCGACAGATCCTCCAGCCGCGCGACGCCCGCGCCCTTATCCGTGGCGGCCCAGTCCGACGCAATGCCGCTGTCGGGTGCGCCGAGGCCAAACACCAGCAAGCGCCGCCCGCCAGGCTGCAGCAACACGGCGGGCGCTTCGGCAGATTGCCGGTTGTGCCCGGCGCCGGCGCTGCACATACCATTGCTCGCCAGGGTATCCAGCGTATCGGCCAGGCCAACTGCCCCCCAGTCCAGCACATGGTTGTTGGCCAGCACGCAGCAGTCGATGCCGGCTGCGCTGATGGCCGGGAAGTTCTCCGGGCTCATGCGGTAATTGATGCCCTTTGGCTCCGGTCGTCCGCGGCGGGACACCGCAGTTTCCAGATTGATGATGCGTGCGTGTGGCTGGCGAAGTTCGAACTCATCCAGCGCAGCGCCCCAGACATAGGTGAAATCGACTGGGCGGGGAATCGAGCCATTGAGTCGTTCTGCCAGCCGGACGTAATCGCTGGCATTCTTGACGTAAGCTTCGTAAAGCCGCGGATCGCCAGGATGCGGCAGTACTGCGTCGATGCCGCGGGCCATCATGACGTCGCCGGCGAGAAACAGCTTCAGCGTATCGGTAACAGCTGCCATGGCACCCTCCCGAATATAAGCCGGGGGATGTTTCCATCCCCCGGCTTATTATTACGCTGAAATAGGCAGAACGACTTCTGAACCTCTACTCAGTTGTTCTTCATATGCAACTGATAAATCTCATTGGCAATGGCGATATCCTCCAGCCCCAGTCCGATTGAGCGGAAGAAGGTATGGCGCTCGGGATCGGGAAGTCGGGCGACTCCCGTCATCAGCTCGGGCAAATCTCCGCAAATACTCTCGGGTAACCAGCCATGCTGGTCTTTTGCCAAGCGCATTTCCCCTGCGCTGTCGGGCGTGGTAACCCGGTAATCGCAATAAACGCTCATGTTCAGCAGGGATTCAGGAGGTACTTCGTGCGCCAGTGGGGCATTGGTACAAATGGAGGTGATCAGCGCCGGCTTTTTCAGCATGGCAGGGTCAAGCACCGTTTGCCCGGCCGAGGTGCACAGCATGATGACATCCGCATCATCAACGGCACTGGCAAGTTCGGTATGAATACTGACGCGCGGATCGATGTCCCGGAGTGTCTGCTGCTCGGACGCTGGCAGAGCGTCAATGTTGGGGGCGTACAACCTGATATCCCCCCACTCGCGCAGTGCCAGGACATGCCGGGCATGAGCCTGCCCCAGCCGCCCTACTCCCACCACGGCCAGCTTGCTGACCTGAGTGGGCGCGAGCAAATCGACGGCGAGCGCTGTGGTTCCCGCCGTTCGCTCAACCGTCAGTTGTCCCGCATCACAGAGCAAGCGAGGTTGACCGTCATCCATCGACATCATCAACGTCCAGGCCGTCACCAGGGCCCCTTCCGGACGCGGGATATAGGGTGAGAGCTTTGCACCAAAGACCCGCTCCTCGGCAAGTGTTCCGAGGTAGCTGATGAAGTTGCCTTGCCCGTTGGGAAACGGATTGCGCAGTTGTGGAGGTTGCACAGCCTTTTCCTGTCCCAACGCCAGGAACATACGACGCATTGCGGACAGCACGTCAATCTGGCCGATCAGTTTGGCCACTTGAACTGAATCAAGTACGGCAATGTCATTTTTCATCGAATACATTCCTTCATCGAGCATCTGACAGAAAACCTTAAACATCGAAACCACTCGGCTCGAGTTCATGGGAAAGAATATTAAAACAACTAATTGAATAGCTTATAGCTACCAAGAGAATTGATACTTCTTACACAATACAACCCGGCACATCCGATCTCTAAAGATGGGCGACTACATCGATTTCGATATCAAACGGAAACGGCCAAGGCTTGACTGCAACGAATGAGCGGACGGGTGGATTCTCAGGAAAATACTTGCGATACACGGCGTTCACCTCATCAATCATCGATGGATCCGTCACGAAGATCGTGGTTTTCACGACGTTATCGAGGCACGATCCTGCCGATTCAAGAACAACTTTCATCACCTGCAATACAGCGTGCGTCTGTTCAATAATCGTGCCTCGAACAATATTCCCGGTCAGCGGATCGAGCGGCGGCAGGCCACAGGTATAGAGCATCGAACCCGAGCGAATCAGCAAAGAGGTCGGTGTATTCAAACGTCTGAGTGCTTCAGATAAAAACGGTACTTCTATTATTTCTTTCATGGAGGCATCCATTATTGATACAGGCGGGCCCTACGTTCACGTTCAATCGACGCGACGTAGTGTTGGATATACATGCAAATAACGAAGTAGATGACGCCGACAAACAGATAGAGCTCTTTATAGAACCCTTGCCAGTTTTCGTCATAAAGGCTTGATCTTGCCGATCCAAGCAAATCGAAAAGTCCGATGATCATCAACAGCGAACTGTTCTTGACGAACGCGATGGCGATGTTGGCAATCGGTTGCAGCGAATGGGCGATGACTTGCGGCAAGATGACGTAGGCATGACTGCCCCAATAGCCGAACCCCAGGCTTGCCGACGCTTGGCGCTGACCGACTGAAAGTGCTTGCAGGGCACCGCGCAAGGCTTCGGAAAAGTAAGCGGCGGTAAACAGCGAGAGACCGATACCTGCCCGAAAAAGCTTGTCGAAAATAAGCTCGTCCGGAAGGATCAACGGAATGATCGCAAAGGTCATGAAGACAATGGTGATCGCCGGAACACTGCGAATGAGATCGACATAAAGCCGACACGGAACAGAGACAAGCGGCATCTGCGACCGACACCCCATCGCCAGCAGCACACCCAGAGGGAACGCACACACAAGGCCGGCAATGCTGATCAGCAGGGTGATTGGCAGTCCACCCCAACGCGCACGATCCACTGACTCAAGACCGAACAGTCCGCCACTCATCAATAGATAACCAATCAACGCGGCCAGTACCCACAGCACAATGGCCGTTGTGTGATGGCGGACCCGGAACAAACACCAGAGCGCAACCGCCGCGATCAATGCAACGAAGGTGATCGGACGCCAAAGCGATTCCGGAGGATAGGCCCCGAACAGGATGAGATTGAGCTTGGTGCCGATGAACGCCCAGCAAGCACCTCCGTTCTGGTGGCATAGCGCGGCATTACCGCTAAAGGTTGCATCAAGCAACAACCATTTGAAGATACCCGGGCCAACCAAGACGACGCCCCAGAGAAACAGTGCGCCGAGCACAATCCGGCTTGGCATACCCGAGCCCAGGCCTTTGAGGCGCTGGATTAGCGTCAAGGGTGCGACAATCGACACTTGGGCTCCATTATTCAGATCACCAGACATAATGTTTCTCCCAAAGACCGATTACCTGCGTCGTAATAATGTTTACCGTGACGTAAACCAGCATGAAAATGCTGATCAATTCGATGGCCTGCCCCGTTTGATTCATGGCGGTGTTTCCCGCCGAGACCAGTTCCGGGTATCCCACGGCAACACCGAGCGAACTGTTTTTCATCAGGTTCAGTAGTTCACTGACCACCGCCGGCATCGCGATCCGGAAGGCTTGTGGCATCACGATGTAGCGCAGCACACCAAAGTGCGTCAGGCCCAGCGCATAACCTGCGGCAATCTGTCCCTGGGCAATGGACTGCACAGCCCCGCGGATCGCTTCGGCTATATAAGTGCCCGTGTACACCGAGAGCCCGATGAACATACTCATGAACTCGGGTGAAAAGTGCCCGCCGCCGCCAATTGAAAACTTGCTCGCCGTGGGCCATTCAAATGTCATTTGCCCGGACCACAGGGCATAAGCCGTGGACACGGAGGCAATCACGCTCAGGAGTATCAGCAAGGCTCCCGGGTTTTTCAGTGCGCTGCCACCGGTCCTCACGCTTCTCAAGATAAACGCCACGACGGTGCAAAAGATTGCGACGATCGCCGTCAATGCGAAGGGGGTTGGCCACGGAAAATTAACCCCGCGATTGCTGATGAACAGACCCGGTAGCGGTTCCAGAGCCTCCCGAACTACCGGTAAACCGTAAGTAAAAACAGCGAACCAGAAGAACAACTGCAGCAGCAGCGGCGTATTGCGGATCGTCGAGACATACACTTTGGCAATTCGTCTGGCCAGGCCGAATTTGGACAACTGAGCCAGCGCCGCCAATACCCCGAGCAGCACGGAGAACACAATGGCGCAGAGCGCCACTTTCAACGTGTTCGAAAACCCCGCGAGCAAGGCGTACGCATATGACTTGTCACCGCTGAAAGCAATCATGCTTTCGCTGAGGTCGAAGCCGGCGCGAGTCCACAGAAAGCCGAACCCGGTATTGATCCCTTTCTGTGTAAGGCGCTCGTTGATCACGTGCCCGAAATACCAAACCGCAATCACGACAGCCGTGAGTACTACAAGCTGGACCAACACAGTGACTGCCCGGTGTTGGTGTTTAACTGCGCCATCTCTTGCCGACATGACCTTCACCTCTCGTTTCTGATTCGCCATCTATGCGGCGTTTGAGCCATTCACATCACGGATCAGAAAAGCGGGGCGTACAGCAGACCACCGTCCGACCACAGCGAATTCTGGCCACGCTTCATCTGCAAGGGCGTATTTGCCCCCACGTTGCGCTCGAAGATTTCTTTGTAGTTGCCTACCGCGGAGATGACATTGATCACCCAGTCATCCTTGAGACCCAGCCCTGCCCCCACACCTGGCGTTACCCCCAGAAGGCGCCGGACGTCTTCGTTGTTACTGGTGAGCATTTGTTTAACGTTTTCTTTGGTGATCCCCAGTTCTTCTGCAGTAAAGGTTGCGAAGACGGTCCACTTGACGAGGTCTGCAAAGTGCTTGTCATCGCCTCGGACGACTGGACCCATTGGCGATTTCGAGATCACATCAGGAAGGATGACGTAGTTTTCGGGGTTGCCCGAGTTGAGCCGGATAACCGCCAACTGCGACACGTCGCTGGTGATTACATCGCAGCGGCTTGCGAAAAAGGCCGAGAAGAATTCAGTCCCGCTTTCGATCACCACAGGTTTGAATGTGATCTTCAGTTTGTCGAAGAAATTGCGAACCACATACTCGCTGGTTGTGCCCTGCTGAATGCAGACCGTAGCGCCATCGAGTTCTGCCGCCTTGGTGACGCCCAGTTTTTTGTTGATCAGAAAGCCTTGGCCGTCGAAGAAATCAACCACCGGAAATTGCAGCCCCATCGTGGTATCGCGCGTCAGGGTCCAGGTGCTGTTCCGAGAGAGGACATCCACTTCGCCATTCTGCAGCGCCGTGAAACGTGCCTGATCGGACAGCGGGACAAACTTGACTTTCGGCTTCTCGAAAATCGCCGCCGCGAAGGCTTTGCAGAAATCCGCATCAAACCCCTGCCAATCACCCGCACTGTTGGGCGCACCAAAGCCGACCAGGCCAGGGTGCACACCACAGACAAGCACTCCACGCTCTCGAATTTTCGACAAGGTATCGGCCTGTACCGGTGCAGAAATTGCCAATGAAAGCCCCAGGGCTGCTGCGGTAGATGCGAAAAGAACTCTTAGACGTGTCATCAGCCTCTCCACTCGGTAGAAAGTATACGATTTCAAGCTATATGACTTTGCGAGCGGCTGTCAAGCCACAAAAATGGTGACGTTGGTAATTTATTTTGAGTTTAGATCGGGTGCGATGCGAGGTGACTGATCACCGGCGTGGGTCGCAATGCGCAGACCCCAATCACCGATGATGCCAATCAAAAGTCAGTCTTCCTGGCCGACCTTCTGATCAACGGATTGTTCTGCAACGGCGATGGCATGCTGGAAACTTTCAAGAAATACAGTTTCTGCATGGGTCATTTTTTGCTCGCGATTCCACAACAGGTGAATGTCCACGTCGGAGACACCATCCCTGGGCGGTAGGCGCCAGAGCATGCCGTTGTAGAGATCAATATCGAGTAAGTGCTCTGGCAAACAGCCGATACCAAATCCTGCGATCACCAACCTGCGAATTTCTTCAAAGTTTGATGACGAAGCGACGATCTTGCCGGTGAAGCCCTGTTGGTCGCGAAACACGGTAAGCGGCGAAAGATTGCCGCCAATCTGGTCGCTCGTGAAGCTGACAAAATTTTCCCCTTGCAGCTCAGCCAGATCCAGGCCACGCACGCCAAAAAAGCGATGGCGTTTTCCGCAAAAAAAGGCATATCGCTGACGTATCAGACAACGCTGCTCAAGCTTGGGTTGAGCGATGCGGCATAAACCGACACCAACGGTGGCGGTCTTCTGCATCAGCGAACTGAGAATGTCGGAGCTGCGCATTACCTCTATTTCCAACTCCACACGCGGATGATTGAGATGAAAATTCGCGAGAAAATCATCATAGACCGTCGATTGCACCCGGCTGATCGAGAGCAGACGCACCTTCCCCACCACATCATCCTGAGGGCCTTCGATGGCCGAGCCGATGCGCGACACGTTGCCGTACATCTCTTCGGCAATTCGCAGTATTTCCTCTCCCGCCTCAGTGAGATCGAAGCGTGGCCCCTTGCGCGAAATCAAGGCGCACTCCAACTGCTCCTCCAGCCGCTTGAGTGATTGACTGACGGCCGATTGGGTAATGAACAGCCGCGCCGCAGCACGGCTGATGCTCCCTTCCTGACCAATCGCCAGGTACGTGCGCAACAAATTCCAATCCAGACGATCGTTGAGGAAACGCCGCCCTCCCCATCTAGCCTGCATTAGCTCTTCATTCGAGTTTTTGCTGCTCATCTTGATGTCCATTATTAGCGTAGCTTAATCAGCGCTTAAGAATTAGCAAATTGCTTAATTATAGAGGCTACGAGATAAAGCACGAAGGCGCCAGAGGGACAGAGCGTTACCGTGATCCGATTGATCCCTGTCGGAAAAATAATTAGAGAAAGGAACTTACATGTACACACCCGACAACATTGCCCCCGCCGAGTGGAAGGCCCGTTGCGAACTGGCCGCACTGTATCGACTGGTCGCGTACTTTCGCATGACCGACCTGATCGACACCCACATCACCCTGCGCATTCCAGGCCCTGAGCACCACTTCCTGATCAACCGCTACGGCGTGATCTTCGATCGCATGAAAGCCAGCGACCTGGTGCGCATCGACCAGTACGGTCAGGTAGTAGGAGGTGCGAACGAGCGCACCCGTGTCAACGCCGCAGGCTTCGTGATTCATTCGGCGATCCACATGGCCCGCCCGGATCTCAACTGCGTGGTGCATACCCATACCGCAGCCGGGATGGCCGTGGCCGCCCAGGAGCAAGGCCTGTTACCGATCAGCCAGCATGCGCTGAAGTTCTACGGCAAATTGGCTTATCACACCTATGAAGGCATTGCGCTGTCGCTGGCCGAGCGTGAACGACTGGTCGCCGACCTGGGGCCACACAAGGCCATGATCCTGCGTAACCATGGCCTGCTGGCGGCCGGTGGAAACGTGGCTGAAGCCTTCCACGAAATTCACTTCCTGGAGCGCGCCTGCCAGGCGCAGGTCGCGGCACTGGCCGGTGGCAGCCAGCTGGTCTACCCCAGCAAAGAAGTCTGCCAACACACAGCAGAACAGTTCGGCCGCGACGAAGCCGAGGAAATCATGGGGCTGAGCTGGAATGCCGCCTTGACCTTGATTGAAGACCAGCGCGAGTCCTATTGCTCATGAACACCGTCGTACTGCTGTCGCGCGACAGCACCCTGCTCGGCCAGCTCCAGGCGGCCTTTGCCCGACAGGCGCCGGACATACGGGTGGTGCTGGCCGACGACCCGGTCGCCAGTGAAGCACAAGTCGCCGCATGCTGGTTCCCGCCGGCCAACAGTTTGGGCGCGCTGCCCAATCTGCAACTGGTGCATTCGGTTGCCGCGGGTGTTGATCACTTGCACACCGATCCCAGCTGCCCGAACTTGCACGTGTGCCGAGTGGTCGATCCCGCGCACCGCCAAGGCATGACCGAGTACGTACGCTGGGCGGTGATTCACTATCACAGGCGTTTCGATCAGGTCTTGCAGCAGCAGCCTGACCAGCTCTGGCAGCGCCCGGTACAGATTCAGGCAAAGGATTTCAAGGTCGGGGTGATGGGCCTGGGTTCGCTGGGCGCCGCCATTGCCGAAGACCTGGCCAGCGCCGGCTACAGCGTTCGCGGCTGGGCGCGCAGTGTCAAAAACCTACCCAACGTGGTCTGCCACAGCGGTGATCGGGCGTTCAGCGGTTTTCTCGAAGGCCTCGATCTTTTGATCAACCTGCTGCCGTTGACCCCGGCTACCCGAGGCATTCTCTGCACTGAAACCTTCCAGGCTCTGGCGGCTGGTGCGGTGGTCGTCAACTGCGGTCGCGGCCAGCACGTACGCATCGACGATCTACAACAGGCATTGTGCAGTGGTCAGCTGCGCGGTGCGGTGCTCGACGTCTTCGAGCATGAACCCCTGCCGGTCGATGATCGCCTGTGGCGCATGCCCGGGGTGATCGTTACCCCGCACATGGCATCGGCGGCGTCCCACGACTGCATCGCCAGCCAGATTGCCGAAAACGTGCGGCGGCTGGCCCGAGGCGAACCCCTGAACAACCCGGTCGATACGTCCCTGGGCTATTAAGACACGCGACAAGAGGTGAATGATGAAAGTATCCAAAGTCAACGGTGAGCGCCTGTGGGGCAGCCTGATGGACATGGCCAAGGTTGGCGCCACCGAGCGTGGCGGCAACTGTCGCCTGGCCCTTTCCAGGGAAGACCTGGTCGGTCGCGAGTTGTTCATGGGCTGGTGCCGTGAGGCTGGCTTGAGTATCGCGTTCGACGCCATTGGCAACCTTTTCGCCCGCCGCGAAGGCCAGGACAACGCCCTGCCGCCGATCGTCATGGGCAGCCACCTGGACACCCAGCCAAAAGGTGGCCGCTTCGATGGTATCTACGGCGTGCTGAGCGGACTGGAGGTGATGCGTTGCCTGAATGAACAAGGCATCGAAACCCGCCAGCCTATCGAAATCGCCGTGTGGACCAACGAGGAAGGTGCGCGCTTTACTCCGGCCATGTTCGGCTCGGCGGTGTTCACTGGCATTCTGCCGTTGCAAACGGCATTGGATGCCCGTGATGCCAATGGCATCAGTGTCGCTGAGGCCCTGGCCGATATAGGCCAGAGTGGTGAACTGCCCTTGCAGCGAGCCTTCGATTCTTACTTCGAAGCCCATATCGAACAGGGCCCAATCCTGGAAGACAACGGCCTGCCGGTGGGTGTCGTCACCGGTGGCCAAGCGATCTGCTGGCTGGATGTGCAGGTTGGCGGTGTCAGTGCCCATGCCGGTACCACACCGATGCCGTTGCGCAAGGATGCCCTGTTCGGTGTCGCGGAAATGGCCAGCGTGCTGGAATCCATCGCCAGAGACTTCGCACCCAAGGGGCTGGTCACGGTGGGCCAGCTGGAGATCGCCAAGTCATCGCGCAACACCATCCCCGGCCGGATCAACTTTACTGTCGATCTGCGCCACCACGAAGACCAACAGATCGCCGCAATGGAACAAGCCGTATACGAGCGCTTGCAAATCGTGGCCGACAAGCGCGGTTTGAGCCTGGCGATCAGTCGTCACTGGCTCAGCCCGGCGACACCCTTCGATGCCGATTGCGTGACCGCTGTACGTTCGGCGGTCCAGGCGCTGGGTTACCCCCATCAGGACATCGTCAGCGGTGCCGGGCATGACGCCATTCACCTCGCCGGGCATTGCCCGACCACGATGGTCTTCATTCCCTGTGTCGGTGGCCTGAGCCACAACGAAGCCGAAGATGCCCTGCCAGACGATGTTCGTATGGGCTGCGACGTGCTGCTCAATGCGTTGCTGCGGCGAGCTCAGCACCTGAGCGACTGATTATGCAAGCAACACCGAACCTCTGAGGTCGCGTCATCCACACGACCTCGGAGGCAGGGCCCGCTTGCGCCTGAAAAAACAATAAACCCGATCTCCGGCCACAGCATCACCGTTACCCACACTGCCATCCAATAAATCAATCCACTGAGCCCGACGCTCAATTTGGAGAAAAAAGGCATGAACAGCTCCGCGTGCATCCAGACCGCTACCCCGACGGTCGAACCCAGCGTCAACATGAAAAAAGTCGCCGTCGCCAGCGTTATTGGCACCACGGTGGAATGGTACGACCTGTTTGTTTTCGCCACGGCTTCCGCCCTGGTGTTCAACAAGATTTTCTTCCCGGCGTTCGATGCCTTGATCGGCACCCTCCTGGCGTTCGGCACCTTTGCTTCGGCTTATGGTGCGCGCATCGTCGGGGCTGCCTTGTTCGGCCACTACGGCGACAAGCTTGGGCGCAAATCGATGCTGCTGATTTCGCTATTGACCATGGGCGCGGCAACCTTTGCCATCGGTCTGTTACCGGATTACGCCAGCATTGGCATCTGGGCACCGATCCTGCTGTTGACCCTGCGGATCATTCAAGGCCTGGCCCTGGGCGGTGAATGGGGTGGTGCGGTGTTGATGGCCGTCGAGCATGCCCCCGCCAACCAACGTGGCTTGTATGGCTCATGGGTACAGATCGGCGTGCCTGCCGGTACCATGATTGCCAACCTGGCCTTCCTGGCGATCGCCTGGCTGTTGCCCGCTGAAGACATGCTTGCCTGGGGCTGGCGCGTCCCGTTCCTGGCCAGCGCACTGCTGATTGCCGTAGGCCTGTACATCCGCCTCAACATCACCGAGACACCTGCGTTCCACAAGGCTCAAACCAGCGAGCCGCAAATCAAGTTGCCGCTGGCCGAAGTCTTCAGCAAATACTGGAAGCAAGTCCTGCTCGGCGGCGTGGCAACCATGTCGACCGGCGCATCTTTCAACATCATCGTTGCCTTCGGCCTGACCTATGGAACCCAGACCCTGGGCTTCAGCCGCACCATCATGCTCAGCGTGGTACTGGCCTCCTGTGCGCTGTGCATCGTGCTCTTGCCAGCCTTCGGCGCACTGTCTGACCGCTTCGGCCGCAAGCCGGTGATCATTGCCGGTATCGTCGGTGAAGCGCTGGTCGCCTTCCCTATGTTCTGGCTGATGGATACTCGCGAGCTGCCGCTGGTATTTCTCGGCTATGGCTTGTTGATGACTGCGTTCGCCGCCAACTACGGGCCCATCGCAACCTTCCTCGCCGAGCTGTTCGGCACCCGTGTGCGTTACTCCGGCCTATCGGTGGCTTACATGCTCTCCGGGCTGCTGGGCAGCGCGGCCACGCCTATCGTGACCACGGCCCTGCTGGCGATGACCGGCAAAGGCTCGTCAGTGGCCTGGTACCTGATTGGCTCTGCGGTCATCTCCCTGATTGCCCTGTTACTTCTGACCGAAACCTTCAAACGCGACTTGAGCGCCGGGCGGGCTGAATAGCACCAAGTGACCCACAACAAGAATAAATCCACCTGCACTTGATCCTGCTGCCATTCACGCACCCTCTGGATTCGTACACCATGGAAAAAACCCTGCACCTTTTTGGCATGAGCGCCGGCGCTTGCCTTTTGAGCCTGAGCCAGGTCGCTTCAGCCGACTTCATTAGCGACAGCAAAGCCACACTGGGCCTGCGTAACTTTTACTTCAACAACGACTACCGCGACCGGCCCGGCAGTGCCGGCCAGAGCAAAACCGAGGAATGGGCGCAGGGGCTCATGCTCAATTACACCTCCGGTTTTACCGACGGCACTCTTGGGTTTGGCGTCGATGCGCTGGGGCTGGTGGGCCTGACCCTGGACAGCGGCCAGGGCCGCCATCGCGGCAGCTCGATGATCCCGACTGAAGGTGATGGCGCTGCCGATGAATGGAGCCGCCTGGGCGTGACCGCAAAAGCCCGTTTGAACAAGACCGAAATGCGTTACGGCACGCTGACGCCCAAGCTGCCGATCCTGGTCGCGAACGACGGTCGCCTGTTGCCACAGACCTTTGAAGGCGGCCAGATTACCAGCAGCGATCTCGACAAGCTGACCTTGACCGCCGGCCGTCTGGAGCACGCTACCGGGCGTGGCTCCAGTGATAGCACCGGGTTGGCGGTCAGCGGTGGGAGTCAGGAGAGCAACCAGTTTCTCTTCGCCGGTGCCGACTACAAAGTCACTAAGGATCTGACCGCCCAGTATTACCTGGCCAATCTCGAGGACTACTACACCCAGCACTTTTTCGGGCTGCAGCATGTGCTCGCGCTGGGCGAAGGCCAGTCGTTGAAGACCGACCTGCGCTACTTCGATACATCTTCCGACGGCGCCAACAGCTCGGCCAGCGGGCGGACCGACGGTTTCCGGGTCGGTGGCTATAGCCGAAACGGTGCCGGTGAAATCGACAACCGCACCTGGAGCGCCCTCTTCACCTACAGCCTTGGTGGCCATGGGTTGACCGGCGGTTACCAGAGCGTTTCCGATGGCAGCAACTTCGTCCAGCTCAACCAGGGTTCCCTGGTGGACAAAGGGGCCGGTGGCGCAAGCCTGTATCTGTTCACCGACCGCATGCTCACCAGCTTCAACCGGGCCGGCGAACGCACCTGGTTCGGCCAATACGCCTATGACTTCGCTGCCTCGGGCGTACCGGGTCTTCGGGCGTCGATGGTTTATCTCAAAGGCAGCCAGATCAAGACCACTTCAGGCAGCGATCAGCAGGAATGGGAGCGTGACCTGGCCCTGGATTACGTTATCCAGGACGGCACGTTCACAGGCCTGGGTTTCGGTTGGCGCTATGGCGTTCTGCACTCCGAAGCCGACGCCAATCAGGACCAGAACCGCCTGTTCGTCAGCTACACCCTGGCATTGTTCTGATTCACCGGCCCGCCGCCCATGTCGGGTCGGCGGGCCTCTATTCTCAGCGAGGCTCTCTCATGAAACGTATCCAGGCAGCACCCGGCACAATTGGCCCGGTCGGTCCTTACTCCCAGGCAGTGGTCAGCGGCCATCTGGTGTTCACTGCCGGCCAAATACCCGCTGTAGGCGGACTGGACCAGCAACCCGAAGGCTTCGAAGAGCAAGTGCGCCAGACCTTGCGCAACCTGGAAGCCATCCTGATCGCGGCAGGCTCGGACTTCGATCACGTGATCAAGGTTAACGGCTATCTCACCGATCCAGCTCAACTGGAACCCTTCAACCGGGTCTATACCGAAGTGCTCGGCCATGCGCCGCCGGCACGCACCACAGTCTGCGTGGCACTCTGGGGGGTGGCACTGGAAATTGATTGCGTGGCCGAACTCATCGATTGCGCGCCGCAGAGGTAAGCCATGAACGCCGATACTCAATTGCTTGAAAAGCTCCATCAGGTCAGCTTCGCCACCCTCGGGCATTTGCTCGAAGACGGCTTTGTCAGTGCCGAAATTCGCTCCATGCTGAGCGCCGTCAAAGTGGTAGGTCGCGCCGTGACGCTGAGCGTGATCGACGCCGATGCCATTGCCGTCAACCGCGCCTTGGCAAGCCTGCAAGATGGCGACGTGCTGGTAATTGATATGAACGGTGATCGACATCACGCCTGTGTCGGCACGGTCACCGCCTGTGCGGCTCAAGCACGAGGCGCCAGAGCCATAGTGGTCGACGGCGTGGTGACCGATATCCTTGAACTGCGCGAAGCCGGACTGCCCGTTTTCGCCCGTGGCACCAGCCTGCTGACCACCAAACTGCACGGCAACGCCGAGAGCCGCTTGAATGTCCCGGTGCAGTGCGGCGGGGTTCAGGTGCACCCGGGTGATCTGGTGCTGGGTGACGATAACGGCTTGCTGATTCTCGACAGTCAAGCACTCGCCGCAGTCATCGACCAGGCACTGGCCAGTGACCGTGCAGAACCCGGTCTGCTGGTACGTCTTGAAGCCGGAGAGTCAATAGCATCCGTACTGCGTGTTGAATGATTGATCGTTTTGTAATGTAGCCAACGATTCCGGCGCCGCGCGTCATCATAGAGCGGGCGCCTTTCCTCAGGGCGTGAAGCGGACACACAGCGTAAGAGCAGTTGCCACCCATTTCAGGTAATCAACTCATGGGCCGGGCAGCACCGTTGGTGGGATCTCCGTCAAAGAGCATCTGTTTGAGGCGTTGACGTTCTTCCGTTCTTGGCAGTACACCGCAAGTCGTTGCCTCCAGCACAGTAATGCCTTCTGAGTTGACTATCCTGACTTCGGCTTTTGCGTGCCCCCGCTCATCAATATCAACGATGAGCCAGTGGCAGGTGATCTGTTGTCCTGCGTAAACAGGATGTTTGAACTCGAAACTCATCCCTGTCGCCAGCCAACCAATTTGCCCGCCAATTTCGGTGACCAGGCTGGCAGTCAGAAGACCATGGGCAATGGGTGCCTTGAACCTGCGCAGCTGCGCGTAACGGGCATCACAGTGAACCGGATTGTAGTCTCGCGAAATCTGCGCGAATTGACGAATATCGTCAGCTGAAAAGCAGCGGACTACCGTGAACCGGTCTCCGGCCTTGAGACCTTCGGCAGCGCGTTCTCTTGGGCTTTTCATTTCGACTCCTTGGCAGGTGTGGGTGGGCAGATCAAAAAGCATGCTCGGGTCCGGGAAATACTCCTGTACTCACCTCAAGTGCAAAGTCCCTTCGGCAAACAGAACCACTGCGATGAGGATCATGGCCGCACCGGAAAAACGACTGACCCGTTGAGCGGCGGCTGGGCGCGCCCGAAGAACAACTTGCGAGCCAAATCCGACCAAAAAGTAGATCACGCCACAACTGAACGTGTGGACGAGCCCGAGCGCAATCATCTGCATCGGTACAGGCCAGGGTGCGGTGGCGTCGGCAAATTGAGGCAGGAGCGCCAGGAACAGCAGGAACACTTTCGGATTCAGCCCGCTGACGCAAAGCCCCTTGAGCGCCCAGCGCTTCCAGGAGCCTGACGCCTGAACCTCATCCGCGTGCGGTGTGGAGGGGCGCACGAGCATGTTGATGCCCAACCAAAGCAGATAACCCGCCCCGGCCACCGTCAGCACCGACATGGCCACAGGGTGGTTGGCGACCAGGGGGCCAACACCACCGGCTACCACCATTGTGGCAATCAAGTGGCCGGACAACAGTCCGCCCACAGCGGGTATGACGACTCGATGCTTCAAGCCTGCGGATATCGCGTAGGCCCAATCGGCTCCAGGCGTGATGACGAACAAAATCGACACCGCCCAGAAGGCAACAAAAACACTGAAGGTCATGGCGTCACCTGCTGCAGTTGATCACTCACCGCGATGTTCATCATTCCGCTCTCGAGTCAAGGGTCGTCCCCAGGATCTCTTGAGGGGACAACGGTTGTTTTTGATGGGAGGAAGAATAATGAAATGGAGTTAGAATTAACTTTCAAAGATGGTCGTCATGACATTACAGATTGGGAAAATATTCTACGTGGACAAGACTGATCGGAAGATTCTTGCCGAGCTACAAAAGGATGGCCGCCTTTCGATCACTGATCTTGCCGAGCGCGTGGGCCTGAGCCTCTCACCTTGCCATCGACGAGTGCGGGCGCTGGAGGAATCCGGTGTGTTGCTGGGTTATCGCGCGCAGCTTGATCCCGGCGCATTGGGACTGAATTTTTCCGCCATGGTGTTTGCCACGCTTAGAGAGGGCAACAGGCAAGCCGTCGAGGCGTTCGAGGCGGCGCTCGTTGAAATACCCCAGGTGGTCGATGCCCAAAGATTGTTTGGGGAGCCGGATTATCTGCTGCACGTCATCGCCCAGGATCTGCCGGCCTTTCAAAGGCTATACGATGAAAGCCTTTCGACATTACCCAATGTGCAACGGCTGACCTCGACACTCGTCATGAAGCGGGTTGTCCAAGATCGGCCGCTACCTTTGTGATAGTGCGAGCAATGGCTCTTTCCCGCCTTTCAAGCAGGGTTATGAACAGGTAGAAACAAGCGTTTTACGTAGGGGTAATGAGCTCGATGCCTCATCACGCTACTGATCCAGCCGCAGATTAGCTACTATGTTTGCCCGCCTTGCCTGTCTGCGGATTTCTTCATTCTGGAGCCCGAATGCCTAGTCAAAAGGACATCGCCGCCGAAAGCGGCGCACCGATGATCCCGGAGCAGCGCCGCGAATTGATGCTGCGACAGTTGCGCAAGCATCAGGTGCTGAGCGTTCATCAATTGATGGAAATGTTCGACTGTTCGCACATGACCATACGCCGCGACATCGCGTTGCTGGAGCAGGAAGGTCGTGCTTATTCGGTAACGGGTGGGGTACGAATTGCCAGCCAGCTGCACAGTGAGCCCAGCCATCAGATCAAGGCTGTGGTGGAGTTGCCGCAGAAGCAAGCCATGGCCAGGCTCGCCGCCCGGCTATTGCATGCCGACATGACGGTTTACCTGGATGCGGGAACCAGCACGCTGGAAATTGTCCCCTACATCAAGGCGCTGTCTGGCATGACCGTGGTGACGAACGATTTCGGCATTGTCCAGGCACTGATCGAAGCCCCCCATGTCACGGTGATTCATACCGGCGGGCAGCTGGATCACTCCAATCAATCGTGCGTGGGCGGTCTGGCGGTTGCCACCTTGCGTCAGGTGGTCACCGATATCGCGTTCATATCGACCAGCTCCTGGGATTTGCGGCGCGGCCTCACCACCCCTTCGGCGCTGAAGGTGGAGGTCAAGCAAGCCGCGATGCAATCGGCTTCGCAAGTGGTGCTGGTGGCCAGCAGTTCGAAATACGGCACCTTCAGCATGTACAAGATCGCCGGGCTCGAGCAGTTCGACATTATTCTCAGCGATGACGCGTTGACCGCTGCAGCGGCCGATGGCATCCGCAAGCAGGGTGTCGAACTGTTGCTACCGGCTGACAGTACACCGGCGTGAAACAACGGGCTCCTGCATCCTGCGGAGCCCGTCGCCGCCCTCCTCTATAATGCTTAACGCGCCTTCCAATCGCGCAACCACTGCAAGCCGGCAGACGTGTTGCCTCGCGGCCGGTATTCACACCCTACCCAGCCGTCATAACCCAATTGGTCGATCAGCTCGAACAGATAGGGATAATTGACTTCCCCCAGGTCCGGTTCATGCCGGTCAGGCACGCCGGCGATCTGGATATGGCCGATACCATCGAAGTCGCGACGCAGTTTAGTCGCCAGGTCGCCCTCGACGATTTGGCAGTGGTAGCAGTCGAACTGAACCTTCAGGTTACTGGCGCCCACTTCCTTGCAGATGGCCTGGGCCTGATCCTGACGGTTGAGGAAAAAGCCTGGCATGTCGCGCGTATTGATCGGTTCGAGCAATACGGTGACGCCTGCCTTGGCCGCCTGGCCGGTGGCGTAGGCGAGGTTCTCCAGGTAAACGCCGTGATGCCGTGGGCGATCGCTTTCCGACGGCAACAGCCCGGCCATCACATGGATGCGCGAATTGCCCAGCACACCGGCGTACTCCAGGGCACGATCAAAACCGATTCGAAATTCACTCTCCCGGCCCGGCAACGACACGATGCCCCGCTCCCCCGCTGCCCAATCACCGGGCGGCGCGTTGAACAGTGCCTGCACCAGGCCGTTGTCGCTCAAGCGTTGTTTGAGTTCTTCAGCGCTGTAGTCGTAGGGAAAAAGATACTCCACCGCTTCGAAACCGTCAGAGGCAGCGGCGGCGAAGCGATCCAGAAACTCATGTTCCGGGTAGAGCATGCTGAGGTTGGCTGCAAAACGAGGCATGGTAGCTCCTGAGATAAAGGGTTAGACAAAGGGCCAGATCAGCAGGGTAATACAGAAACCCAAGGTGCCGAGCAAGGTGGTCATCACCGTCCAGGTGCGCAGACCGTCGGCCACGTTCAGGCCTGACAGCTTGGTAAAGATCCAGTAACCGGCATCATTGATATGGGACATGGCCAACCCGCCACCGCCCATGGCCAGACACAGCAGGGCCATGTGGTTCGGGGTGAGATCGAGGGTCGCAATCAGCGGGCTGATGATGCCGGCAGTGGTCACCAGCGCCACCGTGGTCGAGCCCTGCACCGCGCGCAACAGCATGGTCAGCAGAAAGCCCAGGGCCAGAACCGGCAGACCGGTGGTGCGCAGCATGTCAGAGACCACGGCACCGATTCCGGTGTCCACCAGCACCTTGCCGAATACACCGCCGGCACCGGCAATCAGAATCACCATGGCCACGCCGGGCAAGGCCGAACCGATCACGTCTGACACCTGAGTGCGGCTCCAGCCCCGACGCGAACCCAGCAACCAGGCACACAGCAAGGTGTCGATCAGCAGCGCCACCAGCGGCGCACCGACCACGGTCATGATGCCGCGCAGAGTCGATTCGGCCGGCAGCAACGAGGTAGACAGAGTCCCCAGCAGAATCAGAATGATCGGTAGCACGATCAAGCTGACGATCAGGCCAAAACCCGGTGCGGGGGCCGGCGGCAATTTGGCAACGATGCTGCTGGTCGACTCTTCCAGGCCCATGTGTGATACGGCTTCAGCCGCTCGATCAGCGCTGATGTCGTTGCCATTGGACCAGGCAGCCAGATCCTCGTTGGTGACATGCGGGCCATAGACCTCGGCACGAATATCGTCGGTCATCGGGTACGCCCGACGGGTCATGCGCCCGGCTACGCGGTAGCCGACATAGCAAAGGAACGCGGTGATCGGCAACCCGAACATCAGCACGCGGCCCAGGTCCGCGCCCAATTGACTGGCAGCGGCCACTGCACCCGGGTGTGGCGGCAGAAAGGCGTGTACGGTCAACAAGGCCGCGCACATCGGCAACGCGTACACCAACAGCGGCTTGCGCGCACGCCGGGCAATACCATAGGCCAGCGGCATCAGGATGATCACGCCCACTTCGAAGAACACCGGTACCCCGACCATGAAGCCGGCAATGGTCAACGCCAGGGGTGTACGCCGGTTGCCGAAACGGGTGATCAGGGTCTTGGCCAGCGCCTCGGCACCGCCGGAGAGCTCGATGATCCGCCCGATCATCGCGCCCAGGGCAATGATGATTGCGATATGACCCAGGGTCTTACCCATGCCGCCTTCGATGGTAGCGACCAGATCGGCCGGTTTCACCCCGGCCACCAGCGCCACCAGAATGCTCACCAGCATCAAGGCCACGAAGGGCTGGAATTTGTACTTGAGCACCAGGAACAACAACAGCGCGATGCCCACCCCTGCGGTAATCATCAAGATTAACGGGCTCATTTCACAAACCCTCCACGCCGGGTGAACGAAAGGATTCTTCTGAAAATGCCACAGTGAAGGCGAGTCATGCCTGGAGTTCCTCTTGTTATTGTATTTTTAGGCAAGCCGGGGCCATCGAGAGTCGCTGAGCGTCTCCCGGACAGGGCCTGCGTTATCTATCTGTCATGTTCTATCGTGTTAAAAAATCAGCGCTCTACCAGTGCGCACCGAATGTCTCTCGCAGCTCGTCCAGCGCCACCTGATCCAGCGGTTCAGGCTTGGGATTGCTCATCAGCCAGAGTCGTGCGGTTTCCTCGAGTTCTTCCAGGGCGTAGCTGGCCCTGGAGACCGAACTCTCCCAGACCACCGGGCCCAGCCGTTCGAGCATCACACCGCGAACGCTATTGGCCAGCAATGCGACCTGTTCGGCAACCTTCGGCGAACCGGGTCGCTGGTAGCCAATCAACGGGATATGCCCGACTTTCATGACCTGATACGGCGTCAGCGGCGGCAGAATGTCGTTCGCCTGCCAGACACCGGCGAGCGTCAATGCCACCAGATGGGTGGAGTGGGTATGCACGACACCACCGACACTTGGATTACGGTCGTAGACCTGGCGATGCAACGCCAGGGTCTTTGAAGGCTTGTCACCGGACACCCATTCACCCGCCAGATTGACCTTGGCGATGGTCGCCGGATCGAGGCGCCCGAGGCACACATCCGTCGGCGTGATCAACCAGCCGTCATCCAGGCGTGCGCTGATATTACCGGCGCTGCCGACGGTGTAACCGCGCTGGTAAAGGCTGCGGCCAACCTCACAGATTTCTTCGCGCAGGGCGTTCTCGTGACTCATTGCGCAGCTCATTGTGCACCCCCGGCCTGGGCGAGTTGGTTCAAGGCTTTACTGAAGAAATCCCGGCCACCGAAGTTGCCCGACTTGAGTGCCAGCGCCAATGGTTCGTCAGTACTGCTGACAGTCGCCGGTACACCCGGATCGATCTGCGCGCCGATTTGCAGCAGCTGCACGCCCAACGCCTGGACCACAGCGCCCGAGGTTTCTCCGCCGGCGATCACGAAACGGCGCACGCCGCTCTGGCGCAGGCCCTGTGCAATTTCGCCAAAGGCGTTTTCCACCAGGCTACCGGCCTGCTCGACGCCCAGTTGCTGTTGCACCAACTTGACCTCTTGCGGTGAGCTGGTGGCGTAGATCAATACGGTTTGCTCGTTATCACGGGCGAAGGCCAAGGCTTGCGCCACCACCGGTTCCCCCGCCGCCAAGGCCAACGGATCAATCCGCAAAGCTGGCCGGCCGGCTTCGAGCCAGGCGGCCACTTGTCCATTGGTGGCAATCGAAGCACTACCGGCCAACACCACTTCCCCGCCGGACACCGCCGGAAGTTTCGAGGCGTCGAGATCGCGCAGTTTGCCGGCGCGACGGAAGTTTTCCGGCAACCCCAAAGCCAGTCCCGAACCACCCGTCAACAGCGGCAGATCGGCGCAGGCCGCACCGAGGGTGTACAGATCGCTGTCCGACAAGGCATCAGCAATGGCCATGCCGACACCTTGAGCCCTCAGCTCGGCGATTCGCGCCCGCACCTGCTCAGCGCCACGGGCAATCGTGTCGTAGCGCAACAGACCGACATTCAGGCGGGTCTGCGATTGCAGCACGCGAACCAGGTTGGCATCGGTCATCGGCGTCAATGGGTGATTTTGCATGCCCGACTCGCTGAGCAGTTGATCCTGCACAAACAAGTGACCGCGAAAGATCGTCCGGCCATTTTCCGGGAACGCCGGGCACGCAAGGGTAAAGTCGCTATCCAGTGCGGCCAGCAGTGCTTCGCTGACCTGGCCGATGTTGCCGGTAGCGGTGGAGTCGAACGTCGAGCAATATTTGAAAAAGATCTGCTCGCAGCCTTGTTCGCGCAGCCAGGCCAGCGCGGCGAGGGACTGCTCGACCGCTTCGGCGACCGACGTGGTACGCGACTTCAGGGCAATGACGATCGCATCGGCATCAAGCCCGGCAGCCACTTCCGCGCTCGGGATACCTATGCTTTGCACGGTGCGCATACCGCCGCGCACCAGCATGTTGGCCAGGTCCGTGGCGCCGGTGAAATCGTCGGCGATGCAGCCCAGCAACGGGCGTGCGGTGGAGGTAGTCATGGGGTGTTCCTCAAACAGGCTCAGGCTTGGCAGTCGGCAATTCGATGCCCGGGAAAATTTTGATCACCGCCGAGTCGTCCTCACGGCCGAATCCGGCACTGGAGGCCTGCATGAACATCTGATGAGCGGTGGCCGACAGCGGCAGCGGGAATTTGCTGGCCCGGGCGGTATCCAGCACCAGGCCCAGGTCCTTGACGAAAATATCCACGGCGGACAATGGCGTGTAGTCAGCCTTGAGAATGTGCGGCACGCGGTTTTCGAACATCCAGGAATTACCGGCGCTGTGGGTGATCACCTCATACAGCGCATCGGCATCGACCCCTTCACGCAGGCCCAGCGCCATGGCTTCGGCAGAAGCGGCAATATGTACACCAGCCAGAAGCTGGTTGATGATTTTGACCTTCGACCCCAGGCCATGGACGTCACCCAGGCGATACACCTTGCCGGCCATGCCAGCCAGGATCGACTCAGCCTTGACATAGGCGTCGGCCGGGCCCGAGGTCATCATGGTCATCTCGCCAGCGGCAGCCTTGGCGGCGCCACCGGAAATCGGTGCATCCAGATACAGCAAGCCTAGCGCGGCCAGGCGCTGGCCCAGATCCACGGCATAGGTCGGGGCCACGGTGGCGCAACCGATCACCAGGCTGCCCGGCCGCAGAGAGGCCACGGCTCCACCCTCACCAAACAATACGGTCTCGGTCTGCTCGGCGTTGACCACCACGGTAATGATCACGTCACACTCAGCGGCCATGTGCGACGGTGACAGGCAAGCCACACCGCCCTCCCCGGCGAACTGCTCTGTTACGGCAGTGCGCACATCACAGGCATGCACATTGAAACCACTGCGCAACAACGAGCGGGCAATGCCCAGCCCCATAGCGCCCAGACCGACCACACCGACATTCTTGTTATTCATGGGGTACTCCAGTGAAAAGCAGCGACTGCTTCAACGCCTGCAAGGCGCAGACGTTGGCCGCGTTGTGAATAAGGCAGCGGTAGACAGAATCAGCACCACGCGGATAAGCCAGCTGAGGGGCGCTGTGATTCAGGACGTGAGTCGGGATCTCATCGAACATCAAGGCAATCCTGTTTTTGTCGTGTTATCAGGTTGTCATACCGGCTGATGGAGATCATCTACCAGTGATCAGATTATGTGAAGTATTTTTTAACAATAACATTTTTTAACACCGCTTTCGCCGCGCCGAAAGGAGAAGCAGTGAGATGTTCACAAAAGCACTGCTGGTGCAGAAGGCAGAGCAGGTGCTCCTGCACCTCCCCCACTGCCATCGCCACCCGCGATGGCAGGCTCGTGAATGGCTGATGTACGAACGGCTTTTACCTCTCCTAACATCGGTCGCACATGACCACTCGGGTGCCGATCACCTTTCGGCACACGGGCTCCAAGAATAAAAACGCAAACCCGCGAGGTTGAACCATGAAAACCCTAGCCGTCAGTTCCGCGGCACAAGCTTCTGTCGTCGACGGAGTCGGTCAACTGACCGCCAACCAGCGTTACGTGACGCTGGGGGGCTCCTGGGCCGCCTGGCTGTTTGATGCGCTGGATGCCACCGTCTTTGGCTTTGTCCTCCTGGCGGTCGCCAAGACCTTCGCCGTCGGCCTGGGTGACGTAGTCTCCACGGTTGCCTGGTTTCTGCTCGCCACCGGGATCGGTGGTTTCTTCCTGGGCAACATTTCCGACAAGATCGGTCGCAAGAAAACCATGATGCTGTCGGTGTTCGTCTATGGCACCGGCACCTTGCTCTGTGCTTTTGCCGACAGCCTGTGGCAGCTCAATGTATTCCGCTTCTGCGTGGGCATCGCCGTCGGTGGCTTGTGGTCCGCCGCGGCAGCACTGGTGTCGGAGATCTGGCCTGCGGCCGGTCGCGCAAAGGCCTTTGCAGTGATGCAGACCGGTTGGTCGGGTGGTGGTCTGCTGGCGGCGATTTTCGCCTGGACGTTCCTCGATGGCGGCAATCCTGAATCCTGGAGAAACCTGTTCATCTACGCCTCGGTCCCGGCGTTTTTCACCCTGGTGTTCATCTGGCTGTTCGTCAAGGAATCGCCGGTGTGGCTGGCCAACCGCGAGTTCATGCGCCGTAACGCCGACAAGGGCCGGCTGATGGAAATCTTCCGTCCGCAGTATCTGAAAGTGACCTTGCTGGGCCTGAGCATTTCGGTACTGGGCATGTACGGCTACTGGATCATCACCACCTTCATGCCGGCTTACCTGCAGAGCATTCTGAACGTACGTATCGATCAGGCTCCGGTGTTTGTCATCTGGATCGGCATCGGCGCCACCCTCGGTTACCTGGCCTACGGCTACCTGGCCGAAAGCATCGGTCGTCGCCTGTCGTTCGCGGTGTTTTTTGGCGGCATGGCGATCATGGTGCCGGTGTTTGCCTACTCGGCGACCTTGATGCCATTGACGGACGGCAAGCTGCTGTTCACAACCCAGAACGTCATCGCCCTCGGTTCGCTGGCGGCACTGCTGGGCTTCTTCACCGGTTATTTCAGCGGGTTCGGCGCCTGGTACTCGGAGTTGTTCCCGACCAGCATCCGTTCGACCGCGTCGGGATTCTGCTTCAACTTCGGCCGGGTCGGCGCCATCGCCGGCATCAAGCTGGTCCCGGTGCTGATCCCGCTCATCGGCTTCACCGCCACCATTTCCCTTGCCTCCGTTTCCTATGTCATCGCCGCTGTCATGGTGTTCACGCTGCAGGAAACCAAAGGCGTTCAACTCACCAGCGGCAACTGAGCCGACCGTTCAAAGGAAAAACCCATGAAAAACTTTCGCATCGGCCAAATCGTTCCCAGCTCCAACACGACGATGGAAACCGAAATCCCGGCCATGCTGACTTCGCGCTACGAACTGTTTCCCGAAGAGCATTTTACCTTTCACTCCTCGCGCATGCGCATGATGCATGTGAGCCCCGAAGAGCTGAAGAAGATGGACATCGACAGCGACCGTTGCGCGCTGGAACTGAGCGATGCGCGAGTGGATGTCATGGCCTATGCCTGCCTGGTGGCGATCATGTGCCAAGGGCCTGGCTATCACAAAGTCTCGCAAGAGCGTTTGAGCAAGACAGTGGCGTCCAATCAATCGACCGCTCCGGTACTCAGTTCCGCCGGTGCGCTGATCGATAGCCTGCACATGCTCGACTACAAGAAAGTCTCGATCATCACGCCGTACATGAAGCCGTTGACCCGGCAGGTCATCGACTACATCGAAGCGGCCGGAATCGAAGTGGTCGACTCCATCAGCCTGGAGGTTTCCGACAACCTCGAAGTCGGGCGTCTGGACCCGATGAATCTGCTGGCTCACGCCGACAGACTGAGCATCGGCCAGGCCGATGGCGTGGTGTTGTCCTGCTGCGTGCAAATGCCGTCGCTACCCGCGATCCAGCTTGTCCAGGATCGCCTCGACAAACCGGTGCTGTCGGCGTCGGTCGCCACCGTTTACCAAATGTTGAAAACCCTGGGCCTCAAGGCGCAAGTACCCAACGCCGGCCATCTGTTGTCCGGGGCGTTCTGAGCCAATATCGAAGGAGGTACTATGCTGGCCATTCAGGCCAAACCGGTACCTCCCATGAAACTCGATCCGGTCTCGTTGCGACTCTTTGTCAGCGTCGTTGAAGAAGGCACCATTGCTGCCGCCGCCAAACGCGAACACATCGCCGCGGCGGCGGTCAGCAAACGGCTCAGCGAGCTGGAAGAACTGCTCGACTCGAAACTGCTCAACCGCACCAACAAAGGCATCACCCCGACCGACGCCGGTCTGTCGCTACTGTTCATGGCTCGCAGCGCGTTGAACAACCTCAATGAAATCGTCGTGCAGATGCGTGACTACTCCCACGGCCGCCGTGGCTCGGTGCATGTCCTGGCCAATATTTCCGCCATCACCCAATTCCTCCCGGGCCTGATCAAGTCGTTCATGGAACTGTACCCACTGATCAACATCAGCCTTGAAGAAAGGCAAAGCCTGGCCATCACCAAGGCGGTGTCCGAAAATCGCACCGACATTGGCATCTTCACCCGTCTTCCGCACGGTGCCGATATCGAGGTTTTCCCGTTTCGTAGCGATCGCCTGGTGTTACTGGTTCCCCTTGGGCATCCGCTGGCGACACGCCGCTCCGTCAAATTCAGCGAAACCCTGGATCACGAATACATTGCCTTGCGCAGTGGCACTCATCTCAACTTTCAGTTGATCAAGGCGGCCAACGACCTGGGGCGTTCGCTGAAGATCCGCATGGAAGTCTCCAGCTACGACGCGCTATGCCTGATGGTTCAGGCCGGCCTGGGCATTGGCATCATGCCCGAGGGGAGCGCAGCGATTTACAAAATGGACGGTGCGAAGGCGATCAGCCTGGATGAGCCGTGGGCCTCCCGGGAACTCAGCGTGTGCGTGAGGTCGAGAGCGGCGTTGTCGGTCGCGGCGGGATTGTTCCTGGAGCACTTGCTCGAAAGGGAGTAAGCGTTATCAGGCTAATGGGTTTCGGCCAAACGCAGCACTGGCAAAGTCCAGAAAGCTTCGCAGTTTGGGAGTCAACCGACGGTCACGCGCATATAAAAGGTTCATGGGTGAGACAGGCACCTCGTAGTGAGGCAAAAGACTGACCAATGTTCCATCTCTCAGTGCGTCCTTGACCAGCTCCAATGGCTGAAGCATTACGCCCAATCCAGCGACGGCGGCGGCGAGTAGCGGATCGCCCTGATTAATCGTCAATCTGCTTGTAATGGGCACATCCATCCGCCCTTCTTTCCCGTCGAAACTCCAGTGTGAGCGCCCGTCGGAATACGCAAAGCCCAGGCACTCGTGCTGTTGCAGATCCCAGGGTGTAGTGATGAGGGGCCGCCGTGCCAGATAGGAAGGCGCAGCGCAGAGCACCATCTGGTAGGGTCTCAATGGCAACGCTTTCAAACCGCTGTCCGAAAGCTCACCTACCCGAAACACTACGTCATAGCCGTCTTCCACGAGGTCTACAATCTCGTTTGATAACGTCAGGTCCACCGAGACCTGCGGATACTTGACCATGTACTCCAGCAGGCGCGGCGACAGCGTACGCATACCGAATGTGACTGGCGCGTTGATTCTCAATCGACCGCTAGGAATCCCCCGCGTCACGGCAGCCATGCTTTCCGCAGCGTCCATATCGGCAAGGATCATCTTTGCTCGCGGATAGAACGCGCGGCCAAATTCGGTGAGGCTTTGTTTGCGAGTCGTTCGGTTAAGCAGCGACACCCCCAAGTGCTGCTCGAGCATTTTCACCTGTTTACCTACCAGTTGCGGGGATAGATTGAGATCGTCCGCCGCCGCACTGAAGGAACCGAGTTGTACCGCTTTGACGAATGTAGCCATCTGGGTGAGACGATCCATTGGAAACCTTTTGTTTCTAGTGTTGCGCCATCCTAGTCCTTTATCCGAGGGTGGGCCAACGCCTATATTCGATTGCCATGACTCAGGCACGCTCACAAACCCGACCACTGCCTGGGTTCCAGTTTTCACTCAAATCAGGTCGGCATACACCCCGGCCCCTTGACTACAACAGAGGTAACGATGGCCCGCATTGTCAGAATCCATGAGTACGGTGACGCAAGCGTCTTGAAGCTGGAAGCAGTCGATGTGCCTGCCCCGGGATCGGACGAAGTGCAAATTGAAGTAAAAGCCATAGGGCTGAACCGCGCGGAAGTGATGTTCCGCAACAATGCCTACCTGCAAGAGGCGGAATTTCCAAGCCGTCTGGGGTATGAAGCCGCTGGCGTTGTCGTTGCGGTCGGTACCGGCGTCACTGACTTCAAGGCAGGCGATGTCGTCAGCGTCATTCCGCCACTGGACATTGCCCGCTGGGGCACTTATGGCGAATTGGCGAACGTGCCCGCCAATCTCACAGTCAAGCATCCCGAAAACCTGTCTTTTGAACAGGCCGCGGCCTCCTGGATGCAGTACGTTACAGCGTGGGGCGCATTGGTCGAGCAGGCAAAACTGCAGAAAGGTGATTTTATTCTGGTTACCGCAGCTTCCAGCAGCGTCGGACTGGCTGCCTTTCAGATTGCCAGAATGGTAGGCGCCACCGCAGTGGCCGTTACCCGCACCCGGGCAAAGAAACAGGCGTTGCTGGATGCGGGTGCCGCACATGTCATTGTCAGCGAGGAAGAGGATATTGTTGAAGCGACAATGGCGCTGACCGGCGGATTGGGTGCCCGTGTCGTTTTCGATCCCGTAGGCGGCCCCTCCTTCGTACCTCTCACCCAAAGCATGGCCAAGGGCGGTATCTTGCTTGAGTATGGTGCGTTGAGCCCGGAGCCCACGCCATTCCCATTGTTCACCGTATTGGGTAAAAGCCTGACCCTCAAGGGCTACCTCTATTCTGAAATCGTTTCCGACCAGGCGACCTTGTCGCGGGCCAAGGCATTCATCCTGAATGGCCTTGAATCGGGCGCGCTGCGGCCGATCATTGCCAAGACCTTTACACTCGATAACATTCAAGAAGCGCACCGCTTTCTTGAAACCAACCAACAGATTGGAAAGATCGTGGTGACTGTCTAACGACTGCATCAGAACCTGTACGGCCGGTTTGTTTCTTAAAACAGGAAAGATCCTGAAAGCGAAACAACCGGCCTCTCTGCGCGCGTAGCCCTGATGCCGAGTATTGCGGACACCAGCGTCCGAAGTGTTCGGATCTCTGGCGCATTTTTCCCGCCTGCATCTCTTCCTACACTGGGTGACCGGGCTTTTTATCCCGCCCGGCACCGCAACCTTTCCCTTCAAACCAGGCTCAGGAGCTTCCATGACCCTGTCATCAAAAATTCGAGTGGGTCTCATTGGCGTCGGTCATTGGGCCGAGTACGGCCACTTGCCCGCCCTCCAGTTACTTCCCGACTATGAACTGACGGCAGTCCACAGTCGCAGCCCGGAAAAAGCCGCCGGGTTGGCACAGCGCCACGGCATCCGCTTTGCACTCGATTCCGTGGAGGCTCTGGTCAACCATCCGGAGGTGGATCTGGTGCTCGTGCTCAACACGGCACCCCAGCACGAGGCCACCGTACGAGCAGCCATCGCCGCCGGCAAAGATGTGTACTGCGAATGGCCGCTGACGCCCAGCAAGGCCGTGTCGCAGGAACTGATGGAGCTTGCCGAGAAGGCTGGCGTTCGGCATATCGTCGGACTGCAGCGTCGACTGAATCCGGACTATCGCTACGTCCGCGACCTGTTAAAGGACGGCTACATCGGGGAACTGCGTTCGGTGCGGTTGCATATCAGCGTCGAATACTTCCAGCGCGAACGCCTGGCCGCCCTGTACTTCACCATCCCGCCGGAGAACTTCTCCAGCCTGCTTTCCATTTATGGCGGTCACTATTTCGATGCTGTGTTCAGCATGCTGGGCCATCCGCAGAGTATCAGCGCGCTGACTGTCAACCAGTTCCCGGAGGTGACGCTGATCGAGACAGGTGAAGTGCTGAAACACACAACGGCCGACCAGATTCTGGTCAACGGTACCTTCGCCAACGGGGCTGTGCTGACGGTCCATATCGAAGCAGGGAAACGCAACAACCATGGCATACAGTTGGACCTGACCGGCACCCAGGGCGATCTCAAGATCTGGAACACCACCAGTTTTGGCGACCAGTTCAATACCATCGAAGCGGCCCAGGGCGACTCGCAACCCATGCGCACGCTCACGGTGCCGTCGAGCTACAACTGGCTGCCGGAGAATGACCTGGGCGGCAGCCAGCAGGAACTGGCCAATTTGTATGCCGCCTACGCCAGGGATGTGCGCGACGGTACCCACGTTGCACCGACCATGGCGGATGCCATGCGCATGCACGAGCTGATCGATGCCATCGAGATCTCCAATCGCGACGGCGTGCGCCTGAAGCTGCAGGCGTAAGCGATCAGATGCGCAAGTGCGCACTCATGTAGTCAATGAAAACGCGCAACTTGGGCGAGGCATAACGGCTGGCTGGCCACAGCATCCAGAAGACGACCTCGCGGTCGATGTAGTCGTCCAGCACTGTGACCAGCTGGCCACCTTCCAGCGCTTCGCGCACCAGGAAAGTCGGCAGAAAGGCAATGCCCCTGCCCTGGATTGCGGCATAGGCAAGAGGCTCTATCGTGTTCGACGTCATCGTGGCGGGCAGCACCAATTCTGCCTCGGAGGCTTCGAGCCGCAGCGGCCAACGCTCCAGCTTTCCCGTTGCGGGGAATTTGTGTTGCAGGCACAAATGACGTTCCAGTTCACGCGGATACGTGGGTACACCCTGCCGCTTGAGATACGTCGGCGACGCCACCAGCACATGGGCGCAGGAACCGAGGCGGCGCGCGGTCAAGCGCGAATCGGTTTGCTCGCCGGTGCGAATCACCGCGTCGAACCCCTCCTCGATCACATCGACCATGCGGTCGCAAAAATCGATATCCAGTTCGACTTCCGGATACTGCTCCATGAACCCGTCAAAGGCCGGCATCATCAGGTCGCCCAGTAGCGGAGTGCCCACCCGAAGTCGCCCACGTGGACTGCCAGCCAGGCCTGACAGCTCGGACTCGGCAGCGGTGACCTCGCTGAGGATGCGCCGGCAGCGCTCCAGGAACAGGGTCCCCTCGGCCGTCAGCGTGATGCTGCGTGTGCTGCGATGAAACAGCCGCACATGCAAGCGTTCCTCCATCCGGGCAATGGTTTTGCCCACGGTCGAAGATGACACCCCCAACTGGCGGGCGGACTCGGTAAAGCTGCGCGTTTCGGCAACCTGCACGAACATCGAGATGCCATTCAGACTTTCCATCACTTTTCCTGCCTGCTCCGGTAGAACCCCACCAACAAGGCGGGATTACGGAAAAAACATCCGAAATGTTCGGCATCGCGGGATATTTTTCTCCGCGAATTTTACGCCTACATTGCGCCCATCCCACCACTGATAGGTATCGATGTCATGTCCAAACTGCATACGAGCATCCAGATAGGTCCACACCAGATTTCCCATCGCGTCGTTCTGGCGCCACTTACCCGTATGCGTGCCGAGCCGGGCGCCATCCCTGGCCAGTTGATGGCCGAGTACTACGCCCAGCGTACCACCGCCGGTGGCCTGCTGATCGGCGAAGCCACTATCGCCGCCGCCAATGGTAATGGCTACCTCGGTGCTCCCGGTCTGTATGACGACAGCCAGATCGCCGGCTGGAAGCTCGTGACCGACGCCGTTCATGCCAAGGGCGGCAAAATCTTTCTGCAGCTCTATCATGCGGGGCGCCAGTCCAATAGCCTCCTGCAGCCGGACGGCGCCCAGCCGGTGGCCCCTTCCGTCGTGGACCACGGCGGCCTCGCCTTCACCGAGACCGGCTGGACCCCCGGCTCCCCAGCGCGCGAACTGACCATCGCGGAAATCGGCGGGCTGGTAGAAAGCTTCCGCGCCGCGGCCGAACGCGGTATCGCAGCCGGATTCGACGGCGTGGAGTTGCACTCTGCCAACGGCTACCTGTTCGATCAATTCCTCCAGGACGGCAGCAACAAACGTACGGATATCTACGGTGGCTCGTTCGAGAACCGCAGCCGGTTCCTGCTCGAAGCGGTAGAGGCGGTGATCTCCGTCTGGGGCAGCAATCGGGTGGCGGTGCGTCTGGGGCCGAGCGGCAATTTCGGCGACATGTCCGACAGCGACCCCATTGGCCTGTTCACCTATGTCGCGCGCGAACTGAACAAGCTCGACCTCGCCTATCTGCACCTGATCGAGCCGCGCATCCTGGGTGTCGCCGAAGACGAGCGCCGGGACCAGAATCCGGTGGCGTCGCAACTCATCCGCCAGCACTACAAGGGCACCCTTATCGCGGCGGGCGGCTTCTCCGGTGAATCGGCCAACGCGATCCTTGAGGCCGGCGATGCAGACCTGGTCGCGTTCGGCCGCCACTTCATCGCCAACCCGGACTTGCCAGAGCGCCTGCGCAACGGCTGGCCACTGAACCCGTACGACCGCGAGTCGTTCTTCGGCGGCACGGACGTGGGTTACACGGACTATCCTTTCCATACCGAAGTTGCGTGATCATTTGCACCACTGGTAACTGGGGTCATAGTGCCCCAGCTACCTCCCCGCCAAAACATCACTCACCCAGGCTGCCGCGTTTCACGGTCGCCTCTGCCAACGGGGTCAAGGTGCGTACCGGCTGAAGGAAGGTGCCAACGCATGAAAGACCTTTTCTCCTACAGGCTTTTCACCAGGGTGGCGCGACTGGGCAGCTTTTCGGCTGCGGCACGCGAAGTGGGTCTTTCTCAATCCCAGGTCTCGAGGATTGTGGCCGAGCTCGAAACCGATCTCGGCACCCTGTTGCTGGCGAGATCGACACGTGCCGTCGTACCGACCGAGGCAGGGGCGGATTTTCTCTCGCGCATGGAACCCATCCTCGCCGCGGTGGAAGAAGCCGAGCAAAGCGTTCGCGGCGGCCATGAGCTGCGCGGGGTCGTGCGGATCAGCATGCCGACGAGCATCGGCGTACGGGAAATCATTCCGCGCCTGGCACCGTTCGCAGCGATGCACCCCAACCTGCATATCCAGGTGCTGCTCGCCGATCATTGGCAGGATCTGGTGCGCGAAAATATCGATGTAGCGATAAGGCTGGGACGGCTGGTGGACTCCAGTGCTACGAGCCGTCAGATCATGACAATCTCCAGATTCATTCTCGCCTCACCGTCCTACTTGCGCGCCGCTGGGGAGCCGACTACGCCGGAGGACCTGCAATCACATCGAATCATCGCCGGTCCAGCCTCGACGGTCCCGAGCGGGTGGATGTTCAAACGCGATGGCGAGACCAGGACCATTCAGCTCGAAGCGCACTTCTCGACCGACGAAAACGAAGGCGCTGTCGCGGCGGCAACTGCCGGGCTGGGGATCACTTCGACAACGGCCTGGGCGTGCCGGCGCGAGCTTGAAAGCGGTGAGCTCGTCGCGCTGCTCACCGATTGGGAAACCGAATCCGTACCTGTGCATGCCTACTTCCCCCACGGCTCGCGAACCCGCAGAGCCGGCCGCGCCCTGATCGAACATCTTGTCGCCAGCCTGCTTGACGATGCCGGCGGTGCTTATGCATCCGACGCATAGAAGATAGTCGGCCACAGCGTCTACTCCGATCCCGCCGAAGCTGCCAGTTTAGCGCCAACCCCCGCGACGCAGCGGTCGAGCTGATCGACCTGGCAGCGTGGCGGACGCCCTGACTTTTTCGTTCAAGGAAATCCCTCATGCGCATGACTGGCAACACGATCTTCATCACTGGCGGCGGCTCCGGCATTGGCCAGGGCCTGGCGGAAGCCTTCCACAAGCTGGGCAATCAAGTGATCATCTCCGGACGGCGCAAGGAGCGACTGCAGCAGACGCTCGACGCCAACCCCGGCATGGCAGCCGTCGAACTCGACATCAACGACACGGCCAGCATCCAGGCAGCAGCGCAGCACGTCATTGCCCATTACCCTGCGCTCAACGTGCTGATCAACAATGCCGGCATCATGCTGCTCGATCATGCAGAAGGTCCGGTGGACGATGGGCTTGCCCTATCGACCATCACCACCAACCTGCTGGGTCCGATCCGCATGACCTCGGCGCTGGTCGAGCATCTGAAGGCCAAGCCGGATGCAGTCATCGTCAACGTCTCCTCGGTGCTCGGCTTCGTGCCAATGGCCGTGACGGCGGTCTATTCGGCGACCAAGGCCGCGCTGCACTCCTACACCTTGTCGCAGCGCTATCTGCTGCGCGAACACGGTGTCCAACTGGTCGAGATCGCACCACCCTGGGTACGCACCGAGTTGCTCGACAGCAGCGAGGAGGAACGCGCCATTCCCCTCGACCAGTTCATTTCCGGCGCCATGGCGCAATTCGAGAGCGGCGAGGACGAAATCCTGGTCGCGCCCGCTGAAGCCATGCGCGCCAATCCTGGCCCGAACGAGCATGCCTGGGTCAACGGGTTCAACGACATGATTGCAAACGGACCGGCTTTCGGCTGAGACCACCAACCGATATTGGGCGGCCTACAGCCGCCCTCCCCTTTACATTGTTAGCAGGAAACCGACCATGACTTCACGTACCCCCGCCGAGAACAAGGCCATCGTCCTCGAAGGCTTCGCAACCCTGTTCAATCGCAAGGATCTGGCTGCGGCCGAACGCTTCTGGTCGCCCTCCTATATCCAGCACAGTGCCCATGTGCCCCCTGGTCGCGAGGGTCTGTTCGAACTGGTCGCCGCAGGATCGCCCGATTTGCGTTACGAATGCCAGCTGGCAGTCGCTGAAGGCGACTTCGTCATGTTGCACGGTCGCTTCACTGGTCTCGGCCAACCGGCGAACTGGGTCGTGGTCGATATCCTGCGCCTCGAGGACGGTGTGATGGTCGAACACTGGGATGTGATTCAGGACGAGGCGACGCGCGAAGGTTCCGCCGGCGGGTACCCTATGTTTGGGGATCAGTTCCCAGGCTGATGCTCCATTAAACAGTTCAAGGAAATCAGGTCGAACTCAGGCGACGCTCGATTGCGGGACGCATTCCTTGAGTTGAAGGAGTCTCGGTAGACAGCTATCAACGCAATCAGGCGGTCGCTCTTGGCGAATGTGTTATGTTATATCTTATTCAAACATGCACTGTCAGTCGCCACTGGCAGAGCCATCCACTCCCTGCTTGCGACATTCGATGACAACTTCTACTCACATCCCACCTATCACACGCTTGAACCAACGCCTGCTGTCCATTGATGCCCAGAGGGGATTGGTAATCCTCCTTATGCTGTTGGATCACGTGCGCGAAACGTTCTTTTTGCACCGTCAGGTAGCAGACCCGATGGACATCGAATCCACTGAGCCGGCGCTATTTTTCAGCCGCACACTTGCCCATTTGTGTGCGCCGGTTTTCATACTGCTCACCGGACTGTCCGCTTACCTGTATGGCCAAAAGCACCAGGGCAAGGGCGATGTGTCTGCCTTTTTGTTCAAGCGCGGTCTGTTCCTGGTACTGCTGGAGTTCACCCTGGTGAATTTCGCCTGGACATTTCAGTTCCCGCCTACGGCGATTTACATGCAAGTGATCTGGGCCATTGGCATCTGCATGATTGCCCTGGCCGGACTGGTCTGGTTACCCAGGCCCATTCTGTGCTGCCTGGGTCTGGTGATCGTGGCCGGGCACAACCTGCTGGATAATGTGCACTTCGCGACAGGCTCGCCAATGCATATACCTTGGGCGATTCTGCATGATCGCGGCTGGCTCGAATTCTCCGACGGCTTGCGTCTGCGTACCTCTTATCCTGTGCTGCCGTGGATCGGTGTGATCGCCCTTGGGTACAGCATCGGCCCCTGGTTTTCCGGCCAGGTTTTGGCCACGGAGCGGCAACGTACTCTGCTGCTTGCAGGGGCCGGGACATTGATCGGGTTTTTCGCACTGCGAGCAGTCAATGGTTATGGCGAGGCGCATTGGGTCGCCCATGAAGGCCTCACGCAAACCCTCATGAGTTTCTTCAACATTACAAAATACCCTCCCTCCCTGCTGTTCCTTTCGCTGACCTTGGGCATGGGCCTGTTACTGCTTTGTGCCCTGGAACGGGCTCGACAACGCAAGTGGGTCAATGCATTGGCAGTCTTTGGCGCCGCGCCGATGTTCTTCTACTTGCTCCACCTTTACGTACTCAAGGCGCTGTATCTGGTCAGCGTGGCGTTGTTCGGATTGAACCAGGGAGTTTTTTTCGGTTTCGACAGCATTTGGGCTGTGTGGCTGACGGCGGTGCTCTTGGCTTTATCCCTGTATTTACCCGTGCGCTGGTTCGCGGCATTGAAGGCACGCCGTCGCGATATCAGATGGCTCAAATACTTCTGATCAGGGCATTTGCTCAATAAAGGGGCGCCTGGAGAGTAGTGCCTGTCAGTTAAGCCCCGGACATTGTGGGAGCGAGCTTGCTCGCGATGGCGGACTGTCAGGCACCCCGTATGTGACTGTTCAGCCGTCATCGCGAGCAAGCTCGCTCCCACAAGGTTTGCGGTGTTCAAACGTTTAACTGACTGGCATTAGCCTCTGGAGAGCCCCTTTTTTTTCAAGACTGTCCCGTCCTGAAAACCTTTATCAAAGCGGAATGAGGCGCCGTAAGCCGAATCCGGTAAATGGCTGGCGCCATCGTCCCGTAACCGCGAACGGAAAGTACCGCTCTGTGGCCGGGTGCGATACAAACCACGTTTTTGCAGTTCAGGAATGATCAGCTCAACGAAGTCCTCAAGGCTGCCCGGGCTGATCAGCGGGTTGAGCATGTAGCCACTGGTGCCGGAAATACGGGCGTGTTCTTCGATCCGGTCGGCCACTTGTTGCGGCGTTCCCACCAGAATCAGATCACTGCCCCGGGTGACGTTGGCAAAGCGCTGTTTGACATCGCCGGCGGTCAACGGCTTGCCACTGCCATCAGGACGCATCACATAGGAAGTCATGCCTTCGGTGTGAGTGGACAACGCATCGCTGTCCGCGTAGCGGCTGATGTCGATACCGGTATCACCGGCATAACTCACCAGTTGCGCCTGCAAGTGATAGTTGCTTTGCAGTTCGTCATATTTGCGTTGGGCTTCGATCTCGGTCCTGGCCGTGACGATGCGAAGTACCGTCAGTGATTTGACATCCCCGGCGTGACGCCCCCGTGCCCTGGCCTGCGTCCATATATCTTCCAGTCCCTGGCGAATCTCCAGCGGGTTGGACTTGGCGATGAAAATCAGTTCGGCGTGCTTGGCCGCAAACTCGCGACCACGGCCTGACCAACCGGCCTGGATCAGCAAGGGTGTGCGTTGCGGTGACGGGGACGTCAAATGCGGCCCGGCCACCCGGTAATGCTCGCCAACATGATTGATCGGTCGCACGCGATCGCCCTTGGCATAGACCTGGCGGGACTTGTCGGCAACCACGGCATCGTTTGCCCAGCTGCCTTCCCAGAGCTTGTAAACCACATCGAGAAATTCATCTGCGCGTTCATAGCGATCATCGTGCTTGATCATCTGCTCCAGGCCGAAGTTGCGAGCGGCACTGGTCAGGTAGGAGGTAACGATGTTCCACCCGACCCGGCCATTGGTCAGGTGATCCAGCGTGCTGAAGCGCCGGGCGTGGGTGAAAGGATGTTCATAACTGGTGGTGACAGTGACGCCGAAGGCCAGGTTTTCCGTCACGGTGGCCAATGCCGGGATGATCATCAACGGATCGTTGGCCGGTGCTTCCACCGCCCACTTCATGGCCGCGTCGGCATTACCGCCAAACACATCGTAGAAGCCCAGCACATCACCAAAAAACAGCATGTCGAGATGAGCCTGGTCGGCGATGCGTGCCAGGTTCGACCAGTAGCCCAGTGAGTTGATGGTCAGTCGCTCGTCAGCCGGGTGCGTCCAGAGGCTTGGTGCGCCGCCACAGCCAACACTGGCTTGCTCGTATAACGCAAACAACAGAGGTTTTGGATCGGACATCGTAGTACCTGTAAAAAGTCATTAAACGCGCGGGTCAGCGCTGATTCTTGAAACCTTTGCCGTAGTGGCGTTCAAGACGGTTCTGTATCAACTCCAATCCTATGGACAGGAGCCAGTAGATAACCGCCGCGGTGGTGAGCATTTCGATGTAGCGGTAGGACGAACGACCGTACGACTGCGCCAGGAACATCACTTCCCAGACCCCCATCACCGATATCAACGAGGAGTCCTTGAGCATTGAAATGAACTGACTGGTTGTCGGGGGAATGATCGTGCGCATGGCTTGCGGCAGGACGATGTGCAGGAACGTTGCCGCCGGCCTCAGCCCCAGCGCCATCGCCGCTTCGCGCTGTCCGGGTGCTACAGCCATGATGCCGGCACGAAAGATCTCGCTGAGGTAGGCACCATAATTGAGCGAGAGCGCAATGATCCCCGCGCTGATGGCGCCCGGAACCACACCCAACTGCGGCAGCCCCAGGTAGATCAGCAGGATCTGGATCAGCAGCGGAGTACCGCGAAAAAAAGACGCATAGAAACTGGCAACGCCGAACGCCACTGCACTGCGAGACAGGCGCGCCAGCGCCGTCACGAAACCAAGGAGCAACGAAAGCCAGATCGAACAGAAGCACAAGAACAGCGTCAGCGCGGCGCCCTGCAAGAAACCGTCAGGCCCCAAATGCAGGCCGACCAGGTTGGGCAACTTCTGCACAATGATCGAGAACTTCAGATCGAAGCTCATGAAAAACATGACGCACAGGCCGAACAGCACAGCCCAGGTCAAATACAGGCGAGTGCGAAAACCAGGTAGCGGGCTGAAACGACGCGTCTCGGCTTCGGGGACGACAGCCGCCTTGGCCGGGTGTGGATTGAGGGCTGTCATTGGCTGATATCGGCACCGATCCACTTCTGTGAAATCTTGCTTAATGTGCCGTCGGCCTTGAGCTGGGTGACGACCTCAGTGACTTTGGCATTCCATTGCGGATCGCCCTTTTCGATCGCTACCACGTTGGGCTCTGCATACAGCGTATCGCCGGCAATTTTAAAGCGAGGATCCTGGGCGATGCGTTCGCGAGCGGTGATGAGGTTGGTGACCATGGCATCCAGGCGCACGCCCGTGCCCAAGGCCAGATCCTGGAAGGCTACCGTTTCGTTGTCGTATGGCGCGATCTGAACGCTATCGAATGGATAGCTCAACGGCTTGTCCTCGGCGCCCTCGATCACCAGATCCTTGTTCAAATAGGCTTCATAGGTCGACGCACTGATCACACCGACTTTTTTACCTGACAGATCCTTGCCCGTGACAATGTTCTTGTCTTTGGCATTCACCACGATCACGGCCGGTGACTGGTAATACTCCACCGGGAAGTCGAACACTTCGGCGCGTGCCTTGCTCGGGGTCATCGAGCAGACGCAGATGTCATATCGTCCGTTCCAGTGTCCGGCAGCGATGACATCCCAGGACGGTGTTTGCAGCTTCAGCTTCACCCCTAGCCGTTGCGCAACAGCCTTGGCGACATCGACGTCAAAGCCGTCCAGTTGGTTCTGTTCATTGAGAAAGGAGAATGGCGGATAGCTTTCCATCAGGACGCCGGTCAGCTCCCCGCTGCTGGTTACGCGATCCAGGGTGGCGCCCGCGAAAGCCGTCGAGCAGGTAGCCAGTAGTGCCAAGCCAAAAGGTAAAAGCGCCTTAGTGTTCACAGACAAGTGCTCCAATCGATTCAAAATACTGAATAGATTAAAACGCACTATAAAAATACTTTGTACTTCATTTATGGAATATAAAACTTCGTTCAAGCTATATTGGATCCAGCGGTCCAGGCGCTTGCACCGCTGACGCTTGGTGGCAAGCAACACCCCGACCGATCCGTTCGGGGCGTTGCTCTTGGCTCAGCGATAGCAATCGAGCAGGCGTGCGGCGACCTCCTTCAACTGCGCGTCGGCCAGGCGGTTGATCCCGGCAGCACGCTTGCGCCCTCCCCCCGTTGGAAACTGCCGGCAGAAGGCATCCGCCGCCAGCCCGGCCTCTTCCGGTACCCGCAGGCTGAATGCCCAGTCACCATCCGCCCTGGCGCTGAGCAAGCCGATCGCCTTGCGCGGCGCACCGGCCGCCAGCTGGTTGGCCAGCACGCCGCTGACTCGCCGCGCCCAAGGTTGCGCGGGCAGGCAGTACAGCTGCGCGCCCCGGCCCTCGTGCCAGGGTTCAAGGCCGGCGGCAGCGGCCATGTCGGCGGCGTGGCCGATGCGCAGGGTGGTGAAGCTTGTGCTGTGGCGGATGAAATCCCGCGGGTCGTGGTAAGGCAGCAGCTCGGCGGCCAGCGTCAGCGGCTCGAAATGCAAGTCCGACAGGCTGTCGCCATAGGCGTTGTAGTTGAGCAGCAGTCCCAGTTCCTCCAAGGCCTGCACCTCATCGTTGGCCAGGCCGTGCTGCGTCGCCAGCGCCCGCGCCGGGCCGGCCAGGCCGTCACCAAAGGCGGCGGCCACCGCCCAGCGATGATGACGCCCATCCAGGTAGGTGTTGACCAGCAGGCTGGTGCACACCTGGGCGGCAGTGTCGATGAAGGACTCGAATGCCGGATGCCGCGGCAGTTCGCCGGCAAAGTGGTGGTCGAAATAGCGTACCCGGGCGCCAGCGTCGAGCAGGCGCCGGGTGGCCTCGCGGTTCTGCTCGTGGGCCACGTCCAGCACGGTGACCCGCTCGCCGGGCCCGGCCTGGACCCGGCGTAACAGCTCGATGTCGCGCTTGACCCCGCTGACCAAACGCACTTCGCCGTCCAGCTCCCCTGCCAGACGCAATTGTTGCAGGGCACAGAGGCCGTCTGCATCGCCATTGAAGGCGCAGTGATCAATCATTTTATCTCCACCGTCAGTGCATCACTTCGCCGCCGTTGGCATCCAGCTGCGCGCCATTGATCGCACTGGCGTAGTCCGACGCGAGGAACAGCGCAGCCCTGGCGCACTCCTCGTCGGTGCGCATGCGCCCCCCCGGGATCCCGGCACTGAATTCGGCACGTACCTGTTCTTCGCTGACACCCCGTGCGGCGGCGGTTTGGCGCACCAGCGCTTGAACCGGTTCGCCCCACATCCAGCCACACGCCAGGCCATTGATTCGCAAGCCATGCACCGCCTGCTCCGCCGCCAGGTAGCGCACTGTCGCCGCCAGCGCGCTTTTTGATGCGGCATAGGCTGCACCGCCCTGATAGGGCTTGCGCACCCCCAGGGTATTGATCATGACAATCGCACCGGCCCCCTGAGTGCGCATCTGCGCCAACACCGCGCGGCTCATGTTCAGCGAGCCCAACAGGTTGACCTCCAGCGCCTCGCGCAGCGGGTCGTTGTCCGCCTCGTCCACCGCCTGGAAACCACCATGGGAAAAGGCGCTGTTGATCAACCCATCGATACGACCGAATTGCTTGAGAGTGGCTTCGGCGAAACGCTTGCAGGCCTGCACATCGGTGATGTCAGTGGCCACGCACAGCACTTCGCAATGCCCGGCGACCGCCTTGATGCGCTGTTGCGCCTCAAGCAGTCGGCCCGTGTCGCGGGCGCCGATGGCCACGGCCCGCGCCCCTTCGCGCGCAGCCTCAAGGGCCAGTTTGATACCCAGCCCGGGGCCGACGCCCGAGACCATCACGACTTTGTCTTTAAGCAGCATGGGATGAATCCTCTTATTGTTTTGGGACTGGCTCAGGCGCCCAGATGCCGGGCGCGGTATTCGGCGTAGTCACGTTGCAACAGCGCGTCGCTGAGGCCGAACTGGTCTGGGCTGTATTGATGGGCTGCGCGTTTTTCCCGGCCATTGGCGGACAGCCATTGGCTCATGGCTGCCTGAACCTCTGGCGTGCATGCAAGTCCGGCGAAACGATAGATGCGTTCGACCACTGCCTGGGGCGCGGCCAGGGTGTCTTCGAACTGCACATCGAGAAAGCGCCCGGCCGGCATGCCCTCGCGCACCGCCATGGCATGGCGCAAGGCCCGCGCCATGCGCCGGTTCCACTGCTCGCCGACGGCTTCGGCATCGGCCTGGTCGCTGTACAGCTGCCACAGGGTATGGATGAAGCTGGCCAGCGAGGGAATGGTCCTGGCCGGTTCGCGATGGGTGAGCACCACCTGCGCCCCGGGGAACACTTCGAACAACAGCTCAAGGGTATGCAGGTGCTGCGGGCTCTTGAGCAACCAGCGCCGGCCGGGGGCGATACCACGGCGTGCCTGCTGCCATTGCAGGAACTGCAGGCAGCGCTTGAGGTAACGGTAGACCTGGGTCTGGTCCTGACGGTCGAGCCAGGCGGTGTAGCTGGGGACGTTGACGTAGGAGTCCATGGCGCAGAGGAACGAGTGCTCCATCAACATGAACTCTTCGTCGGGCTGCTCGGCGTCCAGTGGGTGGATGGTCAGCAACTGCGGAAGGAACTCGATCATCGCCGCCACTTCGGCGCGTGCCCGGCCGAGGCGCTGCAACGGCTGCTCCAGGGTCTCCCCGCCGAGCGGCGCCGGGTAACGGGTTTCCCACCACTGCGCCTTGCTGAACTGCGGGTCCACCGCCAGGGTGCGTTGCAACAGTGTGGTGCCGGTGCGTGGCAGGCCGACGATCACCAACGGGTCGTTGATTTGCAGTTCAAGGATTTCCGGGAAGCGTCGACAGTGGTCTTCGATCACCAGGCGATTGACCAGTTGCGCCAGCAGCTTCTCGCGCAACAGCACACGCCCCTGGGACGATAACCGCGCTTCCTGCTCCAGGGCCTGCGCCAGTACCTGCAGGCCCTGACGGAAATCGCCCGGGCCGAAATCCTCAAGGCCACCTGCGCGAGCGCTGGCCTCGGCCAGCAACAGGTCCGGAGAAAAATCGTTGCCGCTCATACTGCCAGCTCCTTGAGGTCATTGAGTTTGACCACGCGGGTGGTCGGGTGAACCGGTTGTGTGGCGCCGACCCAGCGCAGGCACAGGGTTCCGTGGGGATGGCCGGCGGTTTCCAGCCAGTTGGCCAGGCCCGGGTCACGGTGGCTGAGGACCATGCGCAGGCTGCCGTCCGCCGCAAGCTGCGCCGAATGCTTGTTCAGGCAGATGCGGTGGTAGCGGTAGTCGAGCGACTCCATCCAGTAGTTGTTGATCTGCAGGTTCCAGAAGTCGCAGGCCGGCACCTGATCGACCTCGATCAGCAATGCCTCGTCATCAGCCAGAGCCCAGTAAGAGTGGTAATAGAAAATGTTCGGGTCGCCCCCCACTGACTGGCACAGCGCCTGGTCGGCGGCGGGCAGTTGATTGGGGTGTGCCTGGTAACCCTGAGCCCAGTCGGCGAACAATCGGGCGGTGTTCTCGACGAAACTGCCGACCCGCTGCAGGCTTTGTTGCAAGCGCGGCGCATCCAGCGGTTCGGGTGTCTGGCGGGCATTCAGACGTTCAATGCACAGTTGCGCCGGCTGCTCACCGCTGCGATCGAGAAAGGTCTGGCGCACGATCAGCGCGTTGCTCTGCGGCTCAAGAGGCAGCCAGTTGCCGCTGGCCGGCGGGCGCTGGCTGAGGATGATCTCGAAATTGCCCTCGGCATCCAGCTGTAGTTGCCCGGCGTCGATAAAGCCGGTCTGGATCATCTTGCCGTCAGTCTCGTAACCGCCCTTCTGCGAACCGAAGCTCAGGTAGGCGACACTGCCGCGCTGGCCGCTGACCCGGTATTCGTGCTCGCCGTTCAGGCGCGCATAGCGGTACAGGTTGTCGGGGTTGTCGGCGCCGATCTTGGCGGTTTCGTGGGAGGGGGTGATGAACCCGGGGAAGTCGGGGTCGGCGAATTCCAGGTGCATCTCCAGGGCGATGCGCAACAAGCGGGTGAGGTAGCGAAAGCCTTCGGCGCGGGTCTGCTCGTCGGCCGGGGCTTCGGCACGCAGTATCTGTTCGCCGCTGCGGCGCAACTGCTCGCAAAACCGGGTCCAGGTCTCACCGTTGATGACCTCCAGTTGGGGGGTGTCTGTAGCCATGTCAGTCTCCTCTGCCGGCGGAGGGCCCGCCGCTGTACACGACCTTAGGGAGAAGCCCGGCAACGGTTCTTCGTCCGTGCGGACTAAGCGCCCGATCTAGTCCAGGCGGACGAGGAGCCGCCGGGTGCAAGCGGTGAGGATCGCGCCTGAGCCCAGGGCTCACTGGCGCCACCGCCCGTGGCGCGCAGTCATCCTCACAGGAGCCACCCATGAGCGCAGAAAAAAACCTGGTCCGTTCGCTGACCGTGGACATCGCCGCCCCGGCCGAACGGGTCTGGGCGATCCTCATCGACCTGCCCGCCTACCCGCAGTGGAACCCCTACACGGTCAAGGTCGAGTCGAGCCTGGTGCTCGGCGAGCCGGTCAATCTGTTCCTGCCCAATCCGGGGCGGCCAGGTGAACTGCTGCACGTGATCGAGTACCTGGCAGACTTCGAACCCCACCGGTTACTCGCCTGGGAGATGTATGCCAACGCCGACAATCCCGACGCTGCCCGTCGCGAGCAGCACATCGAGCGCACCGGCGCGGCCAGTTGCCGCTACCACACCACCGACCAGTTCCTCGGCGCCACCGCCGACCAGGTCATGAGCGATCATGGCGCCTGGGTGCAACAGGGCTTCGATGCCGTTGCCCGCGCGCTCAAGATCCGTGCCGAGACGCTGTACGCGTCCGTCGCGTGACCTTCTGCTGGCGGCGCCTCTTCGTCCGAGCAGACGAAGAAGCGCCGGCGCTGCTTTACCTACCGTGGAGTTCAGCCGGAGCCGAACCCGGCAGAACTCTAGGAGGTATTCGATGTTGACTCATCTGCAATGGCTGGAAGCGGAAAGCATCCAGATCATCCGCGAAGTGGTGGCCGAGTGTGAAAACCCGGTGATGCTCTACTCCATCGGCAAGGACAGCGCGGTCATGCTGCACCTGGCGATGAAAGCCTTCGCCCCGGGCAAGCCGCCCTTCCCCCTGCTGCACGTGGACACCACCTGGAAGTTTCGCGAAATGATCGCCTTCCGCGACCAGACCGTCGAACGCCTGGGCCTGGAACTGCTGGTGCACATCAACCCCGAAGGCGTGGAAAAGGCCATCGATCCCTTCATCCACGGCTCGGCCTTGCACACCGATGTGTGGAAGACCCAGGGCCTGAAACAAGCCCTGGACCACTACGGTTTCGATGCAGCGTTCGGCGGTGCCCGGCGCGACGAAGAAAAGTCGCGGGCCAAGGAACGGGTGTTTTCGCTGCGCTCCGAGCAGCACCGCTGGGACCCCAAACAGCAGCGCCCCGAACTCTGGCGTTTGTACAACACCCGCAAGCGCAAGGGCGAAAGCCTGCGGGTATTCCCGTTGTCGAACTGGACCGAGCTGGATATCTGGCAATACATCTACCTGGAACAGATCCCCATCGTGCCCCTGTACTTCGCCAAGGAGCGCCCGGTGGTGCGCCGTGACGGCACGCTGATCATGGTCGACGACGAGCGCTTGCCGCTGCTGCCGGGAGAAACCCCGCAAATGCGCAAGGTGCGCTTCCGCACGCTTGGCTGCTATCCGCTGACCGGCGCCATCGACAGTGACGCCGACAACCTGCCGGCGATCATCAGCGAAATGCTGGTCAGCCGCACCTCGGAACGCCAGGGCCGCCTGATCGACAGTGATTCGGCCGGCTCCATGGAGAAGAAGAAACAAGAGGGGTATTTCTGATGAACGTGATCACCGATGCACGCAATGGCGACTTGACGCCCTACCTGCAACAACAGCAGAACAAGCAGCTGCTGCGCTTCATCACCTGTGGCAGCGTCGACGATGGCAAAAGCACGCTGATCGGTCGCCTGCTTTATGAGTCCAAGGCGCTGTTCGAGGACCAGCTTGGCCAGCTCGAGGCCGACTCGAAAAAACTCGGCACCCAGGGCGACGAACTGGATTTCGCCCTGCTGGTCGACGGCCTGAGCGCCGAGCGCGAGCAAGGCATCACTATCGATGTGGCCTATCGTTTCTTCGCCACCGACAAGCGCAAATTCATTGTCGCCGACACCCCCGGCCACGAACAGTACACGCGCAACATGGTCACCGGCGCTTCTACTGCCGACCTGGCGGTGATCCTCATCGACGCCCGTCAGGGCTTGCTGACCCAGACCCGTCGGCACAGTTATCTGGTGTCGCTGCTGGGCATTCGCAAAGTCGTTGTCGCCATCAACAAGCTGGACCTGGTGGGCTTTTCACAGGCGGTGTTCGAACGCATTGAAACCGATTATCGTGCGTTCGCCGCGCAGATCGACCTGCATGACATCCAGTGCATCCCGCTCTCTGCGCTACGTGGCGACAATATGCTCGAAGCCAGCGCGAACACCCCCTGGTATCAGGGGCCGACCCTGCTCCAGCATCTGGAGAACGTCCCTCTGGAGCAGGCTCGACAAGTCGAGGCAGCGTTCCGCCTGCCCGTACAGTGGGTAAACCGGCCCAATCTGGATTTTCGTGGCTACTGCGGCAACGTTGTCGCCGGCAGCGTCAGCGTGGGGGATCGTATCCGGGTACTGCCGTCAGGACAGCAGAGTGAGGTCACCGCGATCTTCGGTAGCGCCGGGGAGCAGCAACAAGCCCTGTGCAACCAGGCTGTCACCCTTGTTCTCAAGGATGACATCGATATCAGCCGTGGCGACTTGATTGCTCTGGCCGATGCACCACCGGCAGTGGCCGACCAATTCGAGGCGACGCTGGTGTGGATGGACGAAGAACCGATGTTGCCCGGGCGTCCTTACTTGATGAAGATCGGTTGTCGGACCGTCGGCATGAGCTGTGCCAACCTCAAGCACCGGATTGATGTGAACAGCCTGGAGCATCTCGCGGCCAAAACCCTGGAACTGAACGGTATTGGCGTGTGTAACCTGCACCTGGACCGGCCGATTGCCTTCGATGCCTATACCGACAACCGCGATACGGGCGGCTTCATCGTCATCGACCGTTTAAGCAACCGTACGGTCGGTGCCGGCATGCTGCACTTTGCCTTGCGCCGCGCGCAGAACGTGCACTGGCAAGCCATCGACGTCAATCGCCAAGCGCATGCGACGCTAAAGGGCCAGTCGCCGCGTATCCTGTGGTTCACCGGGTTGTCCGGTGCGGGCAAGTCGACCATCGCCAATCTGGTGGAGCGCAAGCTGCATGCCCTTGGGCGCCATACTTACCTGCTCGATGGCGACAATGTGCGCCATGGCCTGAATCGCGACCTGGGCTTCACTGAAGTCGATCGGGTAGAGAATATCCGCCGGGTTTCGGAAGTGGCGAAACTGATGCTCGATGCCGGTTTGATCACTTTGGTGTCGTTCATTTCGCCTTTCCGTGCCGAGCGAGACATGGCACGCGACCTGGCGGGTGACGGCAACTTCCTTGAAATATTCGTTGATGCGCCACTGGCCCTGGCCGAACAGCGCGATCCCAAAGGCCTCTACCAGAAAGCCCGGCGCGGTGAGTTGAAAAACTTCACCGGGATCGACTCACCTTATGAGGCGCCCGTAGCGCCGGATATTCATATCGACACCCGGAACGAGTCGGCCGAGACCGCCGCCGAACGTATCGTCGAGGCACTGCTGGCGCTTTAACCGCCCATGAGCGCGGCGGTGTATCCGCTGCGCTTATCCCCTTCTCATCACCCGCCTAAGCCAAACGGACGATTTTACCTGCGTAGCTGCGTTCGATACTCCATCGATAAAAACAAGCAGCGAGGCACACACATGACCGTCCCTTTTCCGGTCTGCAAGGACCTCCCCCCCGACACGGACATTTCATCGGCAGAGCTCAGCAGCTTGCTTGCACTCGTCTACCACGGTCCGCTGGAGTCCACGCCCTGGTCCGGCCTGCTGGGAACCTTGCGTCAACGTTTCGAGGCCAGTTTCTTCACCCTGGTACTGCGCAATCCCGACCATGAACGACCCGGGCTGATCGTCAACGCCTCGATTCATGGCCCCTTGCTGCCGGGAGAACCGTCCTATAGCGAGCACTACTTCTCGATCTGCCCCTTCATCGACTGGCCTGTCGAGCAGGTGGCTACGGCCGACCAGGTGCTGGGAACCGATGTCTGGCTGGCCCATGACTTCTACCGCAACTACCTGCAACCGCTTGACCTGCGCCATGTCCTGGTCGCCAACATGCGCACTTCCACGGGCATGCACTGCGCCTTGTTCGTCTGCCGCAATCACGCCAGTCGAGACTTCGATACCGCGGAAATCGCCCTGATTCGCCTGCTCCTGCCACACCTGCAACAAGCGGTGGATTTGCATTCGGCCGTAGAGCAACTCGACTCCGAGCGCCAACTCTATGCCGCCACCATCGACCGTCTCATGGTGGGCACGGCGATTCTCGACGAAAGTGGAAGAATGATGCGCTGCAACCGCGCCGCCCAGCGCCTGTTCGACAGTCGAGACGGCCTGGAGTGTAAACACGACAAGCTCTGTGCCTTTGCCAACCATGAAAACCGCAGTATTCAGCAAGCCATCCAGGCAGTACTGAAACAGCGTCAGCGCGGCGTCGATGATATCGAGGTGCTGACCTTGTCCAGACCCAGTGGTGCAATGCCGCTGAATTTACTGCTGCGCCCCATCCCCGTGAGCTATCAATCCCGGAGCGGCGCACGGCGTCCAGCCGTAGCGGTGTTCATTCGCGACCCGGCGGACTCACCGCAGGCATCGCGTAACCTGCTGCGCAGCCTGTTCCAGCTGACACCCACAGAAGCCGAAGTGGCCATGCTGGTAATGGACGGGCAAACGCTCGATGAAACTGCCGAGGCGCTTGGCGTTTCACGCAACACCGTGCGCGCCCATTTGCGCGGTGTCTTCGCGAAGACCGGGGCTACCCGCCAGGCCCAACTGGTCAAGACCCTGCTGAACAGTGTTGCGTCGCTGGGATAACGCTGTGTCAGCAGCGTGCGAAACCCGGTGATCCGCGCCTGGCGTTCTGATTCACGAACGTGAAGCGCTGTGCACAGCCAAACAACCGAGCGAATCAGGCTTTTTCGTCTACCGTGAATGGATGCATTTGCATGATCCACTTCCTCTGAAAATGGAGTTCGACGATGAAAACTATCGCTTCCTGGCTGACGGTTACGCTTCTTGGTCTAGTGCTTGGCGGCTGTGCCGCGGTCGGCGCCGGGAGTGGAGGCGCTGGCGAGATGGAGATTCGTTCGGGGAAAATCGAACAGATTACACAGACCCAGATGCAGACCAATCACGATAGCGGCGTCGGTGCCATAATGGGGGGTATTGGCGGTCTGGCCCTGGGCAGCCTGATCGGCCAGGGTACCGGCCGGGATGTGGCGATGGTCGCCGGCGCCCTCGCTGGCGCGGCGGGCGGCAACTACGTCGAAAAGAAAAAATATGATCAGCCCGTGGACGCACAGCAGATCATTGTTCGCACCCACAGCGGCGTACTGGTTCAGGTGACCCAGCCGATCAACCCGGGGCTGAAAAAAGGCATGAACGTTTATGTCGAGGGTGCCGGAAACGAAGCGCGGGTGGTGCCACAAAGTTAGGGGCAGCGACTGCGAAGTGGCACAGGCGCGCCATCCTGACTCGGATGGCGCGTCACCATGGTTCATGGGTTATTTGAATACCGGTACGCTGACTGACCCGTTGGGCTTTTTCAGGTACTCACGCAACCGAACGCCAATCTCGGCAATTTTCGCCTCTCCCGCACGCAAGGCTTGCGGGTTGGTGTGCACCGAGTAATTTCCCAGCGCCAGATCATGGGGATGAGGTGCGGCTGAACCGATCACGAAGACCGTATCTTCTTGCGGCGCTTTGAGCGTCACGGCGCCGTTGCCTGGTTCGAAGATGGCCATCTCTCCTGCATTGACCAGGCCTGGTGCGGACAAAGCGCCGCGGCTGACACTCAACCACAACGACTCATGTTCGCCAGGCGGAACATACGTCCAGGATTCCCCGGCACGTAGCGTGACCAGCAGGTAATTCATTCCGGCGGGAGCACGGACCGGGCTCTGGACACCCTGGTATGTGCCGAGAATCAACCGCGCCGGCCCGACTTCAGGCATCACGCCTGATTCCAGGTATTGACTGTCGACACTGGCGTTTTCCAACTCAGGCGGTAGTGCAACCCACAGTTGAAAACCCTGAATCCGCTTCGATGTACCGACCGACATTTCCTTGCCGTGCCAGACCCCGCCCCCGGCACGCATCCATTCGACACCGCCGTAGTCGATCATCCCCGTGCCCGAATCAGCATCCTCGAAGCGCAAATTACCTTCGGTAATCACCGTGACGGTGGCGATCCCCGAGTGCGGGTGCAGTGGCATGCCGTTGATGAATGAGCTCTCACTTTCAAACAGATCAAGGAACACAAAAGGCTTGATCAGGTGGCCCAGATCGTCAGGACTCATCAAGCGGACAATCGCGCCATGCCCGCTGCCGGTGGTGCGGTAGCTGATGGCCCGGTGGGTAACGGTTTCTCGTATACCGATCTGAGGTTGTTGCTTAAGAAGCATCATGATTACCCGGAGTTGGCAGCCTTTCGGCCCGATGCTCCAAACAATAGGCCCGGGGCGATTACTTGATAAGCCGGTACAATTGGATTGCACTCGTCCACCAACATCAGGAATGCCCCGCCATGCTCGACCTCAATGACATCGCCATGTTTGTGCAGGTAGTACGCTGCGGCAGCTTTGCAGAAGCCGCGCGACAGCTGGGCATGCCACCCAATACCGTGAGTCGCCGCATCCAGCAGCTTGAAGCACAGCTCGGCACTCGGCTGCTGCAACGCTCCACTCGCAAGCTCACGCTCACCAGTGCTGGCCAAGGCTTTCATGAGCGTTGCGTGGGAGCCGTCGATGGCCTGCTCGAAGCGGGACAGGCGTTGATGACGGGCAGTAACGAGCCCAGTGGCCGGGTCCGCGTGGCGGCTCCGGCCGATTTTTTCGACTTTTTTCAGATGGCGTGGGTGAGCGAATTTCTGGCCGCGCATCCGCGCGTGCGGCTCGACTTTGTACTCAGCGATGCGCAGGCCGACCTGATCGCCGAGCAGATCGATGTCGCCTTTCGCGGCGGGCCCTTGCGCGATTCAGGCTATGTCGGCCGTCAGATCCTTGATCCGCGCAGCGTCGGGATGGTCGCCAGCCCCGCCTACCTCGCGGCGCGTGGCTCACCCCGCACGCTGCAGGACCTGGCGAGCCACGACTGCGTGATCTCTGCGCATCCCGGCGGCCACGCCACCTGGCGTTTGGTCGGCCCGAACGGTGAGGAAGAAATACAAGTGACCGGACGCTTCAGCGGCAATACCGCCCAGGCACTGCGCAAGGCCGCCGTGGCGGACCTCGGCATCGCGCTGCTGCCGCCGGTGATGGCCAAGCTTGAAGTAGAGGCCGGCCTACTGGTCCCGGTACTGCCGCAATACCAACCCAAAGGCTACGGCCTGAACGTGCTGTATCCGAGCCGTCGGCAGCTGCCGCTAGCGGTATCGGCGTTCATCGGTTTGGTGATCCAGAAAATGAACGCGCCAGACGCACCGCCGGTGTATCAGTAATCGCGCCCATTGCTGGCAACCCATGGATCTATAGCGCTTGTGAATCTAAACTTTGTGCGTCCTTGCCCCCCTCGCCGATTGTTGAACGGGTCCCATGACTGAGCATGCCAATTACCATCACGTGTCCGAAGTGCCAGGCCTGGTGCTAGGGTCCGCACGCTTTGTGGATACAGGCTTCGATCGCCATTACCACCTCGATTTCCACATTGGCTTTGTCACCGAAGGCATCCAGCGTCATCGATCGAAAGGCGAGTCGTTTCTTTTAGGTCCGGGAAGTATTGCCCTGATGCCGCCGGGTGAAATCCACGATGGTGTGTCCGAAGACGGCGGCGCCTATACGCTCAAGACATTCCGTCTGTCGCAAGCGCTGGTCGCGAGTATGACCGAGGAGATCAGCGGTCAACCGAGAGAGCTTGAGTTGACCAGTGTGTTGCTGGAAGACGCGGGGGTTGTCGGCAACCTGCACCGATTGCACGAAGCGATGCAGCAGGCCGTTGGACCCGGCAGCCTCGCGGTGCAGACGCAATGGATCACCCTGTTTGAACACCTGTTGAGCCAGTCACGGGCGATCAAACCCGAAACGATTACAGGCACGCTATCCCCCCTGCAATGGTCTCGCGTCAGGGACTATTGTTTCAGCCACATCGATCAGCGAATCACACTCGATGATCTCGCTGGATTGTGTGGGCTGGGCCGCTTCCCGTTTCTCAAGCAGTTCAAGCGGACCGTCGGCATGACGCCACACGCGTGGCTGCTTCGCCTGCGTCTCGAACGGGCCTGTGGCCTGTTATCACGCAGCGAGCAACCGATCATCGATGTCGCCCACGCTGTCGGCTTTTACGATCAAAGCCATTTCAACCGCGCTTTTCGACAGGCATTCGGCGTCGCACCCTCCCGCTACAGGACATAGGGCGTCGGCCATCAGGCGGCCGTCAATTTTTTACAAGCGCAACAACCTTCCCTCTCCATAGGATGCGCCAATCCGGGCGAAACACCTTCGCCTGCGCAGCCGAGTACTGGATGATGAACGGTGAAACAAACAGACCGCCCGCGCTGGGTTTTTCGAGTGACAACATCGCAGGCGCTTCGCCGGAGGTGGCACAAGCCCTCGTGAAACACAGCACGGGCCAGGCGAGCCCCTATGGAACAGACGCGTTGACTGAACAGGTCAAGCGCAAGTTCTGCGAGATCTTCGAGCGTGACGTGGAGGTCTTTCTGGTGCCCACCGGCACTGCCGCCAACGGCTTGTGCCTGAGCACGATGACGCCGCCCTGGGGCAACATCTATTGCCATCCGGCCAGTCATATCAACAACGATGAATGCGGCGCGCCTGAGTTCTTTTCCAACGGTGCGAAGCTGATGACCGTCGACGGCCCGGCGGCCAAGCTGGACATCACTCGACTGCGCGAGCGGACTCGCGACAAAGTCGGTGACGTGCACACGACTCAACCTGCCTGCGTCAGCATCACTCAGGCCACCGAAGTCGGCAGCATCTACACCCTGGACGAAATCGCAGCCATCGGTGACGTCTGCAAGTCATCCTCCCTTGGATTCCATATGGATGGGTCCCGATTTGCCAACGCCCTGGTGTCGCTTGGCTGCTCCCCTGCCGAGATGACGTGGAAGGCCGGCGTGGATGCCCTGTCGTTTGGTGCCACGAAGAATGGTGCGCTGGCGGCGGAAGCCATCGTCCTGTTCAACACCTCGCTCGCCACCGAGATGAGTTACCGGCGCAAGCGTGCAGGCCATCTATCTTCCAAGATGCGTTTTCTTTCGGCGCAGATCGATGCGTACCTGAGCGACGATCTCTGGCTGCGCAATGCACGCCAGGCCAACGCTGCGGCCCAACGCCTGGCCCAGGGACTTGCCGACCTGAGCGGCGTTGAGGTGCTCGGCGGTACCGAGGCGAATATCCTGTTCTGTCGGCTGGACTCGGCAATAATCGAAGCACTGCTGAAGGCCGGGTTCGGGTTCTACCATGATCGCTGGGGACCCAACATCGTTCGCTTTGTCACCTCGTTCGCCACCACCACCGAGGATGTCGATCACCTGTTGAACCAGGTGCGGCGAGCTGTTGATCAGGCACACGAGTAACGGTCGCCACACAACGCAGCGGCTGATGGGCGTCTCCAGTATCGACGCCCAACTCTACCGACAATCACTGGCAACCACTTACTTCGTGGTATCGAGGACAAGCCTGCCCCGTAAGTGACGGCCCATGCTTTTCTCGATCGCCACTTTCGCCTCACTCAAAGGGTATGCCTCAACGTCGACGGTGAGGTGTCCCTTGTCGAACAGTTCGGCGATGAGCGAGAGCTGCCGGCCATCGGAACGGGTGGCAAAGTTCGCGGGGGTTACGCCGTAGTCGTTCGCCAGTGACATGTTCGGCGGGCTCACGGGCGATACCAGCACACCGTGTTTTTTCAGTACCGCAAACGAACGGGTTTGTGTTTCGCCACCCACCAGATCCAGTACTACATCGAGGCCGGACACCAACTCCTCGAAAGCCTGAGTCGTGTAGTCGATGGTGTAGTCAGCACCGAGGTCTTTCAGGTAGGCATGATGCTGTGCAGAGGCCGTTGCGTAGACTTCAGCGCCCAGGTACTTGGCAATCTGCACGGCCATGCTGCCCACGCCACCGGCCGCGGCATGGATCAACACCTTCTGCCGCCGTTGCACGCCAGCGTGTTCGGTCAGCGCCTGCCAGGCCGTCAGGACCGTTGCCGGGACCGCGCCGGCCTGCAAGAGACTGAGGGATTTTGGTTTGATCGCCAGCTTGGAAACCTGGGCAACCGCTTTGGTCGCATAACCACCGACAATGTTGATGAAACCGAACACTTCATCACCGATGTTGAACTCACTGACGCCCTTGCCCAGCGCGACGACGGTACCGGCGACTTCAACGCCCGGTGTAAAAGGCAGCGGCAAAGGGACGAACGCCTTCATGGCGCCGGACAGGATTTTCCAGTCAATCGGGTTCACCCCTGCCCCGGCCACATCGATCAGCACTTCACCAACACCGGCGACTGGGTCTGCAACATCTTCCAGACGCAAAACTTCAGGACTGCCGTATTCGTGCACGCGTATGGCTTTCATGGAGGTCTCGACTATTGAAAAAGAAGGGAGAAAAACATTGCGCTGCGAGGGACCGACCTTCGCAGCGCGGGGGGGATCAACGACGGCGCGCGTCGAGGCTGAAGCGACCGGCACCGAAGGCCACGACTTGCAGCAGGCCACCGGCCATCGCGATGTTCTTGAAGAAGTGGATGAACTGGTTCTGATCGCCCAGTGCGTTATGGAACGCCAGTGCGGTGAACACACTGAACACGGCCAGGACTGCGGCGACGGTGCGGGTGCGGTAACCGGCGATCAATGCCAGGCCGCCGCCGATCTCGACAATGATCGCCAGCGCCAACGCCAGTTGTGGAAGCGGAAGCCCGACAGAGCTGATGTAGCCGACCATCATCGCGGGAGCGGCCAGTTTCGAAAAACCGGAAAGGATGAAGATTGCGCTGAGCAGTACGCGGCCGATCAACGAAGCCGAGGCTTGGGTCACATCGGAACGGCTCTGTTCAGAGGTGGTTGTTTGAGCGATGTTTGCAGAAGTCGTCATGGGGTATTTCCTTCAATTGGGTGCGATTCGACAGGAACCGCCCTGGTGAGGAAATGTTGCCTTTCATCAGCTAACCTGAATAGCTGACTAATTTAGATCATTAGATTCGATAAATTAGAAAAGCTACTCCACATAACCGGTAAAGGAGAGTTAAATCGTGGGATTTGCCGAGCGACGTCTCGATTAAGGAAACAGGCATGATCTCTGACCCGGGAACACCGACACTGGACCAGCTACGCGTATTCCTGACGGTCGTGGAAGTCGGCAGTTTTGCGGCGGCCGCCAGAAAACTGCACCGCGCCACTTCGGTCATCAGCTACTCGATCGCCAACCTTGAAATGCAGCTCGGTGTGTCGCTATTCGACCGCCAGACCACCCGCAAACCCCAGCTCACCGATGCCGGCCGCACCGTTCTGGCCGAAGCCAGGACCATCGCCAACGGCATTCATGGACTACGCGCCAAGGTCAAAGGCTTGCTTCAAGGGCTCGAAGCCGAAGTTCACGTGGTGCTCGATGTCATGCTTCCCCCCGAGCGCGTGGTGGATGCACTCAAATCCTTTCGCGAAGAGTTCCCGACCGTTGCCCTGCACTTGCATATGGAGGCGCTCGGCGCCGTCACCGAACTGGTGATCAACCGTGGCGCGATCGTCGGTGTCAGTGGCCCCATGAACGAGGGCATTGACGGTATCGAAAGAATTGGCATCGGCAGTGTCGAGTTGATTCCGGTGGCGGCGCCGAATCATCCGCTGGCATCAAGCGACGCGAATGTGCCGGGCGCCGGGCGAGAGTTCACGCAACTGGTGCTGTCCGACCGCTCGCTGCTGACCAAGGACAAGGATTTCGCCGTGCTCAGTAACCGCACCTGGCGGCTGGCGGACCTGGGCGCCAAGCACATGCTGCTGCGTGAAGGCATCGGTTGGGGGAACATGCCAGCCCCGATGGTCCAGGAAGATCTGGAGAGCGGCCGACTCGTGCAACTGAACATACCGGAATACAAAAGCGGAATTTACTCCTTTGACGTCATTTACCGCACGGATCTGCCACCGGGGCCGGCTGCGAGGTGGTTGATTGAGCGCTTCGTTCAACAATGCTCAGCGCAGGAGACATCCCCTTGAGCCTGGAACCACAATGCCGCTCGAGCCGCCCGCAATGAAAATCGGCGTTATCTCAGACACCCACGGCTTGCTCCGCCCCGAAGCCATTGCCGCTCTGCAAGGCTGTGATCGCATCCTTCACGCGGGAGACATCGGTAGCGAAGCGATCCTCGACCAATTGGCCGCAATCGCGCCGGTGGATGCGGTGCGAGGCAACAATGACCTGGACGCACCCTGGGCGCGGGAGTTGCCCGATTGTCTGCACCTGGAGCTCAACGGCTGGACGGTTCTGCTGGTGCATGACATCGCCGATGTGGCGACCAATCTTGATAGCCGTATCAAGCTGGTGATCACCGGGCACTCGCACAAGCCGAGCATCGACTGGCGCGGTGAGCGGCTGTTCCTGAATCCGGGCAGTGCCGGACGCCGACGCTTCAAGTTACCTGTCACGCTGGCGTTGCTTGAAGTGCAGGCTCAGTCAATCGAACCACGGCTGGTGTCACTGCTCGACTGATTCGCCTTCAACCGATCGACTCACGACTCGTCGGCAACCACTCTCACTCTGTGGCAATCGGACGGTCCAAGTTTTTGACCGCTCAACGAGCGAACTTCGATCGGCATCAGGGACTGGCCGAACGCATTGTCCAGCAACACAGAACGCGTCTCTTCCCGCGTGAACAGGAAACGTTCGCCCCACTGCCGCATACTGACCACCACCGGAAACAGCTCCCGTCCTTTCTCCGTAAGAACGTACTCCTTGTAGGCACTACCATCCGACGCCGGTTGAACGACGAATACACCGACCTCAACCAGGGTTTTCAGGCGCGATGCCAGAATGTTTTTCGCCACCCCCAGGCTTTTTTGGAATTCGCTGAATCGGCGAATGCCGTCGAACGCGTCGCGGATGATCATGAGCGACCATCGATCCCCAATGGCTTCCAGTGCTCGTGCTACCGGACATTCGCTGCTGTGCGATGTAGCGTCTTCGACCATCGTATTTACCTTTTGGATAAGGACTGCCCAGTCTGTCGTTCAATCTTGAGCAATGTGGTTGCAATTTGAAACCCGATTCAGCAACAATCGAATCCAGTTTTTAATTGAAACCAGTTTAACGCCACGGAGGCTCACGTGACAGCAGATGCCGACTCAACCACCCGCCCTTTCGTCACGCAGGCTTCGGGGCTATCTCCATCACTCACGTTTTTATTTTCTGTCACCTGCGCGCTGGCAGTCGCCAACGTTTACTTCGCGCAACCCTTACTCGACTCAATGGCGCAGAGCCTGGGTGTGGCCTCATCAATGATCGGGTTTGTGGTGACGGCTACCCAGATCGGTTACGCGCTAGGCTTGCTGTTCATCGTCCCGCTGGGTGACTTGTTGAACCGTAAAGGGCTGATTCTGATTCAAGTGCTGCTGTCTGCGATTGCGCTGGCGGGGGTCGGCGCCGCACAGCAATGGCTGACCCTGTTGGGGGCCATGATCGCTGTGGGTTTGCTGGCAGTGATGGTTCAAGTGCTGGTGGCCTACACCGCCGTGCTGGCAACGCCGTCACAACGTGGCCAGGCCGTGGGAACCGTCACCAGCGGCATTGTCCTGGGCATACTGCTGGCGCGGTTCACCTCTGGGCTGATCGCAGATCTGGCGGGCTGGCGCGCCGTGTATTTCGTTTCCTCGGGATTGATGCTGACCCTCGCTGCGGTGTTCTGGAAAGTGTTGCCCTGCGCCGTGACTCCACGCAGTCGATACACCTACCCGGCACTCATCCGCTCGCTCTTCACGCTGTTCATGTCCGAACCGGTCTTGCGCATCAGGGGGCTATTGGCCTTGCTGATCTTTGCCGCTTTTTCCGTGCTCTGGACCTCCATGGTGCTGCCCTTGAGCGCCCCGCCGCTGTCGCTTTCACACACGGCCATCGGCATGTTTGGCCTGGCAGGCGTCGCCGGTGCCCTGGCGGCCAGAAGAGCCGGTCGCTGGGCCGATCAAGGTTTGGGGCAACGCGTGACCGGCATTTCGCTGACGATCCTGACGCTGTCCTGGTTACCCATCGCGTTTGCGCAGACGTCATTGATCGCCCTGGTTTGCGGAGTGGTCTTGCTCGACTTCGCCGTGCAAGCCGTACACGTCACCAACCAGAGCCTGATTTTTGCGGCACGACCCGACGCGCAAAGTCGCATGGTCGGCGCCTACATGTGCTTTTACTCGGTGGGCAGTGCACTGGGTGCCGCCGCCGCGACGCAGGTCTATGCGCTTTGGGGCTGGAAAGCCGTGAGCCTGCTGGGCGCTTTGATCAGTGCGGCTGCCCTGGTGCTGTGGTTGCTCACGTTGCATTTCTCAACGAACCATCAAGGAAGATCCGTATGAAAACCCGGCACCTCTTGCCAGACCACATGTTCTTGCTGGAAAGCGAAACCGGATTCGTCACTGAGCGAATCAATAACTCATGGCGACAGGCAGCTCCACTGCCCGTCAGTAAGTCCCCGCCCGCACCGACCGCCTGACCTCAGCCTGTATGGCATAAGCCGGGGCCTCCACAGCATTGAAGTCCTGTGTATACCGCTGGGCAAATCCCAACACCCCCCACTCCTGATACTGCTGCACGTGTTTTAGTTCGTGAGCCCAGAGCGCGATGTCCTGTTCTGCGGATTGAGCGTCCCGAAAGAGGATGATGTCGATCAGTGTCACGGCACCGACATCGGGGTTTTGCAGCATGGCAGTGGCGGCGCTGAATTGGCCGTTGTCGCTGATTTTGTAGCGCGCGGCATCGAGGACACTGGGGTCGTACCAATGCAGCAGCTGCTCGCGGATGTGCGGTGGAATGGGTTGGATGCCGGCGTTGGCTGCTTCAGCACGGGCCTGGGCCAGCCACAGCGCCAGGGCAGGCGCCGCGATCTGGTAGATGCCATCAGGCACGGCGTCCGGCAGGCAGATGCAGCTGTCCAGGCACACTGGTTTCTCGCCAGCCGGGCAGTCGTTGGTCTGGGCCGGCACTTCAAGCGTCAGGCAAAGAACCAGCAGCGCCACCAGGCGCGTGGTGATGGGCGGCATTGGACGCTCCAGATAGCGGACAGTGGTGAATCCCTGGCTTGATCCCACAAGAATTGCAGTGTTCAAACCCTTAACTGATCAGCATTAGCCACTAGCCCCTCTTTCCTTTGAATATGGCATGACGGGAAGGTTTGGGGTGTGGATTCAACCGGTCTTCGCCTTTGAGATATGCCCCCGGCTCACTCGTCCCAATATGCGAAGAAACTGTCCTGCCAAGCCAATAGCATCGCGCCCCGGATACCTACTATAGCAACGGCACCTCTGCCCAATCGGCAGGGGACAGTTACCTATACCGGATGCACATAGTGTGCACCGCCGTACCCAGCACGGATTGGACACAACAATGACAAAAGCCACCGCAGCCCAAGACACGCCTTCCCCCCTCACCCCTTCGGCACCCGCCATTATCCGGTCGTCAGTGCGCCAGCATTCGATCAAGGTGGAGATTTGCTCCCCCGCCATCGGTGCCGAACTCAGCAACGTCAACCTGGCCGATGCTGCTCAGGATCCTGAACTGATCGCGCAAATCCGGGCGCTATGGTTGAAGCACAAAGTACTGTTCTTTCGCGATCAGGACATCACCCCGCTGGAGCAACAGCACTTTGCCGCGCAATTCAGCGAACTGGAAGCCCATCCCCTGGCACCGAGCCATCCGGAGGCGGACAAGCTGCTGATGCTGTACCGCAATCTCGATCCCAGCAAGCCCAAGAGCTATGTCGAAAAGGCCAGCCGGGAAAACCTCTGGCATGCCGATGTCACCTACAAGAAGGCGCCTCCCCGCGGAGCGGTATTGCGCTGCGAAATGGGTCCGGAGACCGGCGGCGACACCCTGTTTTCCAACATGGTGATGGCCTACGAAAAGCTGCCCGAAAGCATCAAGCAACGGATCGATGGCTTGTTTGCAAAGCACGGTGCCGAGCAGACCTTTGGCGCCCAGTTACCGCGTGAAGAACGTCACGCGATGGCCCTGAAGACCCCCGCCGCTGAGCATCCGGTGGTGCTTGTCCATCCTGAGACGGGTGAAAAGGTGCTGTTCGTCAACTCGGCGTTCACCACCCACTTCTCGAACTTCTTCAACTTCGAGGATATCCGCTACGGCCAGGACTTCATGCCCGAGGCTCATCATTTGATGAACTACCTGACCTCCCAGGCCGCCATTCCGGAATACCAGGTACGCCTGAAGTGGCGAACCAACACGGTTGCCATGTGGGACAACCTGCAAGTCCAGCACTACGCGGTGGCTGACTACGGCAATGCGCCAAGAAAGATGCTGCGCGCCACCCTTGCGGGCTCGTCGCTTATCTGACCCCGGCTACCGACAAATTCTCGATCAGAACAAAAATCAACGGAGATACCTATGCTCTACGAACACGTCGACACCGCAGTCATCGATGGCGAATCCCTGCCGTGGGTACCGTTTACGCCCTACGCGGAAAACGTCCTGCTGAAGTACTTCAAGCTCGACCCGATCCGCGGTGAATGGATCGTCATGATGAAGGCGCCGATCGACATGCAACTGCCCAAGCACCACCACACGGGTACGGTGATGGTCTACACCTTCGAAGGCCAGTGGAAGTACAAAGAGCATGACTGGGTCGCCGGCCCGGGGAGCATCGTGTACGAGACCGCCGGTTCGACTCACACCCCGGAGGTCGTCAGCACCGGAAATGGCGATGGCTATGTGCTCACGCTGGTTCAGGTCAACGGCGATCTCGCGTTTCTCGATGACAACGACAACATCGTCGCGCTGGAAAACTGGAAGTCCGGGCTGAAGCGCTATCTCGCTTATTGCGAGCAGCATGACATCGCACCGAAAGACCTCACGGCATTCAACTGATCCGGTTCCAGGAGAACTCCCGGCATCCCTCGATTCAAGGGGGAGCCGGGAAAGTAGCCTGATCGCAAAAATCCAGGGGAGGAAAACAGGCTGTCCCGGTTCGCGGTCTTGACGTGGAATCTGACAGAGGGCCCTGGCCGCCTGTCCGCTCCCCGATCACAGACTTATGAACGGAGCGATGCCATGCATGGCTTGATGATGCACAAGCAACTGTTGATTTCCTCGCTCATAGAGCACGCCGACCGCCATCATGGCGATACGCAGATCGTGTCCCGCAGGGTGGAGGGCGATATCCATCGCTACACCTTCCGTGACTGCCACCGTCGCGCGCGCCAGTTGGCCAGCGCGCTGACCAGCCTGGGTGTCCAGCCCGCCGACCGGATCGGCACGCTGGCATGGAACGGCTATCGTCACCTGGAGTTGTACTACGGCGTTGCCGGCATGGGCGCCATTGTGCATACCATCAACCCTCGCCTGCATGAAGACCAGGTCGCCTACATCGCCAATCATGCCGAAGACCAGTACATCTTCTTCGACATGACCTTCCTGCCGTTGATCAAGGTCATCGCTGGCCGCTGTAATTCGGTCAAGGCGTTCATCGCCATGACCGATCAAGCTCACATGCCCAAAGACGCCGGTATCGACAACTTGCTGTGCTATGAAGATCTGGTTGAGCAGGGTTCCTCTGACTACGCCTGGCCGATTTTCGACGAGGAAGCCGCCAGTACGCTCTGCTACACATCTGGCACGACGGGTAATCCGAAAGGGGTTTTGTACAGTCATCGCTCATCGGTGTTGCACACCTATGCGGCCGCGCTGCCCGACGCCCTGAATTGTTCAGCGCACGATGTGATCCTGCCCGTTGTGCCGATGTTCCATATCAACGCCTGGGGACTTCCCTACATCGCATGCATGGTCGGGGCAAAGCTTGTACTTCCCGGACCTGCCCTGGATGGAGAATCGCTATTCGAACTGCTCGAAGCTGAGCGAGTGACACTGTCCGCCGGTGTCCCGACTGTGTGGCAAAACCTTCTTGGTTATCTGGAAAAAACAGGCCAGCCATTCTCTAGCATGAAACGCACGATCATTGGTGGCGCAGCCTGCCCTCCGTCCATGCTGCACACGTTTCAGGAAACCTACGGCGTAGCAGTGTTGCACGTATGGGGGATGACTGAATTGAGCCCGATCGGAACCATTGGCACCCTGAAGGCCAGGCACCTTGATATGTCACCGGCAGAGCGTAATGCCGTGCAATCCAAACAAGGCCGGGCAGTGTTTGGCGTCGACATGAAGATCGTCGGTGCGGATGGCCTGGAACTGCCTTGGGATGGCGCGACGTCGGGTGACCTGATGGTGCGGGGACCCTGGGTGGTGCGCGACTATTTCAGAAGCGAAGGCGATCGTTCGCCGCTCCTCGAGCACGCAGGCCAGGCATGGTTCCCAACCGGCGATGTGGCGACCATCGATATCGATGGCTTCATGCAGATCACCGATCGCAGCAAAGATGTGATCAAGTCGGGTGGGGAATGGATAGGTTCCATCGACCTGGAAAACATCGCGATGACCCATCCGTCCGTCTCCCAGGCTGCATGCATTGCCGCGAAACACGCGAAGTGGGACGAACGCCCCTTGCTGATCGTGGTCAGGAAAGCGCAAGCAGCACTGACGCGGGAGGAACTGCTGGCCTTTTATGAAGGCAAGATCGCGAAGTGGTGGACGCCGGATGATGTGGTCTTCGTCGACACGATTCCATTGGGCGCTACAGGCAAGGTCCTGAAGAACCGTCTGCGCGAGCAGTTCGGCGATCACCTGCTGGTCAAAGCTGCCGGCTGAGCGTTGTAAGGATCCGTCCAGAGCAGTTCATGCGTGACCGCGAGTGATCGCGGCCACGCACAGTAAACCCCGGCTCCTAGCGCTCCAACTGCTCAAGAAACTCCAGGAGCAATTCGTTGACTTGATCGGCGCTCTCTTCTGCGGCGCTATGACCAACGCCGGGTAGCAGTACCTTCTTGCGCAGTTCGGGCAGATAGTTGTCGAGTTGGTCGTAGAGACCGCGGATTTCGATCGGCTCGAGTGAAGGATCGGCAGCTCCACCGATGAACATGCTTGGCTGGCGTACCACCGCACCGTCGAGAAACGCGGTGATTTCCCAGTTCCGGTCGCGACAGCGGTAGTAGTTCAAGGCACCGGTAAACCCTGTGCGGGTGTATTCGGCGACGTAGTAGTCGAGCGACCGCGCGCTCAGCCATGACGGGAATTCGCCCTTCGGCTCAGTGAAGGCGTTGAGAATGGGCTCACCGGGTTCGACAAACAGGCGCCAGCGTTCAGCTCCGACGGCGTTGCCCGAAATCGAGTAGAAAACGCTGCGCAAGGTCTTGCGCGGATCACTGGCCAACTCGCGATCCGGCTTTTCGAGCTGCTGGAAATACAGATGGTGGTACACCCTGCCCTTCGCCATTGCCTGCAAACCTGTGGTCGGTTTGACCTTGCCGCGCGGTGGCACCGGGGTATTGAGCATCACCAGGCCACGGAACAGATCCGGTCGCAGCATCGCCGCCGCTTGGGCCACCCAGGCGCCCAAGTCGTGTCCAATGATCACCGCGGACGTTTCGCCCAGGGTCGCCATCAAGCCAACCATGTCGCCGACTGACTGACTCATGTCATAGGCTTCGATGGCATCAGGTCGGTCCGTTTGACCAAATCCCCGTTGATCGGGGACGACGACTCGATAGCCGGCCTGGGCCAGCGCTACGATCTGACGCCGCCACATGTACCAAAGGTAGGGAAAACCGTGCAGCAGAATGACGAGCGGGCCCTGCCCCTCGTCGATGTAATGCATGCGAATGCCGTTGAGCTCGGCAAAGCAGTGGTTGAATGCATCGGGGGCGTCGGCATCCACATTTCCCATTGCGGCGACCGGCTGAGCTATGTGTACTGCAGTGCGCGTTTCCATTATCTACCTCCATCTTTGTTGTAGTTGTCGGCGTGAAGGTAGCCCTGAGCGGGTGTCCTGCACTAAGCTTCTCAGGACACAATCTGGTGAATCTGGGACACGAGGGAAAGCATGTATACCTTGACGCGAAGCGCCAGCCTTACCAGCTATGAGCAGGTTGCCCGTTCAGTGGGGCTCGATCCTTTTCGCATGCTGCGCATGGCCAAGCTGCCGGCCAGTGTCCTCGACGACCCGAACATAATGATCAGTAGCGATTCGGTAGGCTGGCTACTTGAGGAGTCAGCCCGCCTGTCCGGCCAGGAGGCCTTCGGACTGCTGCTCGCGGAAAAGCGACAGCTTTCCAACTTTGGCATGCTGGCGCTGCTTATCCGCGAAGAACCAACACTGCGGGCAGCCTTGCAGTCTTGCTTGCGCTATACGCGACTGCATAACGCCGGCGTGCAATTGTGGCTTGAGGATGCAGGCGACATGACCCTGCTGCAGGTGGGTGTGAATATGCAGGGCCATCATGGCGTCTGGCGCCAGGCGATAGAACAAGCCACCGGTATCATGTTGCGGACGTTGAGCATTCTGAGCGGCCATAGCTTCCGGCCGGTCAGGGTCTGTTTCACTCATGAATGCCCTGCCAGTCTGGAGGTGCACCACCGCGTGTTGGGAACAGCCATCGAGTTTTCCCAGGAACTCAACGCCATCGTTTGCCGCGCACGCGATCTGGATATGGCAATCCCTGAGGCAGACCCGGCGCTGCATCGCGAAGTGAAGCGATCGCTGGACATGATGCTGGCCAACCTGCGCGACGAGCCGGCGCAGCGGGTGCGCCAGATCGTCAAGATGCTGCTGCCAAGCGGACTGTGCTCTGTCGAAGGGGTTGCCCAGCATCTTGGCATGCATCGACGCACCCTTAACCGACACCTGGCGGTCGAGGGTGAGAGTGTCACAACGATCATTAATGCTGTACGTGCTGAACTCGCCGAAGAGTATCTGGCCAACAGCAAGCGCCGACTGTATGAGGTCGCCGAACTTCTCGGTTTTTCTTCTGCCGGTGACTTCTCACGCTGGTTCCGCAGCCGTTTTGGCAAGACACCCTCGGCCTGGGCCGTCTCCTATCGAGAGAGCAAGGCGGCAGCCGAGCCTGTATCGCCTCAGTAAATAGAAAGACAGGTTCGTCGACTCTCAGCCTGCTGGCCAGCCACTGTCTGGACCTGTCGTCGCCATCCAGCCATGGCCTGCTGCTGGCGTCCCAACACGCGAAGATTTTGTCCCCCAATGCACCTGGCATCACTCTCCTGCAACCTACTATAGGTCCGCAGCCTCTCCTCCATGGGTAGGCGCTAGCAACATCTCTCCATCCTCTCGCTCAATACATCGTCGATGAAAAATGAAACGCCGCCATCGGCCGAGGGAAATCCTACGCATGCCCAAGCTTGTTCGCGCCGCCGTCTTGACCAAATACCTGGAAGTCACCCAGCAGCTGGGATTCAACCCCCACGACGTCATGGCAGACATCGGGCTGAGCAAAGCTCAGCTACAAGCTCCCGAATATCTCATTCCCATCGATGCCGCCGTGCGCCTGCTGGAAGATTCGGCCGTCGCCAGTGGTTGCCAGACCTTCGGCCTGAGCATGGCCGAGTCGCGCCAGCTTTCAGACTTCGGCGTGGTCAGCCTGCTGCTCAGCCATCAGCGCAGCCTGCGCGAAGCGTTGCAGGTGATGGTGCGCTACCGTCATCTGATGAACGATTCACTGGCGATCTTCGTTGAGGAGGCCGGCAAGATGGCGATCATTCGTGTAGAGATGGTCACCGAAACGCCCATGCCCAGCCGCCAGGCCACGGAGCTGGCCATCGGCCTGATGTTCCGGCTGTGCTCGGCCCAGCTCGGTTCGAACTGGCAGCCTTACAGCGTCAACTTCATGCACCAGCCGCCGGACAACCTGCACCTGCACCGCCGCCTGTTCGGCTGCAACCTGGAGTTCGGCAGCGAGTTCAACGGCATCGTCTGCTCCGACGCCAGTCTCGACATGATCAACCCCCATGCCGACCCGGCCATGGCCCGTCATGCCCAGAGCTACCTTGACTCGCTGCAAAGCCCCGAAGGCACCTCGATGCTGTTCGAAGTGCGCAAGGCCATCTACCTGCTGTTGCCCATGGGCCGCGCCACCATCGAGCAGATCGCCCAGTCCCAGGGCGTGAACGTGCGCACCCTGCAACGTCGCCTCAAGGACCATGGCTGTGCCTTCAGCGACCTGATCAATGATGTGCGCCGCGCCCTGGTACTGCGTTATCTGGAAAACCCTAACCACTCGCTGAGCCACATTGCCGACATGTTCGGCTTCTCCATGGCGAGTTCCTTTACCCGTTGGTTCATCAACCAGTTCGGCATGCCGCCGGCGGTATGGCGCAACGCGCAGAAACAGTCCGCTTCCCCCTCAACTTACTCTGCAGCCTCCAAGCCTTTCTGAGCCCGCGGCAAAAAAAACGGCGACTGCTGGTACAGTCGCCGCGAAAAACCGGTGTTTGTGACACCGGTCAAGAGCTTCACCGTAACGAGGAGCCAGCCCAGTGAAGCCCTGCCATAAATCGTAAACGACGACTCATAACCTCACCTCTATCCCGGCTGCACTGAAGGGCTCAGGCACGCTCTGACCCTCAAGCCGGGCGATATCTCTGTGGTAATGACACTTGGCATAAAAGAACACCGCCGCCGCCAAGAGGCTGACCAGCGGCACCAGTTGAAACGCGGCATGCAGACCGATGAGGTCGGACACCCGGCCGGTGATGAATGGCCCGGGCGCCAACCCCAGCAGATTGTTGGCCAGGGTCAGCGTGGCGAACGCCGTGCCGTGCACGGAGTAGTGGGTCAGGTTGGCAACCATCGCACCGCTAGGTCCGGTGGTGCCGGTGGCAATCAACATGCCCAGGCAGATCAGCAGCAGTTGCACCGGCCCCGCCTGCAAGGCAAACGCCGCCGACAGCAACAGGCAACTGCCCAGGCAAAATCCGATGGCCAGGCTGACCTTGCGCTTCGGCGAGTGGCGACACAGCCGATCGCTGAGCATGCCGCACAGAATCATCCCCACACCGCTGCACAGCACGATGATCGCCGCCATGCCGCCGGCCTTGTCGGTGGGCATGTCGTAGTAGCGGTTGAGGTAGCTGGGAATCCACACCATCACCGTGCCGCCGACGAATAGCTGCAAACCGCTACCCACGTACGTGGCGATCACCGAACGGCTGGACCACAGCGTACGCAGCGGCCGCTTGACCGCCGCCGTTGCCTTGTTGGCCACTTGCGCAGCACGTTGCGGCGCGATGCGTGCTTCCTTGACGATAAGCGGATAGAGCACCGCCAGCACCAGGCCAAACAGAGCCATGCCGGCGAAGGACCATCGCCAGCCCAGCTTGGCCGCGATGGCGCCGCCCAGAGCCATCCCTAAAACAGCGCCGAACAAGCCGCCGGCCATGAAAGCACTGGCCAGGGTGGCGCGCATGTGTTTGGGGAATACCGAGATCACCACGGCGATGCCGACGCTGCCGTAAGCCGCCTCACCGACACCGACCATAAAGCGCGCGATGAACATCTGCGGGTAGTCCTGCGCCACCGCGCAGCCCAGGGTCGCCAGGCTCCATAGCAACGCCATCAACGCCAGGCTCTTGACTCGGCCGAAACGGTCGGCCATCAACGACAGCGGGAACGTCAGCAGGCCAACCATCAGGGCAACGACGCCACTGAGCAGACCGAGCTGTCCGTCGCTCAACGCCCACTCGCTCTTGAGCAGCGGGAACACCGCGTTCAGTACCTGACGCGACATGTAATCGGAAATCAACAGGCCGAACGTCAGTGCAAAAACGATCCAGGCATATTGGCGCGCAACGCCGACACAACCTGCGTCGTCATCGTCGGCGGCGATTGGGTGATAGGCCATGCAGCCTCCTCAAAGTCGTTGTTTTATTGTTGTTATCAAGCGTGTTGCCGCATGAAGTTAACCCGGACGAGGTGTCCATTACTGAGCTATTCAGGACACAATTTTGCGAAACTGGGACAGGGTGGATAGCACGTTTTCCCACGCGAAGGGCCAGCACTTTGAGTGGGTTACTGTCCCAATACGCGAAGTAATTGTCCTGCAGTGCACATGAAGTTGTTCGCTCGCAAACTACTATCGGACCTCGGGCACTGCTCTGCGTAATGAGGCCGGCAACCTGTTCCGGATACCCATTTTCCGCCCCGCCGCACCCGCAAAGACTGGACCAACAATAACAAGCGCCGCCGTAAATCAAGGCACGATTTCACCTGCCCCACGGACCGGCCAAGAACCATCGAAATGGAGACGGAATGCGAGTCGAACAACTGACCTGTGCCATTGGCGCGGAACTGCTCGATGTGAGCCTCGGCGACGCAGTGCGCGATGACGGCTTGTTTAATGAAATCTACGCAGCGCTATTGAAATACAAGGTGCTGTTCCTGCGCGACCAGGATCTGGACAAGCTCTCGCGCCGCGACCACGAAGCATTTGCCATGCGCCTCGGCCAGCTTGAAACCCATCCGATGCTCCCCAGCCACCCGGAGGCCCCAGGCCTCGTGCAAATCTACAAGACCCCGGAGAATCCGGCGGATCGCTACGAGAATGCGTGGCACTGCGATGCCACCTGGCGTGAATCGCCTCCGATGGGCGCTGTGCTGCGGTGCATCGAATGCCCACCGACCGGTGGCGACACCATGTGGGCCAACATGGTGCTGGCTTATGACAACCTGCCCATAGATGTGAAGCAGGAAATCGACAGCTTGATCGCCAACCACAGCTTCAATTCCTCCTTCGCCGCCGCCATGCCAAAGGAAAAGCGCCTGGCTATGAAGGCGCAATACCCGGATGCCGAGCATCCGGTAGTGCGTACCCATCCCGAAACGGGCGAGAAGGTGCTATTCGTCAATGCCTACGCTACGCATTTTGTGAATTACCACAGCCAGGGACGTGTCCGTGTTGGCCAGGACTACAACCAAAAAGGCGTCGACCTGCTGAAGTACCTGATTAGCCAGGCCTACAACCCCGAGTATCAAGTCCGTTGGCGCTGGAAGAAAAACAGCGTGGCGATATGGGATAACCGCTGCACCCAGCACTATGCAGTGATGGACTATCCGCCTTGCCATCGCAAGATGGAGCGTGCGGCCATTATCGGCGACAAACCCTACAGATAAGTAAACGGCCCAGAGCCCAGGGACGCTTCCGAGCGTCTTCCCTGGGTCGCTTGCGGCCCTTCCATCTACTCAGTGACAGGGGCATTTAAACAGGTAGCAGGTCCGGATGCGGATCAACCTGCCCCCTGCTTTTCAATGACGTTGAACGTATCAGTCGTCGTTGTCATCGCGATCGCGGTAGCGACGGTGATCGCGATCGCGATCGTAGTCACGACGATCATATTGACGGTCATAACCTTGATCATCGTCCCCTCTTTGGTCGTAGCCACGTCGATGATCATGATCGTGATATCGACCGTACCTTTCTCCGTCATCCCAGTGCGGGCCGCAGCCTCCCAACAAGATGGCGCTGGAAATGGCCACGATCAACATTACTGCGCGATTCATATGAACGTCCTAAACGTCGGAGGTATGGAATGGTTACAGCTATGACCATTCAGTAACTCAATGATTCCTCTGGGAAATACAAACAAGTGATGGTCACTCCCGGCTACCGCGCCATCGAACGCATCAGGCTGGTTCCAGGCAGGAGAACTGGCACGTGATGCAGGTATGCAGCCTGCCTGAGGCAAGCACAGCCACCCTGCCCGCCCAGACAGCCTGGGTCTGTCATGAATAGCCAAGGGACTGTCGTCAAATGAAAAGCCCCCCTGATACGGGGGCTATTTAATGGCAGTACTAAAAAGCCTCTGGCGCTCGAGCCGACGTAAGCGACTGCTCCGCCTGAGTCACGAGTTGCCTGGTACGCCAGGCAGGAGAATAACAATATGAAATTCGTGAAAAGTCTTCTGGCTGCCGTACCCCTCATGGCGCTGGCCATCGATGCCCAGGCCTATGTATCGAGCCAGGAAGCCGCTCGGCTGGGCACCAGCCTGACGTGGGTGGGTGCCGAAAAGGCCGGGAATGCCGATGGCTCCATTCCGCCCTACAACGGTGGCCTGACCACTGCCCCCTCCAGCTTCAAGACCGGCGACAGCATGCGCCCGGACCCCTTTGCGCACGAAAAACCACTGCTGGTGATCAACGGCAAGAACGTCGATTCGTACAAAGGCATGCTGACCGCCACCACCGTAGCGTTGGCCAGGCGCTACCCCGGCTTTCGCATCGACGTGTATCCGACCCACCGCACTGCATCGCTCCCGCAGGCGGTGCTGGACAATAGCCTCAAGAATGCCAGCGCTGCCAGATCCCTCAACGGAGGGATAGCGTTCGACAACGTGTTGCCTGGTGTGCCGTTCCCGATCCCGCAATCGGGTGCCGAGGCCATGTGGAATTTCCTGCTGCGCTACCAGGGCGTCAACATCCACTCCAAGTACGACTCCTGGAGCGTCGACTCGGCGGGCGTGGCGAGCCTGGCGGTGACGGGCGAGGCATTCGTCTCCTTCCCGATTTACGAGAACATGTCCAGGCCCATCAACAATTCCGACATCTACTACCAGTTGAAACTGTCCTATACCGGACCTGCGCGGCGTGCCGGCGAGTCGATCATGCTCAAGAACGCCACGAACCCGCTGCAGCGCCCCGGCCGTGCCTGGCAGTACATGCCTGCCCAGCGCCGCGTCAAACAGATTTCGATCCTGGCCTACGACACACCCAACCCCGGTACCGCCCGTGCACTCGAACTTTACGACTGGACGCTGGTAGGCAAGCAGGAAATGATCGTGTCCTACAACACCTACAAACTGACCTACGCTCGCGATGCCAAATCGCTGACCACGCCAAACTTCATTGCGCCGGACTTCGTACGCTGGGAAAAACACCGGGTCTACGTCGTGGAGGGCAACCTCAAGGCCGGTGCAAAGCACATCTACCAGAAGCGCCGCTTTTACCTGGATGAAGACACCTGGGCCGCTGTGGCCTCCGATCAGTACGACACCAGTGGCCAGCTCTACCGTGGCTCCTTTGCGTTCTTCAGCCAGAGCTATGACAAGCAGGTCCCGGACGCCACACCTTTCATGACGTACGACCTGTCGAAAGGCACCTATAACATCAATGGCGTGGTGGGCCCTCATGGCGGCATCCGCTACATCGAGCCGCTATCGATAGCGCAGTGGGTGCCAGAGTCCATGGCGGGCGCCGGTATTCGCTAGTCATCGGTCGCACCACTCATGCCACGAAGTCGCAGGCGATCCAGTTTCAGGATGCGCTTGAGGTGGGTAAACAACATTTCGACCTTCTTCCGTTCGTGGTGAGAGCGCACGTACTCCGGCGTCGCTGCGATGCGCCGAGCCACATCACGAGCGGCTTCATGGACGCTGCGAGCGATCTTGCGAAATGAAGTACTGAGGCAGCACTTGGCTTTCATCGGTCAGTGATAAACGCTTCGGTTACAGGTAGAAAACGACCAATCGCGACTTAAGGCATCAACGTGTTTCAACGCTTGCAGCGCTTTGTTGCAAGGCTGGGCGACAAGGCCTCCAATCACTACCCCTTTCGAGTAACCCACCATGGTAATAGGCCGCTACGGCCTGCATCACTAACCTGTCATCTCCCGATCATCATGGTCCTGATGCAGGCCAGGAGTGCCACATTGTGTGTCGTTACCGCTCGTCTTTGAACCTCGGAATCAGCACCTGTCTATCGGCCTGGATAACGACCGCAGCAGCTGATGCGCCCACCGTGCACGTATACAACTGGTACGACTACATCGGTCCGACCACCCTCCAGGATTTCAAGCGCGACACGGGTATTGAACCTGTGTATGACACCTTCGACAGCGGCGAAGTACTGGAAGCCAAGCTGATGACCGGCCATAGCGGTTATGACGTGGTGGTGGCCAGTAACTTCATTCTGCCCGCCCTGATCAAGGCCGGAGCCTTGCAGAAGCTGGACCGCAGCCAACTGCCCAATCTGAAACACATCGACCCTGTGCTTTTGGAAAAACTTCGCGCGAACGACCCTGACAACCAGTACGCCATACCTTACCTATGGGGCACCGATGGGATCGGCTACAACGTTGAAAAGGTCCGCGCCGTCCTCGGTGAGCAGGCACCGGTGAACTCCTGGGACCTGCTGTTCAAAGAGGAGAACCTGGCCAAACTCAGTCAATGTGGGGTGGGAATTCTGGACGCGCCCGCCGAGATCATGCCGATCGCCCTGCACTACCTTGGCCTCCCTCCCAACAGCAGCAACCCCGAAGACTACAAAAAAGCCGAAGCGCTGATGCTGAAACTGCGCCCGTACATCACCTATTTCAATTCGTCGAAGATCGGCAGTGACCTGGCCAATGGCGATATCTGCGTGGCCCTGACCTGGTCCGGTGCGGTTTTCGGTGCGAAGCAAGCCGCCAACGAAGCCGGCAAAGGAGTGAAAATCGAATACAGCATCCCCATCGAAGGTGCACCGCTGTGGTCCGATAACCTGGTATTGGTGAAAGACGGCAGCCACCCCGAGCATGGGCTGGCCTTCATCAACTATATGCTGCGCCCGGAAGTGATTGCGCCTGCTACCAATCTGGCGCTCACCGCCAACGCCAACAAAGACGCGAACGCGCTGGTCTCGGCCGAGGTGCAAGACAACCCGAACATCTACCCCACTGCGCAGGTGATAGCCACGCTGTTCACCCTGCAACCGCAGTCCCATGCGGTCGATCGTATCCGCACGCGCTCCTGGAGCAATATCAAGAACGGCAACTGAGCCGACATCTAACCCGACGCATGTCCTGAACGACCACATCAGTGAGTTGTTTCTGGCCGCCACCGAAGCTGTAGAAGAAGCCATCGTCAATACCTTGCTGGCCGCAGATACCACCCAGGGTGATGGGCATGTGGTGCCGAGACTGGAGCGGTTCAGAACTTGAGGATCTGTGCTGATCGTTGATGCTGCCTGGGGCTGGAAGCATCCATATATGAGGAGGGACTCATTTGCTCAGGCTTTGTGAAAGCCCAAGGCTGAAAACAGGTCGGGGCTCTTCGGTCTCAGCTCGCCTATCCCTCCACCATGGTTTTTTGCTGGGAACAGGTGGGCAGATGTCGCATACGAGGCCTGTCGGGCCTATTTAAATCGCTTGAGCGAAGCCGCTACTACTATCCACTCCAGACCCAGTGAAACACTCGGAATTCTCTGCCCATCCGAGATGACTGGCCAAAAATTAACTACATTTCACGAGGCCAATGTAGGTAGCATCGGCCAATTGCCGCTTTGCAATGGGGTGGAAGCTCAAATGAGCCGTGAACACAACGTGTTGGCACTGTTGCTGATTGTTCCGCTATCGGGCTGCTCCAATGCCCCTTCGATTCCAGTTCTGGGGGCCTACTTCCCCGATTGGCTGTTCTGCATTCTCGCCGGCATGCTGCTGGCCTTTGTGCTTCAGGCACTGCTTGCACGGTCAGGTTACGCAGCCTGGCTGGTGCCGTCAGTTCTGACCTATCCGGTTTTGACCGCGTTGTTGTCGATGAGCACTTGGCTGCTGTTTTTCCAGAATTGATCGGGGACTTGCATCATGAGCGAATCCGCTGTGAACAAACTACCCCGACGCTTGATCGTTCTCGTATTGCTCGGGTTGACGCTGGTGATGCTGCTGTGGGTGGTCTGGCGGTTGGACACCACCCCACGTACCGATGATGCCTACGTGTATGCCGACACCATAAACGTCACCCCCGAGGTGAGCGGCAGCATCGAAGAACTGGCCGTGCGCGAGAACCAGCAGGTGAAACAGGGAGACGTACTCCTGCGCATCGACGCTCGGGTGTATCAGGACGTGCTGGACCAGGCTCAGGCCTCACTGCAGGCGCTGGACAAGGAAATCATTCTGAGCCAGCGTCAGGTTGATGCCCAACAATTCAACTCCGAAGCGGTGACAGCCAGTGTCGAACGTGCCAAGGCTGCCGCCGCGCAGAGTGCCGACACGCTGCGGCGCATGGAGCCCTTGCTGAAGCCTGGCTATGTCTCCGCGGAACAGGTGGATCAGGCCCGCACCGCCGCCAAGAGCGCTCGTGCCGAATTGAATGCGGCGCTGTTACAGGCCAAACAGGCTGCCGCGGCGGTCAGCGGGGTCGATGCGCTGGTGAGCAAGCGCGCGGTGATACAAGCGGAGATAGCCCGCGCCGAACTGGACCTGGAACACAGCGTGGTACGCGCGCCCTTCGACGGACTCATCGTCGGTTTGACCACCTCCAACGGTCAGTTCGCGGCCGCCGGTCATCCCCTCTTCAGCCTGATCGACACGCGTCGCTGGTACGTGGTGGCGAACTTCCGCGAGACCGAACTGGACAAGATCCGCAATGGCAGCCGCAGTACCCTTTACCTGATGGGCGACAGCGGCCGCACCTTCAGTGGTACCGTCGATTCCATTGGTTTTGGCGTGTTTCCTGATGACGGCGGCGCCCAGGCCGCAGGGCTGCCGAAGGTCGCGCGGACCATCAACTGGGTGCGGGTGGCACAGCGTTTTCCGGTACGCATCCGCGTCGACAAACCCGATCCGAACCTGTTCCGCATCGGCGCATCGGCTGTAGCCTTGATCCATACGGGTCAAGATGGGGACTCACCGCAATGAGTGCTGCGCTAACCTGGGAGCGACGCTTCTGGCGCTTCCTTGACGCAGAGCTTTCGCCCTTTCCAGGACGTGGCAACGCACTGTTGCGCAATGTGCTGGCCTGCGCGCTGGTGATCATCCTCTCCATGAGCCTGGAAGTGCCGCTGCTGGCGCTGTCGCTGATCCTGGTGTTTTTCGTCAGCCAAAGTAACCTGGTGCTGACGCGCATGGCCGGCATCCTGTTCATGGTCAGCGCGACCATCGCCATCCTCCTGCTCAAGTTCACCTACGGCTACCCGTTGCTGCGCATCCTCTGCGCGAGTGCGGTGTTCCTCGTCAGTGTGTTCGCCATGCGCGCAACACGCCTCGGTCCGCTGTTTTTCGTGGTAGCCATCGTCACCATTTACGTGCAAAGCCTGGTGGACCTCACTGCACAACCGGAGCTGCTGTTGCGTGGTTGCCTATGGGTGTGGATGGCAGTGGTCTACCCGACCCTGGTGACCTTGCTGGTGAACACCGTGTTGTTGCCCAAAGAGCCCCAGCGGCAATTGCGCGAAACGATGCGCAGGCAACTGGCACAGGTCGATGCGCGCCTGGCCGCGCTGGGTGAAGGGCAAATGGAAACGGCGCGGATCAGCGCGGTGGAAGTCCAGCAAGGGGTGCTCAGCCTGCACAAACTCCTGAAGTTCGCCAGCATGCGCGCGCCCGTGAAGGAAACCCGGGAGATCGAACAACTGGCGTTGATCACCTGTGTTTCTCGTTTGTATGCGGCAGCTGCCGCGCTGAAGTTCAATTGCGACGACACCGAGGCCCTTGCGGCGTTGCGCCAGGATTGCGCGGCCCTGGGCGCAGCCATCGACGCCGATAACCTGTCGCAACCGCCAGTACTGAGCAGTGAAGCCTTGCAACGGTTACTGGCCCCCCCGGCACTGGAAGAAATGCGCGACGCCTTGCGCGCCTTGGCCACAGCCGAACATGCCACGCCCTCCGGTGCTCCGACCGCCAAGGAACCCTTGCTCGTACGCGATGCTTTCAGCAACCCCAATTACCTGCGCTTCGCCTTCAAGACCTGGCTGGCCACGCTGATCTGCTACGTGTTCTACAACGGCGTGGACTGGCCGGGCATCCACACAGTGATGCTGACCTGCGTCATCATCGCCTTGCCCAGCCTCGGCGCCTCGACCCAAAAGGGCTTGCTGCGGATCGGCGGCTGTCTGATGGGCAGCGCGCTGGCGCTGCTGTGTCTCGTTTTCGTTGTTCCGCACATCGAGACGCTGGTCGGCCTGCTGGCGATGAGCCTGCCGGTAATCGCCCTCGGCGCATGGGTCGCCGCGGGCTCCGAGCGCATCAGCTATGCCGGTCTGCAGATCATGTTTTGCTTCGCGCTGGCCCTGCTCGAACAGTTTGGTCCGAGCATCGACCTCACGGAAGTCCGCGACCGGTTGGTGGGCATCCTGATCGGCGTGCTGGTCAGCACTCTGGTGCACGGCGTGCTTTGGCCAGAAAGCGAAGGCGACAGCCTGCGCCGACGCCTGGCGGATGCCCTGCACGAGATCGCCGCGCTGTTGCGCTCACCGGTATTGGAACCGGGAGACCCATCTGACCGCCTGCACGGGCAGAGCCTGCGCAGTTGGCGCCAGCTCGCCGAGTGCGAGGCCATGCTTGCGCGGGTAGCCCTGGAGCCCGGCTGGCATCAGGGCGAGCACGAGGAGCTGACGCTGTTCACCCAGACGCTGCTCGCCAAGGCGCGGGAGGTCCTCCTGCTGACTGACCAATTGCAGCGCAGTCGGGTAGTGCTCGAAGCACAGCTCCCGGCGTTAACGCAGCGCTGGCTGGACGAGCAGCAACAGGAAATGAGTGACTGGCTGGCGCAATATGCCCTGCACCTGCAAACCCAGGGCACAGCGTTTGAGGCCTTGCCTGCGCTCGACGTTACGATGGCGGGAGTTGGCGTGAACGCCGAAGCCCTGCTGCATGACCTGCGCACGTTGCACCACCTGCTGGATTCGCTACCGGACTGGCGACGCTATGAGCAAGGTGCCCTCTCGGAGCCGAGCCCATGAACAGACACGCTCATTGTGCATGGCTGCTCGGCCTGTGCCTGTTACTGGGTGGCTGTGCACTGATCCGCGAAGAAGGCAGCCTGGCACCGCAACGGGACCCGGCTGAGCTACGTCTGGCCGACGACCTGCACCTGGCCCGTGAGGGTTGGCCCGAGGCGAGCTGGTGGAGGCGATACCAAGATCCGCAACTGAACCAACTGATTGAAATGGCCTTCGCCCAGGCCCCCAGCATCGCGCTCGCCCGCAGCCATATCGACCAGGCTCGGGCCCAGGCCGACACGGTGAAATCCTTGACGGGCGTGCAAGTCCAGTTGATCGCGCTGGTCAACCGCCAACACGTCTCCGCCAACGGCTTCCTCGGACCCTTCGCCCAGAATGAGCCAGCCCTCGGGCTCACCGGCCCTTGGTACACCGAGGGTGTGGTGGGTCTTGGCGGAGCCTACCAACTGGATCTCTGGGGACGCCAACGAGCCCAGGTCGACGCCGCCCTGGGGGTTCACAATGCGCGTCAGGCTGAAGAGGCCTGGGTCGAACTGGAGGTCTCGAGCAATGTGGCCATGCTGTATTTCCAGATCCAGACCGCACAGCAGCTACTAGACGACTTGCAACACATGTCGGCCATCACTGCCGAGGTGGTGGTCGCGCACCAGGCGCGTATCGAGCGTGGTCTGGAGTCGCAGCCGCTGAAACAGCAGGCGTTGAGCAACCAGGCACTGATCGATCGCCAGGTGGTCTCCCTGCGCAGCCAGGTATGGCAACTGCGCGAGGCTATGCGCGCACTGCTCGGCGTGGGGGCCGACGTCACCTTGCCGCTGGCACCGCGCACGTTACCGGAGCACGTTTATGGGGTGCCCGATAGCCTGGGTTACGAACTGTTGGCAAGGCGACCTGACCTGCAGGCCTTGAGATGGCTGGTGCAGGCGTCCTATTCGAACATCGACGCGGCCAAGGCGGCCTTCTACCCCAGCTTCGATATCAAAGCCTTTTACGGTGCCGACGCCCTGCACATGGGCGATTTGTGGGCCCATGGCAGCCGGCAGATCAACCTGATCCCGGGGCTGACCCTGCCGATCTTCGACGGCGGCCGCCTCAATGCCGAATTAGCCACCGCCCGTAGCTTGAGCAATGGCCTGGTGTATCAGTACAACCAGGCCGTACTCGACGCCGTACGCGATGTCGCCGTGGCCGGCAGCAAGCAGCAGGGGTTGGAGACGCAGGAGCAGCTGCAGCAATCACGCATCGGCAATATGCGCTTCAATCGCGACAGTGCCACGGCGCATTATCAGCGCGGCCTGCTGGACAGGGTTACAGCGCTTGAGTCGAACCTGCCGCTGTTGGCCGAGCATAGCGGCCTTGCCTTGTTGCAGGGGCAGCGGCTGGAAAGCGAGATTGCCCTGATCAAGGCTCTGGGCGGTGGGTATCACTCCAACAACGCGATTGCAGTGAAGGGAGACTGAGCCTCCTGCGGCATGCTCGGACTATTGTCACTGGTGCCGGGGCGCTTTGTCTTGACCCTCTATTTGATGAGCCCTCGGGACAATCACAATAGTGACTCAAAGAACTAGTCCGACAGCGAAAAAAATCGAGCCCGGTCATTCCCTACGGGCCTGTTGTGGGGCAGCGAGAGGTTAGGTGGAAGTCATATATGCTCCCATTCCTCCAGAACCCTCCGCTGGTTATCGGGAGCGTATTGCCCCCATATTGTTGGTCACTAGTCTGTTTGAGGTATTACCGAAGGCTGACCTTGATTGACTATGACGCCAAGGATTTTCCCCGCATGTCTGCATGCACCGGGTCATTCGGATGGACCAGGCAGCACTACGGCTGCTCCATCCATCAACCGCAACGAGGAGCTTGATAGCTATGGAAAAAGTCATCTATCTGCTGTGGCGTAATACTCAAGTCAGTCCTGATACCTTCGCCGATCGCCTGCGCAGTGAGGTCGCCGGGCAATTGCAGGCACTCGGTGCCCGTGGTGTGCAATTGAACCTGTCCGATGCCGATGTGCAGCCTGCAGCCGGCCTGCGCCAGGAAAACAACCGACCATTGCCCGATGGCAGCCTGTCGCTGTGGCTGGACAGTGCCAACGGGCCGGCACGTCTCCCTTTCGACCATTTGATCAGTGCGGCAACGGCACGCATGGCCGCCTACCTGGTCTGCGAGTCGGTCGCCATCGCCAATACTCGCTTCCCTTCAACGCCCGGTGAACGTACCCACGGGTTTGCCCAGTTGGCCCTGCTGACCCGCCCTCCACGCCTGACCCCCGAGGCCTGGCTGGACATCTGGCGCAACCATCACACTGCGGTGGCCGTGGACACGCAAGATAACTTCCAATACGTGCAAAACCTGGTGGTGTTGGCCCTGTCGCACGGCGCCCCACGGATCGATGCCATCGTCGAGGAATGTTTTCCGCCAGCTGCCATGACCGATCCCCGGGCCTTTTTCGATGCGGTGGGCGACGAAGCGAAATTCCAGCGCAATCTGGCCGCGATGATGGACAGCTGCAGCCGCTTCATCGATTTCGACAAGATCGACGTGCTGCCCACCAGCCAGTACTGCCTGTAGGACCGGGAAATCGTCATGCGTGAAGCCCGGATAATCCATACCTGCCCTTGATTATCGAGCCTGAAGCGCTTTGCGCATGAAAACCCGAGCGAACCATCCTCCGTGGCCCGGCGGGTTTCCTGATAACCCGGTTTTTTATGGATGTCGATGTTCTCGATCATCAACTCATGGGTGTAACGGGAAAACCACGGAACAGCAGGAGCGCACCGAGAAGGAGCATTGAGGCTCGTTTCTCCGAGGAATCAATCGCAGAGACAATTTTTTTGCTGAAGATTCCTCTGTGGCAATGCCGAGAATGTGCTTTTTCGAGGGAAAAATGGCAGTGCTTTGACCTGGTTTGTTAACCCGGCCAAGGGCTTTTTTATGGCTGATTCGATCAAACTCCCCGATTTTCCCCATGGAATCTGGAAAAAAAGACGAAAAAAAATGGCGGGGCTCTCGGCTGCCTTCCGACTCGCCGCAAACCCAGTAATGGTGCAGGCTGCGCGACAAAAGATGGCAATGTGCGACTAGCCAGGGACACTGCCGTTGGTCAGCAAAATTGATCAAAAAATGAACGGACACGGTTTTTTTCGTTCAGAATACGCAACAGGTGGCACGGGCACTGATCCTCACCTGACCCCAGAAGCGGAAGTTAAACCTCATATGCACCAAGTGCGAAAATGAGGTTTTTTATTACCTGAAAATGGAAATAATCGAATGACTAAAAGATCATTCGCCAAACTCGCTTTTATCTTGGCAGCGTAATGCCGCAAGATAAATCAATAGAACGGCTGGATCTTGACTGCAATCAGCAACGGCAAACTCCAATCAARCCGTGCTGAAAGTCATGTTGATTCACTGTTAGAACAAAGAGGTTGTCATGGAACTTAGTATTCTTTCTTCACCAGTCGGGGAGTATTTACGTCTGGGAGTTGTATATTTCCATCTTATCGCCTGCTGCGTTGCAATTGGACTTGTCTTGACCAGTGACATTGCAATGGTCAAGCAACTTCTGAAGGGGGATGCTTCAGGTCATCATGATGACGCGCATATGGAAAGTCTTCAAAACACCGTATCGCTTGCACTTGTAGCGCTTTGGATTACGGGCATTGGTATTGTCGGGATCGATTATGCCGGCAAGGGGATGGAGTATTTCCTCAATCCCAAACTGCAAGCCAAGATCGGCATAGTTGTGCTGTTGACCTTTAACGGCTTCCTGTTGCATAGCGCTGTATTGCCGGCGCTGAAAAAAGCCGGTTCGTTACTGAAACTCTCCTTCAACCTGCGCATGCTGGCGCTGTTCTCCGGCGCCCTCTCTGGCGTGTCGTGGTTCTATGCCGCCATGCTGGGTGTTGGTCGTCCGCTGGCCTGGAAGTACTCGCTGGTGGAGTTGCTGGCAGCCTATCCGGTTCTCATCGTCGGCGGTTTCGGGGCGATGGTACTGCTCACTGCCTGGGCAAAAAACAGAGACACCGAAGCGCGCATGGAGCAAGGCACCTGGAAAACAGGCAACGCCGCCCTGGCTGGCTGGTGAATCCAGGTTGAACAAGCAAGTTCAGCTTTAGCCAATGAATCCCGCTTTAACTGTTAACAAAGTCTCACTTGAGGATACCCAAATGAAATCCATGAAAGTTCTCTTCGTAGTCGCCACTCTGACCGCTTCTTCTCTGGCAATGGCCACAGGTGGTGGTGATCGGACCTTCGCACGCATGGAGTCGGCCCGGAAAGTCTCGATGGAAACCTACCAGGTTGCACAGAAACAGAAGGCTGAAGCCGCTGTCGCTGAAAGCAAGGCCAAGGCAGCCGATCACACCAACAGCTGATCTGTTGTACGGCCTCAAGCCTCAAATGCAGCACCCAAGGTGCTGCTGGCGCCGGTTTGACCGAGATCCTGCTGACACAAAATCTGTTGTGTTTAATCCACAGTCCAAGCAGCCCTTCGCCAAGGGCTGCTTCGTTTACAGGCCGCCGTGACAGGCAGCGATCGGTTTTCATCTCCAATAAATTGCTTCATCGGTAAACTCCCCTCGCTCCAATTCAACTTTGGAGCTCTACGATCCTGAGCCAAGGCCAGCGAGCCTGATAACTTTTCGCCTTCTGGTCGAACAAGTCTGGCCTGGGATTCTTTGGATTGATTCTAACTAACCCGTGCTCTGTGTCGGCCAGGCCGTTGGGCGCATAGACCTCGCCCGTTTCAACATCCAGACCAACGCAGGTACCGGCAATCAGGTAGCGATCAATCCCGTCTTTCGCCGACTGAAGCTGAGGATATTCCCCGCCAAACCGCTGGCTGTACCACAGGTGAACGCGAGCCTGATTCTTGAACTCAACGTTCACGTCAAGGTGGTTGAACAGACGTTGAGCGGATTGGATGACCTCATTCTCGGCTTCCCATGACAGATCATCATCGAAGTAAAAGACGTCGTAATCCTTCACTCCCCACCCTGCCGCTCGCTGTGACTGATAATTCCAGACGGCCTGGAACAAGCAACCGGCCGTGAGCATGCACTGGTTCAAACCGAGCTCAGGCAAGCGATCAGCAATTTCTGCGTTTACTGGATTGGTCATTGCGATCCTGACCAGGCTTTCGACAGTCAATGTCATCTTCATCCCTTCTAAATCGATCAAGTCCTGGCGACCGACAATACCGCCAACGCTTTACAAATACGCGAAAAACACCGCCCTTTGCTCACCCTCGGCCAATCTGGCGCGAATCATGCGTCATTCAACGGTATGAAGTCGGTGCTGGCTATGTGGATGACACTTTTGAAGTGAGCCGCCTCAGTGTCTGCCCCGATAATCGATAGCTTACTGACGAATTGTCGAGGTCAAGCATGACGAGCGCAACTATGGAACAAGTCAGCCCAAGAACGCTGAGAAGAGTGATTGTGGCCGCCGGCATCGGCAATTTCGTCGAGTGGTTCGACTTCGCCGTCTATGGCTTTCTGGCCACGACCATCGCCCAACAATTTTTCCCCAGTGGCGATGCCAGTGCCGCGCTGCTCAAGACCTTTGCGGTATTCGCCGTGGCCTTTGCGTTTCGGCCCCTTGGCGGGATTTTCTTCGGCATGCTGGGCGACAGGATCGGCCGCAAGCGAACCCTGGCGATGACCATTCTGCTGATGGCCGGTGCGACGACCTTGATCGGTGTGCTGCCCAGTTATGCGGCGATCGGGGTCATGGCGCCGATTCTTCTGTCCCTGATTCGTTGCGCCCAGGGCTTTTCCGCCGGGGGGGAATACGCCGGTGCCTGTGCCTACCTGATGGAGCATGCACCGAGTGATAAACGTGCCTGGTACGGCAGCTTCATTCCGGTGTCGACATTTTCTGCCTTCGCCGCGGCAGCCGTGGTGGCCTACGCACTCGAGGCGTCCTTGTCGGCCGAAGCAATGGGCAGTTGGGGTTGGCGTCTGCCGTTCCTGATTGCCGCACCCTTGGGCCTGGTGGGTCTTTACCTGCGCTGGAAGCTCGATGAGACACCGGCATTCCAGGCGGTGACCCAGGAGCATGCAGTCGCACACTCCCCACTCAAGGAAACCTTGCGCAACCATGGTGCGGCTATCTGCTGCCTGGGTGCTTTTGTGTCACTCACGGCACTGTCGTTTTATATGTTCACCACCTATTTCGCGACTTACTTGCAAGTCGCGGGCGGCCTGAGTCGCGCCACAGCGTTGCTGGTGTCGCTGATTGCATTGCTGTTCGCTGCGGCGATCTGCCCGCTGGCCGGGCTGTATTCGGACCGGGTCGGGCGTCGAATGACGGTGATGACGGCTTGCGCGCTGTTGATTGCGACCGTGTATCCATCGTTTCTGATGGCCAGCTCCGGCTCGTTCGCAGCGTCCATCGTCGGCGTCATGCTCCTGGCGATTGGCGCGGTGTTGTGTGGCGTGGTCACTGCGGCCTTGCTCTCGGAAACCTTCCCTACCCGTACTCGCTACACCGCCTCGGCCATCACCTACAACATGGCGTATACCCTTTTCGGCGGCACGGCACCGTTGGTGGCGACGTGGCTGATCAGCACGACCGGCAGCAACTTGTCGCCAGCGTTCTACCTGATTGCGATTGCATTGCTCGCGCTGGCGGGTGGGCTGGCATTGCCGGAGACTTCGAGGATTTCCCTGCATGACGTTGCGTCGCAGGAGAAAGGCGCAAGAGTGAGCGCATCCGCCTGAAACACCAAACGAGCCTGTCCTGGGCCCGGTGCTGTTCAATCGCAAAGGTGTTGCGGATCAACCGCCCCGGATTCACACGCTACGCTAGTGCCTGAGTCTTTCCTGACATCAGGCATTAACGTAGCGAAAAAGGGGAATCAACCCGTGCAGGCACTCTTCTCGTTTCTCAATGCCAACCCTTACATGTTGCTGTTCCTGGTGGTGAGCCTGGCGGTGCTGGTTGGCCGCTTCACCATCAAGGGTTATGGGTTGGGTACCGTCGGAGGCGCCATCGTGGTTGGCAGTGGCATCGCCATTGCCGCCTCCCTGTATGGCATCACGTTCAAGCTCGACACGTTCACCATGAACCTCTTCTACTACCTGTTCATGTACGGGGTCGGTTTGCGCGTCGGTCCCTCCTTCCTCAATAGCCTGAAGGATGACGGGCTGAAGTTCACCGTCCTTGCGGTCATTTGCAGTTTGGTCAGTCTGGCCGTGGTGGTCTTGGGCACGCGTCTTTTCAACTTGCCGACCGGCGCGGCCGGCGGAATCCTCGCCGGGGCCACGACCATGTCCTCGGCCATCGGCTCGGCTGAACAGGCGGTTGCCTCGGGTGCCGTCCACCTCGCACCGGGCGACACCGTCGAGGGGGTGTCGGCGATGATTACCCTGTCCTATGGCATTACCTACATCTGGGGCACCGTCGGCATCGTCCTGATGTGCAAATACATGCCGCGCTGGTGGGGGGTCGATGCAAAGGCGGCAGCCCGTCGTTATGAGGAACAGCATGGGATGCATGATCTCGAGGACGACGGCCTCACCGCCGACAAGGCCTTCGGATTGCGTGCTTACCGGCTGGAAAACCGCACGACTGCCGGCCTCACCATCCGCGAATTTCTCGCACGATTCCCGGAGTATCGCATCGTCAATGTGCATCACGACGATGAGTCGACAGGGGCAGATCCTGATCTCCAGTTGCAGTTGGGGGATGTGATTACCCTTGGCGGCACACGTACAGGTCTGACCGCCAACATCGGTCTTATCGGCCCGGAAGTCGACGACGCCAAGGCGCTCGCCGTCCCCCTGGACCACGCGGAGATCCTGGTGACAGAGAAAACCGTCATCGGCAAGCCGCTCAAGGAGTTCCGCGGACTGGACCTGGCGGGGCAGCTTCAGTTGACTCGCATCCAGCGCGGCGGTGTACCACTACCGGTAGGGCCGGAGACCCGGTTGCAACGCCGCGACGTGCTTTTCGTCACCGGACTGTCCAGCGCCGTGCAACGCGCGGGCGAGTTGTTTGGCGTCATCGCCCGGCCCAGTAGCATGACCGATTTACTGACGTTGTTTGCCGGGATGACCCTGGGGCTGTTGATCGGTCTGATCCAGTTCCCCGCCTTTGGCGCTTCTGTCGGCCTGGGCAGCGCTGGCGGCCTGATGGTGTCGGGCATCATCGTCTCGTCGCTGTCCTCGCGCCTGCGTTTCTTCGGCAATACGCCGAACGCAGCGCGTAACATCCTTGAGGACATGGGCCTGCTGGTGTTCGTTGCCATTGTCGGGATCAATGCCGGTGCCACCCTCCTCGCTCAACTGACGGGTACGCTCGCCGTGCAGATATTCCTGGTGGGCTTCGTCGGCTGCATGCTGCCGCCGTTCGCCGTCTGGGTGGTTGGCTATCACTTGATGAAGATCAATCCGGCGGTACTGATGGGCGGCATGGCCGGTGCCCGCAGTCATTCCGGGCCGTGCCTGGAGGCGGCGGCGGAAATCGGCAGCAACGTGCCGTGGGTCGGTTTTCCTGTGGCGTTTGCTGTGTCAGGAGTCCTGCTGACGGTCCTCGGCTACTTCGCCATGGTCCTGGCGAATTGACGCTGGCCCGAGCCAATTAAATCACCTGTGGCGAGGGAGCAAGCTCCCTCGCCACAGGTTTGCACGGTGCCACTAAGGCAACGCATACACCCTGAACAGTTTTTTCACGGTATCGTTGGTCCCGCCCAGGTACTGGTCGTAGGCCTTTTCTACAAAGCCCGAGTAATAGGCTTCACTCAGGGCCATATCGACCAGCAAGCGGAAGTCTTCGTCATTGCGCTCCACGATCATCGCCACCGGCGAGTACTCGAAGATGCGGTCCAGGAGCATCAGGTTCTTCGCCGCGCCTTCCTTGGCGATTTCGTTTCGCAGCAGCATGCGTTCGGAGAAGAAAGCATCGGCCTTGCCCTCGGCGACCAGCTTTATGCCCTCGTCGTTGTTGGCCACGGTCACCAGCGAGGCAATCACGTTGAGCAGACGCATCTGCTGGCGAATCCAGTCTTCGGTCACCCCGCCCTCGATGGTGGCGTAGGTGTGGTTGGCCAGACCATTGTTGATGCTGGCACGCCAGGTCGGTCCGGTATTGGCCACCTTGCCATTGAGCACATTGAGCAAGGATTCAGCCGCATCGTTGCGCACCACGACCGAGAGGCCGGCGGTGTAGATCGGTATGGAGTAGCTGATCATCTTGCGCCGTTCCAGGGTGGGCGGTGTCGGCGTGCAGAGGATATCGACTTTACCCTGGCTCACGGCGTTGACCTCGTCCGAAATCTTGACGAGCTGGTAGCGCACTTGCAGGTCGGGCAGGCCCAGCTCGCTCTTGAGCTTGTCGGCGACTTTCAGGCACAGGTCGATGGCATAACCGCTGGCCTTGTCGCCTTCCTGCTTGCTGAAAGGCGCCAGGTCCGGCAAGTAACCCAAGGTAAAGGTGTGGCTGCTGCGCACGCGTTCAAGGGTGTTGGCGCCGGCCACTAGTGGCAGCGTCAAGAGGGCGAAGGCAAGCAGCAGTCTGGTGGTTGTGGCAAATGGTACGTTCATGTCCGGCTCCCCGTATGCAGATGTCTGTGCAGTCCTGTTGGCCACGCCTAAGGGTTTGCGGCCCTGGCCTGGTTGGCCGCTGGCGCTTCGGTGAAGCGCTTGGCGAGGAATCCATAGAGCAGGTAGCCGAAAGCGAGCACCAGGGTGCCGCCCATCACTGCGTCCTTGCCGCAGGCATACAGGGCGTACAACGAGTACGTTACGGCGATCAGCAAGACCACCACGTTACGCGTGTGAATCGCCGACGAGACCCCGGCCTTGTGCATGATCACCAGCAGGCCGGTCAGCGCAGTGATATAGGGGATCAGGTTGGTGACCGCTGCCAGGCTGACCAGCTTGCTGAACTGGGCGGCGGCGTCGGGCGAGATGGTCGACAGGGCCATGAGGGTCTGCAGCACGCCACAGACGATCATGCCAATGACGGGCGCATTCATGGCGTTGACCTTGCTGAACAACTTGAGAAACAGGTTCTGGTCAGCCGTCATCTTCGCAGTTTGCGCCAGAGTAAATTGCCAGCCCAGCAGCGAACCGACACAGGCCATGACCGCCAGGGCCATGACGATATTGCCCACCATCGGGTTGAAAATCGTGGCATAGACCAGCGCGAAGGGCGCCGAGGATTTGGCCAGTTCCGCGTTAGGAATGATGCCCTGGATGACAGTGGTCGACAGTACATAGACCACGGCGGCACCCAGGGTGCCGAACAGGCAGGCCAACGGCACATTGCGCTTGGGGTCTTCCACGGCATCGGTGGCCTGGGCCGCCGATTCCATGCCGAGGAAGGCCCACAGGGTCAGGGGGATGGCCTTGGCGATGGCTTCGGAGGTCGGCAGGCTGTTGGGGTTCCAGGCGGCGGCCAGCACATCGGGCTTGAACCAGAACCAGCCGATGATGCTCAGGCCCGCGACCGGAATGATCACGCCCCACACCGTGAAAGCGCCGATCTTGCCGGTGATGCCCGGTCCACCGAAGTTGGCAAAGGTAGTCAGCCAGATCAGCCCGATCGTGCCGACGCACAGTGGAATCGCACCCGTGCCCAGCCAGGGCACGAAGGCCGTCATGTAGCCCACCGCCGAAATGGCCACGGCCACGTTGGCGATGGCCAGTGACAGGAAGTACAGGTACGAGCAGAGGAAAAAGCCCGATTTTGAATGGGCTTCTTCGGTGTAGGCGGACAAGCCGCCGGAGCGTGAGCAGAAGACGCCACACTGGGCAAAGCAGTAGGCGATGGCCATCGAACCGATCGCCGTGAAAATCCACGACAACAAAGAGACGGCACCCAACTGAGCCATATTGGTGGGCAACATGATGATGCCCGAGCCCATCATGTTGACCGTTACCAGCGTCGTGAGCCCCATCAGGCCCATTTTCTTGCTTGAGTCAGCCATCGCAAACTCCTTGCCTTGTTCAGAGTTTTGAACCTGAGCCTGGCGACGTGCAGCACGCGGCCGGACAGGGGCTAATACTTACTGCATCAGACCTTGAGCACGTAACCATAGGCGCGGGTGCGACCGCCTTCGTGTTTCAGGTAGACGCCCTGTAGCTCTGGCGTGAAGCCGGGCAAGCGGTTGATGCCCTCCTCCAGTGCCAGGAAGTACTTGAGCACGGCGCCACCCCAGATCTCCCCGGGCACGACGCACAAGACGCCCGGCGGGTAAGGCAACGCGCCCTCGGCGGCGACGCGACCATCGGCGTCAGCCAAGGGCACCAGTTCGACGTTGCCGCGGATGTACTCGATTTGCGCTTGCTGCGGGTTCATGGCCTTTTTCGGGAAGTGTTCCTTGCGGAACATGTCCTTCTGCAATTGCTGCACGTTGTGCTGGCGGTACAGATCGTGCATTTCCTGGCAGAGCCTGCGGATGGTGTAGTCGCGGTAGCGTTCTTCGTACTGCGTATAGATCGCTGGCAGTACCCGGCTCATCGGCGCGTCATCGCTGATGAAGCGTTCGAAACGGGCGATTTGCGCGGCCAGGTGGCTCATCTTTGCCCAGTCTTCGGCCGGGGTGAGCAGGAACAGAATGGAGTTGAGGTCGCATTTTTCCGGAACGATGCCGTTCTGGCGCAGGAAGTTGGCCAGGATGCCAGCATGAATGCCGAACTCGGTGTAGCTGCCGTCTACCGGGTCGATGCCCGGTGTGGTGAACAGAAGTTTGCACGGGTCGATGAAGTACTGCTTCTCGGCGTATCCAGCAAAGGCATGCCAGCGATCCTTCGGATGGAATTCAAAGAAACGGATGTCGGTGGCGATGGCGTCGGTCGAATGATCCTGCCATGGGCGCCCGTCGATGGTATCCGGCACGAACGGGCGGACCATGGTGCAGGCTTCCAGGATCAGCTTGCGCGCATTGATGCCGAACTTCACGCAGTCGTCCCACAGGCGCAGACCACTGCGGCCCGAGTGAATGCGCGCATTCACATCCAGCGAGGCGAACAGCGGGTAGAACGGGCTGGTCGAGGCCTGGGCCATGAAGGCATTGTTCAGCCGTGCATGATTGCAGTAGCGCGGCTGACCCTTGATGTGGCGGTCCTTCTTGTGGATTTGCGAGGCTTGAGAAAAACCGGCCTGTTGCTTGTGTACCGATTGCGTGACGAAGATGCCGGGGTCGTTCTCGTCCAGATCGAGCAACATGGGCGAGCAATCTTTCATCATCGGAATGAACTGTTCGTAGCCGACCCAGGCCGAGTCGAACAGGATGTAGTCACACAGCTTGCCGATGCGGTCGACCACTTGCCGGGCGTTGTAGATGGTCCCGTCATAGGTGCCCAGTTGAATGATCGCCAGACGGAATGGCCGGGGCAGTTGGGCCTTGTCCGGGGCGACTTCGGCGATCAGTTGGCGCAGGTAGTCTTCTTCGAAACAGTGGGCGTCGATGCCGCCGATGAAGCCGTAGGGATTGCGCGCGGTTTCCAGATAGACCGGCGTGGCACCGGCCTGCAACAGCGCGCCTTGGTGGTTGGACTTGTGATTGTTGCGGTCGAACAGCACCAGGTCGCCGGGGGTCAACAGGGCGTTGGTCACCACCTTGTTGGATGCCGAGGTGCCGTTGAGTACGAAGTAAGTCTTGTCCGCATTGAACACCTTGGCCGCATGTTTTTGCGCCAGCAGCGCCGGGCCTTCGTGGATCAGCAGGTCGCCGAGTTTGACGTCGGCGTTGCACATGTCGGCGCGAAACAGCGTCTCGCCGAAGAAGTCGAAAAACTGCCGGCCGGCCGGGTGCTTGCGAAAGAACTGGCCGCCCTGGTGACCGGGGCAGGCAAAGGTTGCGTTGGCGGCTTCGGTGTAATGCTTGAGTGCATCGAAGAACGGTGGCAGCAGGCTTTCTTCGTAGGCTTTGGCCGCGGTCTCCAGTTGGTTGCCGTAGTACTCGGCATTATTGCTGGACAAGTCGAACACACCATTGACCTGCAAAATCACATCCTGCAGTTGTTTGTAGACCTCCAGGGAACGATTGCTGCGGCCCTGAGAGGCCACCAGGAAGATAGGAATGTCGAACCCCGTACGCTTGATGGAGTCCAGAGCCCCTACTGCCAAGTCCTCTACCGAGAGCACGGCAACCGCAACATCGGTAAAGTCAGTCTGGTCGAGCCGGACGATTTCACGGGAATTACGAAAGCAAGCTCGGACCGCATCGCTGGCAGCGATTTTCAAGGCGTTCATCACCAGAATCTCTCGGTCTGTTTGACGTTGAAGTTCCTGGGACGAGTCTTTGTGGAGGCATCATGTCCCGGGGTCAGGAGCGATTGCCCTATTGGGTATAGTTCATTTTTACTATTTGTTACTTCCTGCCGAATTTTTTAACGGAAATTAATCCAAAGGTTTTAATCCTCAGCAATCACGCACAACGCTTAATTGTGGATGAAGCACCCCATCAGTTGCATTCAACCTTTGGGGTGCGGCTCATCAGGTGCGCCCTGCGGAACCTGTGACGGGCAGATTCCCGAGCAATTTGAGCCCGGTGCTCTTCACGAAAGTGTCGTAGTCCATCGGCTTCTCGATTCGGGTCTCAGCGTTAGGCAGTACGTAGGCCCAGGCACGTTTGGACGATGCGTCGTAAACCAGCTTGAACAGACGGGTCGGCACCCAGACCTGGTTGTCGCCGATGGTGGAGTGGCCAGGGTCAAACAGCGGGCCGGTAAAGACAAACACGTTGCCATCGGCTCGCTTGGCAAACTTTCGGACATCGGACTCGACCTTGCTCCAGATCTTGCGGTTGTTGGTCGGGTCTTGCGGCACCATGTTTGAAAGCGCAAAGGACTGGGCCATTGCATTGGGGTTCGGTGCATCGGCGGCCGGGGATTGATGGCCACGGTCCACGGCCGGATGCTGGCTGCGGTAGTCGCTCAACTCCGCGCGCCCACTCTTGGGAATGCGTGGGTCCGGATAGAACTGGTTGGTGCGCTCCTCCCCTTTGGCATCTTGCAACTGGGCCGCGTTCAGGCGTTCGACCACAACCAGCGGGGTCTTGCTGGTTTGCGAGTACAGCACCGCGAAGTTGTCGGAACACAGCGCCAGGGGTTTCATGGATGCAGGCACTGTGGCCGTGTTGATCGGTTTCGCTGCCGGGAACAGATCTGCGCAGCCATCAAACGATGCCTGCTTCTGTTTGTTTGAGTAGAGGTCCAGGGCCGCGTTCTGGCTGATCGAGCCCGAGCGGGACGCTTGTTCGTGTTGCGCGGTGGGCGGCTTGAGGAGATCCAACAGGCTGCGGGCTTGCGCCCCGGTCGAGAGCAAAACAAGGGCCGACAGCCCAACTGCAATTTTGCGTAGGTGCATGGGTTAAATCTTCGAAAGGAATAGAGGGATAAACGTACGGCGAGTCCCATTCAGGGAACTGGGTGGAGGCAGTTGCTGATTATGTGGCGGCGAGCATGCTTTCACTGTCCTTGATCAAATTACCGATGCGGGGCCGGTCGGTTCCGGGCATTTCGACCGCTGAGGGTCGTGCGGGGTTTATTGACCATGACAAGATACGTTAGTGCCGGACGGCGGTTGGATTCTATTCGCCAGTGCTCGTCGAAGAAGCGGACCGGATGACATATCCAGTACCGCTCGATACCCTTTCGCCCCCGGCTGCCTGACAGCAATTCAGGCCAAACTCACTCCATCCAGACGAACAAAAAATGAAATCCTCCGCAGGTTTGTTGTTGTCAGGTATCGAGCTGGACCGTGCCAGTTCGACCCCCTTGTACCGCCAACTCTACTTGCAGATTCGCAAACAGATTCTCAGTGGCAGGATTCAGGGAGGCGTACGCCTGCCATCGACCCGGACCCTGAGCAAAGAACTGCAGCTTTCGCGAATCAGCATTCTCAATGCGTTCGATCAACTGATTGCCGAAGGTTTTCTGACGTCGCGGACCGGGGCCGGGACCTATGTCGGCCATGAGTGGGAAAGCCGCGGTATCGATGACGATGAGCACAAGCGCCAGCCGCCTCGCCTGTCCGACCTGAGCCAGTCCATGCTGTCGTTGCGTAGCGACTATTTCCGCGGCGTTTCCTATGCGGGCTGGTCCACCGGGAGCCCGACCTCGTTCCTGCCCAGTCACAGTGCTTACGATGCGTTTCCGCAATCGGTCTGGAAGCGGCTGATGAATCGCCACCTGCACAAACCCACCAAGGCCATGCTCGGCTATGGCGAACTGCAGGGATTGCTGGCCCTGCGCGAGGCGATTGCCGAGTACGTCTTCGATGCCCGTGGCATTGATTGCAGCGCCGATCAGGTGGTCATCGTGTCCGGCGCCCAGCAAGCCTTCAACCTGCTGGGCATGCTATTGCTCAATCCGCAGGACAGCTTCTGGATGGAGGATCCGGGGCATATCGCGGCGAGAATTGCGCTCCAGGCCCAAGGTGGCCTGGTCGTGCCGTTGCGTATCGACGAACAGGGGATCGATGTCCAGCAAGGCCTTGCTCAATGTCCTGACGCCCGCCTGGTGTTTACCACACCTTCTCGTCAGCATCCCTTGGGCATCACCATGAGTTATGCGCGGCGCCAGGAACTCATCGATTGGGCCGCCCGCAATCAAAGCTGGATCATCGAGGACGACTGCGACAGTGAGTTTCGCTACAACGGTCGTCCCCTGCCGGCACTCTATGCGATGGATCAATGGGCCCGGGTCATCTACGCGGGAACGTTCAGCAAAGTGCTCTTCCCCTCGCTACGGCTGGGTTACGTGATACTGCCGAACGCCTTGATCGAACCCTTCTGCACCCTGCGGGCGGTCATGGATCGCAGCCCGCCCACACTGCTACAGGCCGTCACGGCAGACTTCATGCGCGAAGGCCACTTTCTCGGCCATATTCGTCGAATGCGCGCCCTGTACCAGGCTCGCCAGCAAGCACTGGTGGAACAACTGCAGAAACGGTTGAGCACTTTCTTCAGGATCACGCCGGTGGAAGCCGGCATGCACCTGATCGCCTGGTTGCCCGCGCATCTCGATGACGACGCCCTGGCCAGGGAACTCGGCCAGCATGGCATTCATACCTATCCCCTGAGCGACTACTGCGTCGAACACGTCTTGCCGCCGGCGCTGCTGATCGGCTTCGCCAGCACCCCCGAGGACCAGGCCGAAGCGCGCGTCGAAGCGCTGGCCCAGGCCTTGAGCACAATGGGCTACCTGCAGCCGGCCACTTGACCCAAGGCAAGTGGTCTTATGAATTAACTGATAATGGATCTATCGAGAGTTCCTGACTGGCGCGATAAAGGCTGCGCCGGTAGACCCGGTGTCTGAACCAGGAACGACTCGAATGAACAATAAGATCCAGGAACGATTCAACGCCTTGCTCAGCCATAAGGCTGTCGAGGCCGAGGCTCCCCCCCTACTGAACGAGGCACTGGCCCGCCAGTTGCTCGACCGACTGGCGCAACTGCGCCTGTTTGCCCATGCCTACCCCTTGCTGACCAACCTGACCCACGGCCGCGTGACACCTGCCGACCTGCTGGACTTTGCCTATCGCCACGAACTGCAGGGCCTGAGCCTGCACCTGCTCGACGGTGAGGAAAACAGTCTGAGTCAAATGACAGCCGCGCAGCTTCAGGCGTTCGCCGCCAAGGCCAATGCACTCGGGCTGGACGTGCATCTGGAAATCAGCAGCACCCTGAAAAAAGATGTCGATCAAGTGATCGCCATTGCCAAGGCGCTGGGCACCCGCAACATCCGTGTCTACTCACGCTACGAAGGGGCGCTGTCCCGGGTCATGGACGTGATCGAGTCAGACCTGCATTACCTCGCGCAGCAGGCAGACGAGCACGACCTGTTCTTCGACTTCGAGCAGCATGAGGAACTCAAGAGCGGCGAGATCGCGCAACTGTTGAACCGGCTGAACCACCCTCGGCTGCATGCCCTGTTTGATTTCGGCAACATGATCAATGCCTGCGAACAGCCCCTTGCGGCACTGCGCAACCTCGCGCCGCACATACGCCAGACCCACCTCAAGGGTGTGCGCATCGTCCCCGAGCAAAACGCATTCGGCCATTACGGCGTGCTGCAAGGCAGTGACGAAGACGACCTGCCCAGCGCACGCATGTTGTTCGAATTGCTGATGCTCGGCGAATCAACCCCGCAAGTGATCGCCTTCATTCTGGAGCAGGAAAACCACTACGTCGCCCCGGCGTTCCGCCAGCTCGACGAAGCCGCCGACCCGTTCATTGCGTACCGGGAAATGAGTGAAACAGCGCTGCCGGAAGGCTTCTCGCTGGAGCAAATGCTGGCCGGTGAACACCGTTGGGCCAACAACCAGGTCGCCTATGTACGAGGTCTGCTGGCCGAGTTCCGAACCCTGGCCGAGTTGACCCTGGCCCATTGCGCTAACGCCTGAACCTGACGTGCCGACCGGCACTGCCTACCCAATTACGCCTGGAGAACAATAATGACATCCCAAGACAAGGCCAAATGGCTCAGATTCCTGATTCTCATCCTCGGTGGTGGCACCATCTACAAGCTGGCGAATCTCAAAGACGCCTTCTATATCCCCATGCAAGAATTCATGGGGCTGTCCCACACTGAAATCGGTGTGCTGCTGAGCGCCAACGCCATCATCGCCACCGCGCTGTTCGTGGTGGGCGGCATGCTCGCCGACCGGTACGACACGCGCAAGCTGATCCCCCTCGGCCTGATCGGTACCGGCGGCCTCGGGCTCTACCTGGCGACCTTCCCGCCCTTCAGCAATCTGCTGGTGGTGTTCTGCCTGCTGGCCGTGTGTGCCGACTGCCTCTTTTGGCCTTCGCTGCTCAAAGCCATCCGCAACCTGGGCGACGATAAGGAGCAGGGGCGCCTGTTCGGTCTTCTCGAAGGCGGGCGCGGCGTCATTGATACCCTGGTCGCCTTTTCTGCTCTGGGCGTCTTCGTCGCCATGGGCTCCGGTGAAAACGGTCTGAAGTCGGCGATCCTCTTCTACTCGGTCATCGACATTCTTGCCGGTACCCTGACCTGGCTGCTGCTCAAGAGCGGCAAAACCCAGTCGACCGTCAAGCCAAAGAACGGGTTGTCGAACCTGCTCGAGGCCATCAAGGTGCCGGGCATCTGGCTGGTCAGCCTCAACGTGTTCATGGTCTACATCGTGTACTGCGGCCTGACCTATTTCATTCCCTATCTCAAGGAAATGTACGAACTGCCCGTAGCCCTGGTAGGCGCCTACGGCATCATCAACCAGTACTTCCTCAAGATCCTGGGCGGCCCTGCTGGCGGCTTCATTGCCGACAAACAGTTCAAGAGTTCCAGCCGCTATCTGAAGTGGGCATTCCTGGCGTTGCTGCCGCTGATGGGCGTCATCATGCTCATCCCGAAAAGCCCGGATTACATCTACGCAGGTATGGCGGCCACCCTCTCCTTCGCGCTGATTGTTTTTTCCATGCGTGGCGTGTTCTGGGCCCCCATGGGTGAAGTCGGCATTCCCCAGCACATCACCGGTTCAGCCTTTGGGATCGGTTGCCTGATCGGCTATGCGCCCGGCATGTTTGCCTACGTCATCTATGGCGCAATCCTTGACCACTTCCCAGGTCAACAAGGCTACAACTACGTCTTCTCGTTGATGAGCCTGTTGGCCATTGTCGGGTTCATGGTCTCCAGCCTGCTGTATCAAGCGGTCCGGAAAAATTCCACGGTCACTGGCAAGACCAGCGCCGCGCAAGCCTGAACATAGACCGGGTGTACACGTCGCAATACAACGCCGTGCGGCGGTAACCGGAGCCTCTCGGTTACCGCAATCATGGGCGTGGCGCCCACAGCCAATCTCCAGATATCCACTGAGTTGCAGGGTTTCCAACCGACTTATCACGATGATCAGGGAACCATGTCGATGGCAAAAGATGCAAAAGCCGAATCAGAAAACGCGACTTTTACCGCGCTGGAGACTGAGGCTCTGGTCGAGCCAGCCCCTGTTTCCGATGCGGCTCGCAATGGAATCTGGCGCACACGGATCAGGGTCAAGGCGCGCAATCTGAGTCGCTCGACCCAGTTTGTCATTGCCGCTGCGGTGATCCTGGGACTGACCATGTTCTTCGTCGGCAAACTGGTGAGCGCACGAATAGAAAGTGCCGCGGTAAATAGCGCAGCAGAAGCAGGCGCTCAGTACATGGATACGTTTCTGGAGCCCTATGTGCAGGAGATGAGCCGGGACAACAACCTCTCGGCTGCAAGTGTCCAGTCCCTGGACCGCCTCACCGAAAGTCGTTCGCTGAAACATCACATTGTTTCGATCAAGATCTGGCGAGCGGATGGCACGGTGGTCTACAGCACGAATAAAGCCATCACCAACCACAAATTCCCGATGGATGAGATCACCGAGGCACTCAAGGGCAAAGTTGTCACCGACCTTGAAGGGCTGAACGAGGATGAGAACGAGTTCGAGCGCAAGCTCAACGTGCCGCTCTATGAGATCTACGCGCCCCTGCGCGATTCAAGCACCAGGAAAGTCATCGCGGTGGGCGAATTTTATGAAAAGGCCGGTAGTCTGAAGCGCGAGATCAATCGCGTCCGAGAGCAGGTATGGGGGGTCGTTGGCGCCGCGACCCTGGCAATGCTGACGCTGCTTTTTTTCATCGTGCGACGCGGTGACAAGATCATCCAGCGACAACAAGTGGCACTGCGCCTACGGCTGCAGGAGCAAACCCGTCTGCATATCAGCAATGCCGAACTCCAGCGCAAGATGGCGACGGCTACCCAGGAGTTTTCCCATGTCAACGAACTCACCTTGAGGCGCATTGGTGCAGACCTGCACGATGGGCCAGCGCAGTTATTGACCTTGATTCTGATCCGGCTCGACGACCTGGCCGAAAACTGCTCCGCTGTCGATCAGGAGTCGCTGGAAACCATTCGTGGCGCCGCCACCGACGCATTGCGTGAGGTCCGCGATTTATCGCGAGGTCTGGCACTTCCGGAAATTAATGAATTGAGCCTGGTAGAAGAGTTGCAACTGGTGGCGCAACGGCACGAGCAACGCACTGGCACCAAGGTCACATTAGCCCTGGGGCTGCTACCGAAGTCCGCGCCACTACCGCTCAAACTCTGTTTGTACCGTTTTGTGCAAGAAGCCCTCAACAACGCTTACCGGCATGCCAACGGTGAGGGTCAGGTCATCCAGGCGCAATACATTGACGAAGTATTGAACATCAGCGTCAGGGACAGTGGTCCAGGCATGGCGGCGGACGCCATGCTGCAAGAGGCATCCGGCAGAACCCGATTGGGGCTCGCCGGTTTGCGTTATCGCATTGAATCTCTGGGCGGGTTGTTCAGCATCGACTCCAGCGTCTCTGGTACGTCGGTAAATGCACAGTTCAAACTCTAGGGGGCGTTCCGGCATCCATTGGTGTTTTTGCTGCGCCGATGTGAAGTCGCCCGACAGCTTCGCGCTCCCTGTAATGCCGTAGAGCCGTGACCGCTTCGACACGATTTCGGGCGTGCAGTTTCTGCATCACGCAGCCCATGTGGTGCTTGACGGTTTTTTCGCTGATCATCAGCTTTGACGCAACCTCCCTATTGGTCAGCCCCTTTGAAACTTCACGAATGACCTCCTCCTCGCGATGGGTCAGATCAATCGTGTGAATTTGCGCTTCGTGCTTCTTGTTGTTACTCAGCAGTTTGTTGGCGAACTCGGGGGTGATATACGTCTCACCCCTGGCAACCGACCTGATCGCCAGGATCAGTTCCGGTCCGCTGACACCTTTCAACACATACCCGCGCGCGCCGGCCTCCAGTGCCAAAAAGGCGTCGTCTTCGGATTCTGAAACCGTCAGCATCAGCACCTTCACATTCGACAGCTGAGTGGAAATGAACCGCACCGCGGCGAACACATCGCCCGGCATATTGACGTCCATCAGCATCACATCCGGACGCACCCGCCGGGCAATATCCATGGCATCTTGCGCATTGGCGCCCTGATCCACGACCTGCAGATCCGCCCGTTTTCTCAACGTATTGGCAACACCCTCACGCAACATAGGATGATCGTCGGCAATGCCGATGCGAATGGATGGATTCATGACGCGCTCCCGAAAGGATCAGCACTCGAACACTCATTGATTAATAGCAGGGAACCGGGGATGACGCCGGTTGCCAGTCACATGTCCCGGGCTCCAGGCGTTCGGAAATCAGACTTAGGTCGGACTAAATTCCAGCGTCAACAAGCATTCACCATGACAATATTCTGATTTTCAGACGCCAACCCATTGTTTTAAAAGGCCATTAAAAACGTCAATAAACAGATAGCCTCATAAAACCCGGCCCCATCTTTCATCCGACCAACAGTCGCTCTCCTGCGCTCAGGTACATACAACCCCGGCTCGATAGCAGGCGTTTTCGGTCCATGTATCGTCACAACCACCGCGCGAAAAATCCGTCATGACATGTCATGACCTCCTTCAAAAATGGACTTTGACCAACAAATACGGGGGTTAAAGGACGAATGGTCGAGAGGCGTCAAGCGCGGGGAATTGCCGGGAGTTTGCAGCCACTACAGGCTTTTCAGGCAGGCACGTTCGTCGCGGTAGAGTGAACTTCACTTTCTCGACGTGTCACATTAGGTCCTTGTCAAGCAAACGTCAGTAGAGGTAAAGCCTTATGAGCATCACCACAATTGTCAGTGCCGTGATTTCCAGTCTCGCACCCAGTGTCTTCGACCAGAACAGCCTGCAAGAACCCGGCGCGCATGTCTCAGCCGTCGAATACCACTACGGGATGGAAATCGATGTGAAACGGGTACTGCAGCGCACCGATACATCCGATAAGACCGGCGTGGTACCAGTGACCCTGGTCTACGAAGACAGCGAGGGCGAGGTTCACAAGATCCGTTTCCTCGAATGGGGTGGAAGCCCCGCCGACCCAACCAGCATTGCCTGATCAACTAGTCGATCGGGTTCCGGGCTCGCCGCCCTCCCCAGAAGCGGAAGTTAAACCTCATATGCACTCAGTGCGGATGATGTTTTTTGTTACCTGAAAATGGACATGTTCGAATGACTAAAAGTTCATTCGCGAAATTCACTATTATCTTGATGGCGTAATGTCGCAAGATTAACTGATAACAACTGCTGGATCTAAATGGCAGTCAGTAACGGTAAATTCCAATCAAACCGTGCTGAGAGCCAAGTTGATTCACTATTGAAGACAAGAGGTCACCATGGAACTTAGTATGTTTTCTTCGTCCACCGTGGAATATGTGCGTTTGGGCGTTGTATATTTTCATCTTATCGCCTGCTGCGTTGCAATCGGGCTGGTTTTGACCAGTGACATTGCAATGGTCAAGCAACTCCTGAAGGGGGATGCGTCAGGTCACCAAGATGACGCGCACATGGAAAGCCTTCAAAAAACCGTATCGCTTGCACTTGTAGCGCTTTGGATTACGGGCATTGGCATTGTCGGGATCGATTATGCCGGCAAGGGGATGGAATATTTCCTCAATCCAAAATTGCAAGCCAAGATCGGCATAGTTGTGCTGTTGACCTTTAACGGCTACCTGTTGCATAGCGCTGTATTGCCGGCGCTGAAAAAAGCCGGTTCGTTACTCAAACTTTCCTTCAGCCTGCGCATGCTGGCGCTGTTCTCGGGCGCCCTCTCTGGCGTGTCGTGGTTCTATGCCGCCATGCTGGGTGTTGGTCGTCCGCTGGCCTGGAAGTACTCGCTGGTGGAGTTGCTGGCAGCCTATCCGGTTCTCATCGTCGGCGGTTTCGGGATGATGGTACTGCTCACTGTCTGGGCAAAAAGCAAAGACACCGAAGCGCGTATGGAGCGAGGCACCTGGTCACCAGGAAACGCCGCCCTGGCTGGATGGTGAAGCCAGGTTGAACAAGGAAGTTCAGCTTTAGCCAATAAATCCCGCTGTTAGCAGTTCACAAAAACCGGCTGACAGAAGTGTGCAGCCTCAAGCCTCGCTGACAGCACCCAAGGTGCTGCCAGCGCCGGTTTAACCAAGATCCCGCCTACACCAAATCCAGTGTGTTGAACCCGCCTCGACAGCACGGGCATTATGCTCCGTCGCCTCAGACCCTTTCGCTCATCCCGTTCAATAATGCCGCGCGCCTGGAACTCGTCCGCTAACCTCGGATGATAGGCGTCTATCGCTTGCCCTTCATACAGACTACGGAAAGATAAGCCCCCCAAAGACCACCACACAGGGCAAGTATCAGCTCCAGATTGAAAATGTTCTGATCGACCGGCGCCACCAGGATTTCGCTATAAAGGCACATGGCGCCCGCGATCAACGCAATAAAGTAGCCGGTCCGGGTTCTGGTCCGGCGCAACAACAGAACCTTTTTCAGACCCTCATCTTTCCATTCTTGAAGGGGCATGAGTTGGATCTCCTCCAGCAGCACCACACCCCACAGCAACGCACATAACCAATAACCTATCATCATGACGTCCTCTAGTTAGAACATTGATTCAACATGAATGCAGCGGACGAAAATTTGCCGAGAGGTAAATATGCTTGATTGGAACGGACCCCGCTATCGACGTTAGCAGGACTTCTTTGTGGCGATATCGGCCAAGCGCTTGTAGTGATTCCACTACAAGCAGGCTGGATCCGGCGACGCTTCGGCGAAGCTGGGCATGTGCCACAGAGTGTGGAGGATGCCGAGAACGATTGAGTGGCTCGGCTGCGTCGGACGGCAGGGTGTTTTAAGTTAACAGGCCGTTTTCGAGTGCATAGCGGGCCAGTTTCGCGTTGCTGTCCATTCCTGTTTTTTCCAGGATACGTGCCCGGTACGTCGTGACGGTACTCGGGCTCAAGTGCAATATCTCAGCGATGCGGACAATTCTCTCGCCTGAAGCGAGGAGCTTTAGGACTTCAAGCTCCCGGTCGGATAGCGCTTCGTGGGGTGCCCCGTCGCCTCTGCCGATAGCGTTGACCAGTTTTTCTGCCAGCTCAGGACTGACGTGCTTGCCGCCTGAGGCCACCTTGCGAACTGCCGTAACCAGGGTCGCTGCAGAAATATCCTTGGTGAGGTATCCCGCTGCGCCGTGCTTGATTGCGCGTAACGCATAGGCCTCGACCGAATGCATGCTCAACATCAGAACGGCGAGCTTGGGCTTCTCCGCACGCATGAGCTTGAGGAGTTGCAGGCCGGTCTTGTCGGGCAGCTGAATATCTACCAGCGCCACGTCGAAATCCTGCTCCCGGACCAGGAGCATTGCGTCTTGTGCCGTCGCTGCTTCACCCGTAACGTCGATCTCGTTGGCAGTCTCCAACATGCGTCGCACGCCATTACGCACGATGCTGTGATCATCCACCAGCAAGACTCTGATTTTGTGGTCAACCATCTGTATTTTCCATTCACCAGTGGCCAGCAAGCCATGGAATCTGCTGCAGCGTTTGACGTTAGCAGGCACAGAGCACACTTGCACTTTTTGCCTCAGGCGTTAGTGCTCACTTCTCCGGACTGCCGGTGCTGTCGCTTGGAACGGCCTGTTCCCGACCAATTTCCCCAGGATCTGGGGCATTGCGCCAACCTTGCTAATATTTCGTAAGCCAACGCTCAGTTTTCAGCATGGTCAATACTGCAATGCCGGCTCCTGCATGACGCCTTGCGCGTGGCATCAATTTTGACTGGACATAGACATGGCCACAGTGACGACACCGATCGAAGTTTTCGACATGAAGACGTTGCTGACAGCGCTGAAGGCGTTGCGCAATGGTGACTTCACCACGCGAATGCCGGAAGACTGGACCGGCATGCCGGGCAAGATCGCCGACACGCTCAACGAGATCATCGACATGGCGGCCGACACCGCTACCGAATTCGAACGCGTGGCGCGACTGATCGGCAAGCAGGGCAAGGTCGATGAGCGTATCGAACTGCCGATGGTGAAAGGCTCATGGCAAAAGATCGTCAACTCGAGCAATGCGCTCACCAGCGACCTCATCAGCCCGATGAACGAGATGATTCGCGTTATCGGTTCGGTTGCCGAGGGTAATCTGAGCCAGCAGGTACCACCGGTACTCGACGGCCTGAAACTCCGGGGCCAGTTCCTCAAATCCGCCGAGATCGTGAACACCATGGTGACGCGACTGGGCTCCTTCGCTTCCGAGGTGACCCGCGTGGCGCGCGAAGTCGGCACTGAAGGGATTCTCGGTGGGCAGGCCAATGTCAAAGGGGTATCCGGCACCTGGAAAGATCTGACCGACTCCGTCAACGACATGGCCGCCAATCTGACCACCCAGATGCGCAACATCGCTTACGTGACAACCGCGGTGGCCAAAGGCGATCTGGGCAAGACAATTACCGTCGAAGTCAGGGGTGAGATTCTCGAGCTGAAAAACACCATCAACACGATGGTCGGCCAGCTTTCGAGCTTCGCTGCGGAGGTGACCCGCGTGGCTCTGGAAGTCGGTACCGAAGGCAAGTTGGGCGGTCAGGCGGAAGTGCGTGGCGTATCAGGCACCTGGCGCGACCTGACCGAATCGGTCAACGGCATGGCGGCCAACCTGACCACCCAGGTGCGCAACCTCGCACAGGTGACGACGGCGGTGGCGCGCGGCGACCTCGGCAAGAAAATTACCGTTGAGGCCAAGGGCGAGATTCTCGAACTGAAAAACACTATCAACACGATGGTCGACCAGCTCTCCAGCTTCGCCTCGGAGGTGACACGCGTCGCGCTGGAAGTCGGTACCGAAGGCAAACTGGGCGGACAGGCCGAAGTGACCGGCGTGTCCGGTACCTGGAAGGACTTGACCAATTCGGTCAACGGCATGGCGGCCAACCTGACCACCCAGGTGCGCAACATCGCCGACGTGACGACGGCGGTGGCCAACGGCGACCTGTCACGCAAGATCACAGCCGAAGCGAAGGGTGAAATTCTCCAACTCAAGGAAACCATCAACACAATGGTGGACCAGCTCTCGACCTTTGCCGACGAAGTGACGCGCATGGCTCGCGAAGTGGGGACCGACGGCAAGCTCGGTGGCCAGGCCAAGGTGACGGGCGTCGGTGGAACCTGGAAAGACTTGACCGACTCGGTCAACAGCATGGCGGCCAACCTGACCAATCAGGTCCGCAACATCGCCGACGTGACGACGGCGGTGGCCAAAGGCGACCTGGGGCGCAAGATTACCGTGGAAGCCAAGGGCGAAATCATGGAGCTGAAAAACACCATCAACACCATGGTGGACCAGCTCAATAGCTTTGCCGCCGAAGTGACGCGGGTGGCGCGCGAAGTCGGCACCGAAGGAAAGCTCGGGGGACAGGCACAGGTGCAAGGCGTGTCCGGCACCTGGAGGGATTTGACCGAAAACGTGAACTTCATGGCGGCCAACCTGACCAGCCAGGTGCGAGGCATCGCGAAAGTGGTGACCGCAGTAGCCAACGGCGACATGAAAAAGAAACTGACACTGGAAGCCAAGGGCGAGATCGCCGAACTGGCCGATACCATCAACGGTATGACCGATACGCTGGCGCTGTTCTCCGATCAGGTGACCTCGGTGGCTCGTGAAGTGGGGGTCGAGGGCAAGCTCGGGGGCCAGGCCAACGTGCCGGGTGCTGCCGGCACCTGGCGCGATCTGACCGACAACGTGAACGGTCTGGCGGCCAACCTGACCAATCAGGTGCGCGCCATTGCCGACGTGGCGACTGCCGTGACCAAGGGCGATCTGACTCGTTACGTGGAGGTGGAAGCAAAGGGTGAAGTGGCGGAATTGAAGGACAACGTCAACGAGATGATCCGCAACCTGCGGGAAACCACGCGGCAAAACGCGGAGCAGGATTGGCTCAAGAGCAATCTCGCGAAATTCAACCGTCTGCTGCAGGGCCAGCGCGATCTGGCGGCAGTTTCCAAGATGGTGCTGTCTGAACTGGCTCCGCTGATCAACGCCCAGCACGGTGTGTTCTACATGATGAACGAGAGCCCGCCCGATCCTGCGAAACTCAAACTGCTGTCGGCTTATGCGTACAAGGGCAACATCAATGTGAACGATGAGTGGCGGCTCGGCGAGGGCCTGGTCGGGCAATGCGCCTACGAGAAGCGGCGCATCCTGCTGACCGATGTACCCGCCAATTACGTCGCGATTTCATCGGGACTGGGTGCGGCCGCCCCGCTGAATATCATCGTGTTGCCGATCCTGTTCGAGAACAAGGTCAAGGCCGTCGTCGAAATGGCTTCGTTCACGCGCTACAGCATCATTCATCAAACCTTCCTTGATCAGCTTGCTGAATCGATTGGGATCGTGCTCAACACGATCGAAGCCAATATGCGTACCGAAGAACTGCTCAAGCAGTCGCAATCGCTGGCGCAGGAGCTGCAAAGGCAACAAGAGGAATTGAGACAGACCAACGAGGAACTGGGGGACAAGGCTGGACTGCTGGCGGAGCAGAAAGCCGAAGTCGAGCGCAAGAACCGTGAAGTCGAAATCACCAAGCTGTCGCTGGAGGAGAAGGCGGAGCAGCTGACGCTGACCTCGAAGTACAAGTCCGAATTCCTCTCCAGTATGTCCCATGAGCTCAGAACGCCATTGAACAGTTTGCTGATCCTGGCCCGGCAGCTCAGCGACAACGCGGAACACAATCTCACGCCCAGGCAGGTCGAATATGCCAAGACCATCCGTAGCGCGGGCAAAGACCTGCTGGAGCTGATCGACGAGATTCTCTATCTGTCCAAGATCGAGTCGGGTACGGTCACACTGGATCTGAATGAAGCGCTGTTCGCCGATCTGCACGACCAGATCGAACGCACCTTCCGGCCGGTCGCCGAAAGCCGAGGCCTCACCTTCACGATTGAACTGGCACCTACCCTGCCCCCCTTCATCTGGACCGACGAAAAGCGCCTGCTGCAGGTGGTCAAGAACCTGCTGTCCAACGCCTTCAAGTTCACCGAGCAAGGCAGCGTCAAGATCAGCATCGCGCTCGCTGTGTCCGGGTGGAGCGTGGATCGCAGCGAACTGAATCGCGCCGATGCGGTGGTTTCCTTCGTGGTCACCGACACCGGTATCGGCGTATCTGCCGGCAAGCAGAAGCTCATCTTCGAAGCATTCCAGCAAGCGGATACCGGAACCTCACGAAAATACGGCGGCACCGGCCTCGGCCTGTCGATCAGCCGCGAGCTCGCACACCGCCTGGGCGGTGAGCTGCGGCTGATCCCCGGTGAGATCGGCAAGGGCAGTACTTTCGCGCTGTACGTGCCCTTGCGTACACAGGATGCCCAGCGTCAGACGCTAGACGAATCAGCGACAGAGACAGTACCTGGCCAATTTAAACGCGACCTCATGTCAGGCCCGTCTGTACAGATACTGGACGACCGCGAGTCTGTCCTGCCCGGGGACCAAGTGCTGCTGATGCTCGAGGGCGACGCCCGATTCGCCAGCATTCTGCTCGAGGCCGCGCGCCAGAAGGGGTTCAAGGCTATCGTCACGACCCGTGGTGCGGATGCACTGGAGCTTGTCGAGCGCTTCAAACCCGCCGCGATCACGCTAGACCCGGGCCTGACGGACATCGATGGTTGGTCGCTACTCGAGCAGTTGAAGCGCAATTTCGCCACGCGTCACATCCCGGTCCAGATCATCTCGATCGCCGACGACCGCACACGCGGGCTGCGTTATGGCGCTTTCGACTATCTGCTCAAGCCGGTCACAGCCGACGAGATTCAAAATGCGCTGGTCGGCATCGTGGCATTTGCGCGGCGCAAGACCAGGAGTCTGCTGCTCATCGACGGCGACGAAGAGAACCGCGCCCGCATCCTCGAACTACTCGGCAACACCGACGTGAAAATCGCAACGACCGCCAGCGGCGCTGAAGCCTTGAAGAAGCTGGCAAAGAAACGTTACGACTGCATGGCAATCAATCTCAAACTGCCCGACGCATCCGGCATCAGGTTTCTCGAGGCGTTGCAGGAAGACCACGCAATGCGTGAATTGCCGATCGTCGTCTATGGTGCAGAGACACTGACCAAGCCGGAACACGAGCGTTTCAGGACGCTGCTCGGCAAGGGCGTCATCAAGGCAGTTCAATCCCCGGAGCGCATACTCGACGAAACCGCGCTGTTTCTACACCGCGTCGTAGCCAGGCTGCCGCAGACCCAGCGCAGGATGCTGGAAAAACTCTATGAGGGTTCGGACAGTCTCGAGGGTAAAAAGGCCCTGGTAGTCGATGATGACGTGCGCAATATTTTTGCCCTGACCAGCGTGCTTGAGTGCAACAAAATGCTGGTGGCCACGGCCGAAAACGGCCGAACCGCCATAGAACTGCTGCAGCTGCAGCCCGATACCGACATCGTGCTGATGGACATCATGATGCCCGAGATGGATGGCTTTGAAACCATGCGCCAGATCCGTACATTCAAAAGATTTGAAACTCTGCCCATGATTGCGCTGACGGCCAAGGCGATGATGGGTGACCGTGAAAAGTGCATCGAGGCAGGAGCCTCGGACTATGTCAGCAAGCCGGTGGATACCGACCAGCTGCTGTCACTGATGCGCAAATGGCTCTATCGATGACTCTGTACCGCGCTCATTGCGCGACAGCAAAGGTGGCAAAGTGCGCAAGGCCGGCTCGATTTTACCGGTGCTGCCGTAACGGCAAGAGGCGCCAGCGCAAAGCGAAGTGGCATTAATATGCAGCAGGAACCCCCGGTATTCAAAGAGAGAGCCCAGGTGCGGCACCCGCTCCCGCCTGATGGCGTGCCAGCATCCGTGTTGCTGGTGGATGACAATCCCGCCAAGCTTACGGCGCTCGCCGCAGTGATTGCCGACATGGGCCTCGATATTGCCACGGCGACTTCCGGACGCGAGGCGCTGCGCCTGCTATTGCAGCGCGACTTCGCCGTCATTCTGCTCGACGTGAAAATGCCAGTGATGGACGGTTTTGAGACCGCTGCACTCATTCACGGCCGCCCGAAGTCGGCCCACACGCCCATTATCTTCGTCACAGCTGAGGCCGACACGGATTCCGAGCGTTTCCGCGGTTATACGTCCGGCGCAGTGGATTACATCTTCTCGCCGATTGTGGCCGAAGTTCTTCGCGCCAAGATTCAGGTGTTTGTCGACCTGTTCTACCTGCAGCGCAAACTGACGATGCAGGCCGAAGAATTGCTGCAATCGAAGCTGCAGTTGCGCGAACTGGCCTCCTATCAGGAGCACATCAAGGAAGAAGAGCGAAAGCGGATCGCACGCGACATCCATGACGAGCTGGGACAGAGTCTGCTGGCGTTGCGCATCGATGTCTCCATGTTGCAGGCGCGCACCAGTACCATGCACCCCAAGCTCAACGAAAAGGCCAGCGATGCTCTGAATCACCTCGATACAGCCATCCGCAGTGTCCGCAGCATCATCAATGATCTTCGGCCGCCCGTACTCGATCTGGGATTGCAGGCAGCGATCGAGTGGCAACTTGAAGAGTTCCGGCAGCGCAGCGCGATCGATTGCACGATGTCGGCGAAAGACGAAAATTTCCGTTGCGATCTGAATGAAAGATCCGCCACGACTCTGTTCCGCATCGTGCAGGAATCGCTGTCGAATATTGCCCGGCACGCGCAAGCGACACAGGTGCATATCGAATTCTACAAGGAGGGCCGTCGGCTTTACCTGCTGATCAACGACAATGGCGTAGGCATGACGGACCGCAAAAAATTGAACTCGTTCGGGTTGGTGGGAATGAAGGAACGCATCAGCATGCTGGGCGGGGAATTCACGATCGACAGCGCACCGGACAAAGGAACGAGATTAACGATATCGCTGCCACTCGACTGACCCGGATGGCACTGAAAGGCTATGGATGGTGAGTACAGCTCCCGCCCCTTGGAAACTGACTGTCCCTTCAGGGGGCAATCCCCCAAACAAACGCCCGACAATGCCGGACGCCTGTTCTTCAGGTCTGTACTCAGAAACGATAGTTGGTGCTCAGCTCCAGCGTCCGTGGGGCACCGGGCGTGATCAGATCCACCGAACCATGCGCCGAAGCGTAATAGTCCTTGTCGAAAACGTTGCGCAGACGCAGGGCCATGTCCCATTTCGGCTCGTTGTACAGCAGCGCGGCGTCCACGGTTGTGTAAGCCGGCATGACCACATTGTTATCCAGCGCGGTGTAGCGATCATCGACATAGTTGGCCCCCATGCCCACACGCCAGGTTTGCGTCAGCGAACGCACCAACCACAGGTTGGCGCTGTGGCGCGGCGTCAAGGTGGGCACCTGACCTTCGTTGGCGACACCGTTGGTAAAACTGTTGGACTTGGTGATCTCGGCATCCAGATAGGCGTAACCGGCATAGACCTGCCATTTGTCACTCAACTGCCCACTGGCGGTCAGCTCAAGGCCATCGGTGCGCTGCTCACCGGCAAGCACCAGTTTGGTCGGGTTCGCCGGATCGCTGGTTTTCATATTGGTGCGTTCCAGGCGGAACAGCGCCGCCGTCAACGCCAGGCGATTGTCGAGCAGGTCCCACTTGCCTCCGATCTCGAAGTTGGTGGTCTCCTCTGGTTCAAGATCCTGGTTCGTCGTACTCAGGGCGAACATCTCGGCGGAGGGTTGGTAGGAACGGCTCACCGAGACGTAATAGGACTGCACTTGATCAGGCTGGTAGACCAGACCGACTCGCGGACTCCAGGTCGTATCGGTGCGGGACAGCTCGCTGTGCGTCAGGTCATCGGCGTATTCCTGATCGAACACGTCGTAACGCACACCCAGCAGAGCCTTCCACTGTGGCGCCAGTTCGATCAGGTCCTGTATGTAGAAGCCGGCGGTGTCCTGGGTATTGGTACCCTTGGCGGTTTGCCGGTTGGCCTGGAACGGCACGTCGACCAGGGCATCGCGGTACACCGGCACCCTGGCCACATTGGATTGGCTGAATACGGACTGGTCCTTCACCTGGCGCCCCAGTTCCACACCATAGAGCAGGTTATGGTTCATCCCGGCAAGCACGGCGCGCTGCTTGAGTTCGGTCTGATTGAACCACCCGTCCTCCTTGCGCTGCACGTTGCCGCGGTTGAGTTTTACCAGCAGTTCACCATTGGGAGCAGTGACGAAACGTGTCGGGCTGGAGTCAGCGAGTGTGTTGTTGCGATCCAGGTCGTAGTGGTAGTAGCGACTGGTATTGCTCAGGCTGAAATCGTCGTTGATCCGGTAGTCGACACCCGCCGTGAACGAGAACACTTCACTGCGGGTATAGTCATCATCCGGGTCGGCGGCACCGAAGCGCTTGTCGCGGTCCACATCGACCGGCCGGTCGCCTTGTGCCGGGATGCCGAAGTCGATCAGGCGCTTGTCATACAGATAGTTAGCGCCCAGATTCAGTTCCAGATCATCCGAGAGTTTGAAGTAAGCCGAAGGCGCGATGGCCTTGCGGTCGATGTAGCCGTCATCCCGGAAGGTGTCGCTGTTCTCCAGTGCACCTGTCACACGAAAGGCTTTATCGCCTTGCTGCTGATCGGCCCAACCGGCATCGAACTGAGTGCGTTTTTTGCCCTCGCTGTCGACACTGACGCCGATCTCCTGCTTGGGTGCGAAGTTGGGTGTCTTGCTGATGCTGTTGATCAGGCCACCAGATGAACCTCGGCCATAGAGCACCGCAGCCGGCCCCTTGATCACTTCCACCCGCTCGACGTTGGACAGATCCCGGAAGTACAGCGCATCGTCGCGAATGCCATCGATGTACATGTCGCCAATGGCACTGAAACCACGGATGGTGACCTGATCGCGCTGGCCGTCACCATTGGACAGGCCGATACCGGGGACATTCTTCAGCACGTCTTCCATCGACTGAGCCCCCTGATCCTTGATGACGCTCTGGGGAACTACGTTGACGGTTTGCGGGATATCTCGTAGCGGCGCATCGATCTTCAGCGCGCTCCTGCTCTCGGTCGACATGTAGCTTTGCTCGTTGTACTCACTGTTCACAGCGGTTGCCGGTAGGGTTAGAGCAGACTCCGTTTCTGCCTGTAAATCAGGTACAACCAGAACACCCAGCAACGACAGAGAGGCTGGGTAAATGCGCGATCGAGCCACCATGGACACCTTTGTATGAATGATCGCGCGAATAATAACGATTATCTTTTGTAAGTAAATACATATCATTCCGGTACAAATTGTTGGCGCTACAGCTCACCCCCTCACGTCTGCCCGTAAGCCCTCAACTCATGATGGTTTTGACCCCGAAAAATGTCAGAGACCTGCCCCGACGTCGACACAGCCCTCCTAAAAGTGCGCCGTATCACGCCCGACAACTGACACGCTGGTCGACAGGGGTACGCTCTGCGTGACGTTGGCCATCCGGGTGATTTCCACCTGCACTTTATCCTTGCCGAGCAGGTAGTCGGCCAGTTTCTGGGAAAACGGCCAGTAGTTCAGATCGGCTGTCAGGGTCAGCGGCCCGACGGCGTCGGCCGGCACCAGGAAGGAGAACTCCCCGATATCGTAGCCCTTGGGCAGAATGCGGTTGTCCGAGAGAATCTGCGTGGCATTCCAGACCTCGACGTCCAGCGGATTGCCGTCCTTGTCGCCTATGTGCACCTTGAAATTTCGCGTGTTGACCTCGGTCTTGCCGTCCTTGATCGAACCCAGGCGATAGATCTCCCGACCACTGGCATCCTGCACCCGGAAATCGATCCACATCTCCCGACCCTCGGGAAAGCCGGTCGGCAGCTTGTGCCCGGCGCCGACGTTGGTCACTTTGACCGCTACCGAGGTGTATTGCCCGGGCGTCATGGCTGCCGGCACTTGCTGAAACTTTATGTCCCCGGCGCGCGCGAGCATGTCGCGTGCGCGTTGCGCGCCCTCCTCCTGACCGAGATGCTTGAGCATCATCGCGTTGGCACCGCTGAACCAATGCGAGGCGACCTCCTCGCGGTCTGGCCCCATGATCGCGGCCTTGCCCGCAAAACCCGCCATATGGCAGCTCTGGCAAGTCACATTGTTAAGGCTGTAGGTGCTCTCCTGCCATTCGTCATAGGTGCGCTCCACCGCCACGCTGCTGAAGGGGTGCGTGACGTTGTGGCAGGTGCCGCAAAAGTCCGAACGGGTGTGCAGAGCGGAATACACGGTGTCGTGATAAGGCGAAACGGCATCCTTGCGCGGGCCGAACTTGGTCGGTTTACCGTGTGCTCGCGGACTCAGGACATAGGCGCCGTTATCGAGGCCCGTGCGGGCACTGATGTTGTGGCAGGTCTCGCAATCGACCCCGGGCATCGGATGATTCTTCGCGCTGTCTTCAATCGAGGAGCGGTTGACTTGCGAATTGATCTGCCCGGTCGTGAGACCGATCGGGGTATGGCAGCCAGTGCAGAAGTTATCGACCTTCCCCTCGGTGGCCGAACTCGCACGCTTGAGCAAGGCCCGATAGATGGGTTCATCCCAGGCCTGGGACATCATCGACGAGCGCCACTGCTTGTAAATCTCTGTATGGCAAGCGCCACAGACCTGGGCATTGTCGAAGTCCTTCACATTCAAAACCAGGTTGCCGGGGGTATTGGCCCGATGCGGAAAGAACGGCATCCCGCCAATCACATGCATGAGCCTGGAGCGTGCCGGCTCCAGCCACTTCTCATTGCTTTGACTGTCATTGCCCTGAGGCTCATCCGCCGCCACCAGCGTTACCGTGAGCAGGCAAACCAGCGTCCATGGAATGATCAAGGCCGATAACCGGTGCAGCGCTGACTTGGAGTGCTTCATAACGACTTCCCCTGGACAGTTGCAGAGGATGACCGCAGCACGTCCATTGAGTAGCCAGGGGTATTTCGAGATGCAACCCGACGGTTACATCAATCACTCAATGGGGGTACTTACAGCTCCACGGCGTCCCGACACCTTTCATGAACGGGATAGCCTCACTCAGCAATTACCCTGCCACAGATGTAACAATATTTGTCGGCACACCTGAACGCCCCGCAAACATTGCTCGGAATTTGAAATTCCCGAGTTGATGGAGACGCGAATCCTGCTGGGGAATCGCGCCCATTAGCGGGGGGAATTCACTCCGAAATCGGGGGGATTCAGACCAAGGGCCAATCCTGCGGTACAACCGCCACACAACATCCGATAGCCGAACTGCTCCCCCGGATTTAATGAGCCGCTCAGATCTGAACCGTCACTTGGGCCGCCGACTCCATCGCTGCAACCTGCTTTACTTATGCACCTGTCGATTCGATAGCCGGATGCGCCCATGCAGGAATGACCGGAGCCGGCAACCTCTCGCGGCCGTCGAGGGTGAAGACCGGCAGTGCGTGAGCCAAAGGAAAGTGCAGGCTGTGAGTGATCAGCCCGGTCCGCTCGCGAGCGGGTAAATGGCACAACGCCAAAGCGGTTTCCACCAGGTACTCGACGGGCTCGGTCGGGTAGTCGTCGGGGATATAGCGCCCGCCGCCAGGGGTACGAATCGCGGTGCTGGGCCCCACGGTGTTCACCGCAATATTGTCGGCCTCAAGCTCAGCCGCCAGGCTCTGGGTGAACCGGTTGATGGCCGCCTTTGCCGCAGCATAGACGGAGATCCCGCCGAATCGTTCGAAATCGCCATAAGGACGCAGCGGTGGCAGAGCAGTCACCGATCCCAGGTTGAGAATCCAGCCACCACCCCGTGCCCGCATCAAGGGTATTGCCGCCTGGCTCAGGGCGAATGGCACCCGCAAGTAGTGATCGAGCGTGCGCTCGTACACACTGAACGGCATCGTTTCGACGTCGCAATACTCGGCGAAGCCCGCGTTGTTGACCAGGATATCCAGGCCACCCGCGACAGCGACGGCGCGAGCTACCAGGGCGTCGCGCTCAGCGGGTAGCTCCAGGTCGGCCGCCAATGGAATGGCCTGGCCACCGGACTGCCTGATCAGTTCGACCGTCTCGGCCAATGTCCCCGGCAGGCTGGCGGTCTGCTCGAGGCTGCGTGCGCTCACCACCACGGTCGCCCCTTCTGCCGCGAAACGCTGGGCGATGGCGCGACCAATGCCGCGGCTGGCTCCGGTGACCAGTGCAACCTTCCCGGCCAGTTTTTTAGATGTTTGAGTCATGGCTATTCCTTGGATTCAAGTCGGGTGCAAAGCCATCCCCGTATCGAGACGATGGCTTTGCTGTTGCGTGAAGATCAGTGTCCGGCCCGTGCCGCAGCTTCGGCAGTGAACATCGCCGGCGTCCAATCCTTGCTGGCGTTGAGCAACGGCGCCCCACGTTCGTTCGGCACGTTGTCGATCAGGTAGGCACCGGAGATCAGGTCCTGGTGCGCGGCGATGCCCCAGTACGGCGTTTGTGTCTCGTAGGCCCACATCCAGTTACCCAGCACCGTGCGCCACAGCTGACCGCGACCGTCGTACTGGTCGGTCATCACCGCCGACCAGGTGTCCTCGTTGATGTAGAACACGCGCTTGGAATACTGGTGACGGAAGCCTTCCTTGAGCGTGGCTTCCAGCACCCACACACGTTGCAGTTCGAAGCGCATGAAGTCGGTATTGATATGGCCTTTGTATTTGGCCAGGTCGGCCATTTTCACGTCGCTCTGGTTGGTGCTGTAGGCGTTCCAGGGAATGTAGATTTCCTTCTTGCCGACGATCTTCCAGTCGTAACGCTCAGGTGAACCGTTGAACATGTGGTGCTCGTCCACCACCCGGAATCCACCGACGCCCAGCGGCATGTCAAAACCAAACGAAGGCGCCTGTCGAACCCGTCGGGTTCCCGGGTTGTAGAGGTACACGTCACGCGGACTTTCCTTGTAGTTGAAGGACTCCAGTGAGACGTTCACGCTGCCCTTGTCGCGCAGCGGCAGGATGGTTTTGGTCAGGGACAATGCATTGAGCCTGCCGTACTTGGAACCGGCATCGGCCGTATCGCGCATGACCCCGGGATCACTGCGAAGCCCGAGGAATTTGGACAGGGTTTCACCCCAGGCCAGATTGCCGTCCGGGTACACCACCAGTTCCTGGGTGGTGACTTCCGTGGTGTAAGGCTGAGCACCGGTGTTGTTGATGTTCCAGAGCAGCTCCAGGCCGGTTTTCGGAATGGGAAACGGGCTCGATCCGGTGACCGCTGCCAAGCCCAAACCATCGTCGACCACCTGGGCCGTGACCGCGTTTTTCTTGAACGCCGCACACACCCACTCGGGGAAGTCGAAATCGCGGTGGCTGGTATAGACCGGAATGTGGAAGGTATCCGGGTACTTGGTCAGCAATGCCTTCTGCCCATCGGTGAGCTTGTCGGCATACTGCGACATGTTTTTCGCGGTGATGTCGAACAGCGGTTTTTCGGCGGCATAAGGGTTGGGCCAGAAATGCCCGGTGCCCTCGTATTTCACGGTGTCGGGCGTGCCCACCCACTTGCCGGAAAAAGCCGGGATGGTGCCCTCGGTATTACCGGCACGTTCCGCGCCGGCGCAGGTCAGTTCGTGGCCGAGCTTCGCCGCTTCCTCGGGCGAAACCCTGGCCCAGGCCGATGGACTCAATGCGGTCAGAACGCCGACGCCGAGCAGACTTGCACGAAAAATCAAAGCCTTCATCGCTTGCTCTCCTGATGGATCTTATAGGTTGTATTTGATGTTGATCGCGACGAAGTCGCGGTCGGCCAGCGGCTTTTCCAACGGGTCTGCCGAGCCGAGATAGGCGTTGTAGGTCACACCCAGCTGGAGGTTGTTCAGGTACTTGAACACGCCACCGAGACTGGCGCGTGAGTCCCCGTCGCCGCCGAAACCAAAGGAGCTGACGGCCGATTGGTTGAAGGAGCGGCCATAGGTGAAGGGCACGTCCATGTCCCAGCCCACGAACACGTTGGGGTACGTCAGGGTGACGTTGAACTGGCCAAATTGTGCGTTGCGATCGTAGGCCAGACTGGAGAGCCCACCTTCGTCGACGTCGTTGACGTGGACCGCGCCAACCTCGCCGGAAAAACTCGCTTGGGGTGAAATCCAGGTATTACCCCAGGTTTTCAATGCCGACACTTGCACTTGGGTGGCACTGCCGCGAGAGACACCGGTTTTGGTCACCAGCGGCGTACCATCCTTGAAACTGACCTCGCCGGACACCTGCCAATCACCCAGCCGGGTGGAGAGGCTGGCGCCGGTCAGGTCGATGTCTTCGAAGTATTTGAGGTGGTAGCTGAGCGTCGCAAAATCGGTGATCACACTGGGGGTGCGATCGTGGTAGCGCAGGCGGTACAGCCCCACTTCGGTAAATGGCGTGACTTTGTAGCGGGCACCGACGCCCCACTCCCCGCCATCACGGGCATTTTCGCTCGGGCCTCGGGTCAGCGCTCCTCCGGACGCCGCCAGTGTCGCGAGATCACCGGGCGCCAGGCGCAGGAAGTCAGAGCCAGGCCCGATCATGTCGGCATAGGAAAAATAGTCGCCACCGGGTGACAACTCATAAGGATGATTTTTGAATTGGGTATAGCCGAGCAAGGTCAGGTCGTTGATCGTGAACTTGCCGGAGGCTTGCAGTTCAGGCAGCAGGACTTCTTTGATCTCGGTGCCTGGAATGTTGGTCTTGGTTGCATCGACGGGGCCCTGCACCCCGGATATACCGGAGATGTACAGGCTTTCACCCCACGCGACGACCTGATTGCCGAGGCGCAGGTCAAGGTAGCCGTTGTCGCCTACGGTCTGGGTCGTGTACGCATATGCGTCGAGCAGGCGCGTGCGAGTGCCGCTACGATCGCGCGCCTGGGAGGTGAAATGATCGACCGCACCCAACTTGTTGATGGTCGCGGCCGAGTCGTTGTCGTTGGAACTGTTGTAGGCAAAATCGTAGAAGGTCGAGCCCCGCAGCAGGACACCATTGTCACCCTTGTGAATGTTCAGTTCGCCAAGCGCGCTGACGCGACTGTTGAAGAAGCTGCCGCGGTCAAAGTTGCGGTCACCGTCGTCACCGTTGATGTTGTTCAGCAACTGGTGAGCCTGTTTTTCCGTCCGGGTGTTGAGGGCATAGTTAAGCGTCGTGAGGTAGTCCGCTTCGATCCCGTCACCGAACTCGAATGTGCCTGCCTGTACGGATGGCAAGGCAAACGTGGTCAAGGCACACGTCACGCAGCTCAACTTGAAATGGCGCGACAGCATGCTGCGCCTGGCCTCTGGTTTTTCATGTTTCATCTAGACAGCTCCACTGGGACATTCTTGTGAGTTGTTGTTGTCCTGTAACGACCGTGATTTACGTTTTTTTCGCGCAGCGACGCCCACGGTCAGAACGCCATTGCGCTACCGGAAAAAGGTTTCTTCAGAGGATGGTTTTTTTGCGTGTCGCCCGGCTATCGGGCGACGGGTGTTCGCATCTGCGCAGCAGAAACCGTGCGTCGCCGGCCCACGGTCAACCAACAGGCCAGCGCCGGCAGCAACAGGACGGCACCGAATACATTGACCAGGAACATGAAGGCCAGCAGCAGGCCCATGTCCGCCTGAAACTTGAGAGGGGAAAAGGCCCAGGTCGCCACGCCAATCGACATGGTCACGGCGGTGAACACCGCGGCAGTGCCACGCTGACGGAAGGCTTCATAAAAGGCCGTGCGCAAATCCACCCCTGCCCGTTCGAGCTGATGCTCGACCCGTTCGAACAGATAGATCCCATAGTCCACCCCGACCCCGACGCCCAGGGCCACCACCGGCAACGTCGCCACTTTCAGGCCGATCCCCAACACGGCCATCAAGGCATTGCACAGCACCGATACCACGGCCAGCGGCGCGATGATGCACAGCACCGCCTTCCAGGAGCGAAAGGTCAAAAAGCACATCAGGGTGATTGCACTGAAGATCGCCACGAGCATTTCCACTTCGGCTTTTTCGACGGCTTCATTGGTGGCGGCCATCACCCCGGCGTTGCCGCCTGCCAGCTTGAAGGCCTGGTCGATGCGCAACCCGGTACTGGCTTCGTCGTGCGCTTGCAGGGCGATGTAGCGCTTGATCTCCCGGGTCAGGTGGGCAAGCGTCGCACCCTCGTGGTTTTGGGTGTAGATCAACACCTGCATGGCCGAACAACCCTGAGTGTTCATGCCCATGTCCGGGTTGTACGCCTCGGCACCTTGTTGCAGGGCCTGGCTGCTGCGCGGCAAGGCCGACCATCGCGGATTGCCTTCGTTGTTGGCGGCGATGCCGACCTTGGCCAGGTCCGGCACACTGACCACTGACTGCACACCCGGCACGCCGCGCAGGAAGGTGGCGAACCTGTCCACTGCGTTCATCACGTCGTAGTGCAGGCAGGCGTCATCGCCAGCGAACTGCTTCGCTTCGACCACCACCGTCAGCACATCAACGCCAATCGCGTAGTGGTCGACGATACTGTGGCTGTCGACGTTGTACCGGGAGCCGTCGCGCAATTCCGGCGCTCCGCTACCGATGTCCCCGACCACCAGTTTGCGCGACTCGACAATGCCCACCGCCAACAAGCTCAGGGACACACCGATCACCAACAGCGCCGGCCCCGGCCGGGTCACGGCGGAGAGCGCCCACCAGAGCCGATGGCGCCCGCCCGCGGCAACCCTGGCACTCCGCGCAGAATCCTCCAGGCGCATGTTCGACAACAGGATCGGCAGCATCATCTTGTTGGTGACGATCATCAGCAACACGCCCAGGCAAGCCATGATCCCCAGCTCACGGACGCTGTCGATCTGAATGCGCATGATCACTGCAAACCCCAGGGCGTTGGCCAACAAGGCCAGGGCACCGGGTACGAAGATGCGCCGGAAGCAGGTGTGGGCGGCCGTCAGCGAATCGGCACCGGCCAGCACTTCAAGTTTCCAGGCGTTGGTCATCTGCACGGCATGGGAAACACCAATGGAAAAGATCAGGAACGGCACCAGAATCGACATCGGATCGATGCCAAAGCCAATCAATGGCAACAACCCGAGCAACCAGATCACTGGCAGCAGTGCCACCGTTAGCGCCAGCAAGGTCAAGCGCAGGGAACGACAGTAGAAAAACAGCAACACCGTGGTGATCACAAAGGCCACCAGGAAGAAGGCTAAGACACTGGACAGGCCGGTGATGATGTCGCCGATCAGTACCGGAAAACCGATGACGTTGACCTCGATCTGCTCGCTGGCGTACTTGTCGCGGATTTTGTCCAGGGCGGCGGCGACTTCGGCGTAATCCACCTTGCGCCCGGTTTGCGGATTGATTTCCTGCAAATCGGCACGTATCAGGGCGCCCTTCAAATCGTTCTGCACCAGGCGGCCGATCACCCCGGATCGCGCTACGTTGCGTCGCACCACGTCCAGGTCCGCCGGGCTGGCGCTGAAACGTGCCGGTACTACCACATCGCCGTAGAAGCCCTGTTCGGTCACTTCGACATAGCGAGTGTCCGGGGTGAACAAGGACGACACCCGAGTACGCTCGACCCCCGGGATGAAAAACACCTCATCGCTTGCCGCATGCAGCGTCTTGAGGAACACCGGGTTGTAGATGTCACCCTCGCCTTTCCAGCGCAGGTTGAACAACACCCGGTTGGCCCCCGGAAACGCGTCCAGGTACTGGACGAATGTCTGCATGTAAGGGTGTTGCAGGGGAATCATTTTGTAGAACCCCGGGTCGAGCTTGATCCGTGTTGCCATGCCGGCAAACACCACGGTCAAGACGACAAACAGCGGCAGCAACCAGCGTCGGTGAGCCATCAAAAGGTCGGCGCAACGGTCGATCAGCAGCGTTTTATTGTTATTCATGAGAGTGCTCGCATCCGTCACTGATTCGACGTTGCCAAGGGTGGATTTTCGAATGCCATGCCCTGCTGCCCGGTGTAAATCAGGCGCCCGTCAGCGGTCTCGCCGACACTGGAGAAACTGAGCCCGCCACCGGCGTGCAGCAACTGGAAGGTTTCGCCGCGATCGACTGAAACGATGACCACACCGCCCTCCCCGACCAGCACCACACGGCCATCGCGGGTCAGCGTGCCGCCGTATAGCGCCCGTTCCGTGCCCGACTCGATCGCTGTCCAGGACTGACCAAAGTCAGTGCTGCGAAACACCTTGCCGCGCATGCCATAGGCTAGCCAGTGGTTGCCCGACAAGGCCATCAGACCGAACAGGCTGCCCGTGTAAAAACCGCTCAGGCGGGTCCAGTGCTGACCGCCATCGGTGGAGCGCGCGGCCAGGCCGCTTTCGCCGACCAGCATCATCCTGTCGGGACCGGCACCGGCTACGCCGTACAGATGCCGATCGCCCAAACCGACGTTGCGCTTTTGCCAGGTCTGGCCCTGGTCGGTCGATACGAGGAAGTCGCCAAAACTGCCAACGGCAAAGAACGGACCGGCGGGATTTCCCCAGACACTCATCAAGGCATTACCGGTTTCGCCGTCGAAGTTGGTTTCCTTCCAGCTTTGGCCGGCGTCGTCACTGCGCAGGATCCAGCCATCGTGTCCGACCGCCAGGACCAGCGCCTGGTTGGCAGAGAACACCTGGGTCAGGGTCGAACCGCGTTGCGGGCTGACGGTTGCCTCGTCCCACTGCCGGCCTGCATCCGGGCTGACGAACAGGTGGCCCAACTCGCCGGCGGCCACCAGGTTGGCGCCCGCTTGAGCCACGCCGTTGATCAACATCTGCTGCGGTTGTGCCTGGGTCGGTGGCGCCACCGGGATGGGGCGAGGCAGAAACGAGGCGACCGAACCCGCGGCCACCATGCCAACCAGACACAGGCCCAGCCAGGTTCGCGATTGGCCGCACCGGCCACCGACGTTCAGCTCGACCGGGGTTTGCCGGTTGCTGACCGGCACACGGCATTGCTGTTCACTGCCCATTCCTGCTGCTCCTACTGGCTGTTCGATTGACACCAGTAGAGCCGCGCCGCGCAGGGCCGACCATCGTCCGATTAGACGATGGTTTCGGCTAGCCGCTGTTGGTATTCGCGCGATAGCGGCTGGGGGCTTGTCCGGTCCAATCCTGGAACGCGCGGCGAAACGCCGCCTCGCTGCTGAAGCCCAGATGATCGGCGATCCGGTTGATGGTCCAGTCGGTGTCGCGCAGGCAGCGCTGCGCCGTCTCGCACAGACACAGCCGGCGCAGTTGCTGGTAGCTGACACCTTCGGCCGCCAGGTGGCGGCGCAAGGTCGGCTCGCTGAACCCCAGCGCCGTGGCGATCGCGCCCAGGGTCGGCAGTTCCTGCGCGTGGCCCAGCGCCGCCTCGAGAAACCCGCGAACCTGTTGCGTCACAGACACCACGCTGGGTGCGGCGCCGACCAGGCGAAAGGGAAAGTCCACCAGGAACGCGCCCAGCTCCACAGGCTGGCGGATGACCCGACGCGTGAGCAGGCTGGCCTCGAAGCTGAAGCCATAAGTGCGTTTGCCGACCGCGACCGGCGCGTCGAACAGGCCGAGAAAGGGCATGGCGTCTTCGCGCTTGGGATGCGCGAGAAACACGCTGTCCACCTGCAGGGTGTTGCCGGTCAGCCAGGCGAACAACTGCAAGTAGCAGAACAGCCCGGTCAGGTCGACCAGGCAGGCGGCGGAGCTGCGTGTGCGGCGCAGCGAGTCCATGTGAAAAACGGCTTTTTCACCGCGTCGCTCCAGGCTCAGTTTGCCGGCACGGGGCAGCAACATTGCACAGAATTCGGCGGCGCAATCGATCGCCTCGCCGAGGGTGCCGCAACTGAGCAGGCAACGGCACATCAGGTCGACTTCCTGCTTGCGCATCGGTGGATGGCTCTCGCCCTTGGCCACCTGGGCTTCGAGCTGTTCGATGGCCTCGCGAAACAGCTTCACGAAGCCGTCGGCCGAGAGCGCCCGGTCGGCCCCGCGCTTGCGGGCGCCGGGCAGGCTATTGCGCTGCAATTCATCAAGCAATCGAGTGCTCAGCCCATGGGGTACACGAACGGCCTGTGGTGATCGCAAAACCATCGTCCAACTCTCAAATTGATCGGTGTAGTAGCGGTTACTGATTGAACCGGTGACGGTGCTGCAAAAAAGCCTGTGAATTAATGGCGTCCGACCCAAACGAATCATCGGAGCGCTCAAAGAATGACTTTCGCGATTACCCGTTTGCCAGGCCATGCCAGCCTGACGCCGGATCACAGTACAGGCAAGCCATGATCCAGATACTCGACGAAATCCTCCTCGACGCCGAACACCTGCCCACTGTGCTGACCTTGCTGGACCAGCGTTACCTGCCCAATGCAGGCCCCCGTGGGCTGACGTTGCTACAGCGCTGGGTCTCGCCACCCGTTGCTATGCCTGGCGAGCGCAACCGACTCTGGTTGCTGTGGCAAGTGCCCGACGTGTGGGGCTACTACGGCATGCGCCTGGGCGCCGGCGCCGAAGTGCCGGAGTTCTGGGCCGCCGTGAACAAACTCAGCGAGCATCGAAAGCGGCATGTGTTGGGCGATGCCGATCAGCCGTTGGCCAGACCCGAGGTACCACAGCATGTGGAATGAAACCGTGCAGCTTTACCTCAACCCCGGCATCGCGCCCGAGGCGCTGCAGGATGAATTGCAGCATCACCTGAAACACTTGCCCGGCCTCAGCCATTTCAATCTGGGCCGCAACCTTGAAGGCAGCTGGGGCGCTGGCGACTTCACCCTGGACTTGTCCTTTGTCAGCGATGCATACCAGACCAGTACCGCCAATGGCCTCACGCAATTGCCCGCCCTTGCACGCGTCGACCGCCTGGCTTACCGGCGAATCGGCGGCGGCCAGCGTGCCGTGGGCCTGGAAAACGGTATCTGGCGCACCTTGTTGTTTCGAGTACGCCCGGACCAGGACCGCAACCTTGTCGCGGCGCTGGAACAAGACCTGCTGCGTATGCCGGCGTATATCGCGAACATCGGCAACTGGCAGTTGAGCCGCGTTTGCTCGGACAGCGCCTGGACGCACGTCTGGCAGCAGGAGTTCGCCAGCGTCGACGGGCTGTTGGGTGAGTACCTGACCCATCCGTTCCATTGGGGCTGGGTCGATCGCTGGTTCGATCCGGAGTTTCCCGAATGGACCGTGGAAACGATTGCCCATGCCTTCTGTGCGCAGACAACCAGCCTCCTGACACAGCCTATTAATAGAAAGGCATTGCGATGACTCGGGCATCGCAGCGTCGCGGCCCTACTACCCTTTTTTATAAAACGACTCCAGAGAGAGGTACAACGATGCGCGCAGTAGTGATAGATCGCCTGGGAAGTTCCGAGGTATTGCAGCTGTCCCGAGTCCCGCGGCCCGAGCCAGGGCCTGGAGAAGTGTTGATTCGTGTCCATTGCGCAGGCGTCAATCCGGCGGACTGGAAATGTCGCCAAGGCTATCTCAGCCATTTCATCACCTACACCTTTCCTTTTGTCCTGGGCTTCGACCTGGCCGGGACAGTCGTGGAAACCGGTGAAGGGGTTTCCGGTTTTCCCGAGGGCACACGGGTTTTTGCCCAGAGTGATGTCGGTGCCGGAAAGTGGGGATCCTATGCCGAGTTCGTCAGTGTTTCCCAGGACTCGGTGGTGCAAATGCCCGATAGCCTCAACTTCGCCCAGGCGGCGGCGGTGCCGACGCCCGCATTGGCGGCCTGGGCCGGACTGTTCGAGGATGGCGGCCTGGAAAAAGGTCAGAAGGTATTGATTCATGGTGGTGGCGGAGCCGTCGGCAACTTCGCGATCCAGTTCGCGAAAGTCGCTGGAGCGCAGGTCGCGGCAACCTGTGGTGCCACCAATCGCAGCTACGTCGAGTCCCTGGGGTGTGAACTCAGCATCGACTACCGCACACAGGATATTCTTGCCGCCACTCGCCAGTGGTCTGCTGACGGCGTGGATCTGGTGCTCGATTGCGTCGGGTGCGGGAGTTTGCCTGACAGCCTGGACCTGCTGCGGCCGGGGGGCATGCTGGTCTCGATATTGACGCTGGCCGAAGGAGATACAGGCCCGGATCACGTTGGCGCAGCACAACGTGGCCTGCGTACTGCGGTGACCTACAGCAAGATGCCCAGCGGTGCGCCACTCGGCAGAATCGCCGCCTTGCTGACAAGCGGCCGGGTCCAGCCGCCACGCATTGAAGTTCTGCCGCTGGAACACGCAGCAATAGCCCATGACCGGCTCCAGAGTGGCAACGCCAAAGTGAAGCTGGTTTTGCAGGTTGCAGAATAAGGAAGGGTTTCTCTGCAGGGTGCACCTCGGATATCCGGGGCCACTCACTTGACTCGGTACGACTTACTCCCTGTCTTTCGTCGACCGAATGAGATTGCCCCGTAACTTCACAATGGCCTTCTGCATTTGTACGAAGTCGTCGGGGTCAAGACCGGTTTGCGGGAAGCCGTCTTCGGAGAGGCCTTCACGCAGTTTTCGCCCCTCTTTGGTGAGATTGATCCGCACCTGGCGTTCGTCTTCCGGGTCGCGCTGGCGCAGCAAATAACCCATCGCTTCCAGCTTCTTCAGGATCGGCGTGAGGGTATTGGATTCGAGAAACAGCTTTTCGCCGAGGCTGCCAACGGTCTGGTTGTCCTCCTCCCACAGCGCAACCAGGGTGATGTATTGCGTATAGGTCAGGCCGAGCCGCTCAAGCATCGGCTTGTAGGCTTTGCCGAAGGCCAGGTTGGCTGAATAGACCGCAAAACACAGGAAATCGGAGAGTTTGAGATCCAGGGCGGATGTCTTGTCGGTGTTTTTCATGGACGTTCTCTTTGGCCAGTCTTGCAAGACTGAAACTATACGTCGTACGCGATGGTATCGGAAGTGCGCATAAACACCGACGGGGGGGGGGGGCCGCGCGACATCGTGTGCCAGCCCTGGCACTCGCAGGGTCAGTCGTGCCTGAAGGAAATAGGCCGGACCAGTCTGGCCCAGGTCCACTTCTATGTCGACGGCCATATCCGACGGCAACACAATATTGCGCTCCTGGGCCACCAGCCCCACTGCCGCGGTGTAGCAGGCTGACCAGGCCCCGGCAAACAGTTGCTCGGCTTTCGGGTGCGGCTGGACGGCGGCAAAAACATGGGCCGGTTGGGCGGAACCCGGTGACGACAGTTCGATATCGAGGTTGCCGTTGTGACCGCCAACAGCGCTGCGAGTGGTGTGGGTTTTGCCGGTAGCCAGTACTTTTTCGATTTTGCTCATGGGGATTTCCTCAGGATTTAACATTCATGCGATTTTATCGCATGCGGCATATTTGACATTTAAAAAGACAGCGTTCAGAAATTGGCGTGTGCAATGATCCAGTTGTTGCCGTTTTGGCCATGGGAGGCTTGAGCGGTAGAGATAAACATTTTGCGGCTGCTTCCGGTGTTCATGGCTGAATCTCCAAACGGCAAGGGTTGTTGTTGATTACTGTCGCATTCGACTAGATCGCATGCGATAGATGAATCCTCAACCAAAGCCCCTATGATGTCAAAGCTTATTTTATGCCTTGGCGATGAGCGGTAGACGCGAGGTCAACTCCGCTACCCTCCCCCTTGCCGAAAGGATGATCGGATTCCACCGTCCGGCCCTTCGGGGACCTCTGGTTACGCCCTTCGGATCGCTTTCACGCAGGACGATCAACTCTTTGGCGCTAAGATGAAATGGACGTATTTCACTCGAAAAAAAACCGGCCAATCGAGCCGGTTTTCTTTGACTTCCTGATACCCACACGCACAAAAAACCCCCTCGCCAGGAGGGGGTCTGATGTTTCAAAGGATCAAACGGTTTTACCCGTCTTTACCTGGATTTTCGTCAGCTCAGCGCAGCGCAGGAATTCCCGCGAACAGCCACGTAGTCTCCTGAGCGGACGTTGCCTCGTTGCGATTGCGGGCCCACTGAGTCAACGCCACCATCATCGCAAAGCCGAGCACGATCAACACCGGATACGCCATCAGCAACTCGGTGAGCGAATACTTCCAGGCCAGCGGTCGACCGACACCGAGCATGGCGGCATACAGCCAGGACACGCCCGACAGTGCGCCAGAGAACAGGGCAAACATTCGCACATTGACATGGAGATCAAGCAGCGACCCGGCCTTCAGCATTGCCGGCAATACATAGCGGTGCAACAACATGCCGTTGAACGTCAGCAACAATACAATAATGACTTTGGCTTGAAGTTTCGGATTGGCAAAATAGGTCATGCCTTTATCAAGGTAATCAATACCTATAATCGCAGCGCCAGTCACCCACAAGAATATCAACGCGTTGGCAACAGACTTCTGAAGACTGGCCATATGTTCATTATCGTGTCCCGACGACACACGACCTTTCAGTAAATCCTTGACCATTGCGACATCGCTGGCAAACACCAGACCGATAGCTACGCAGCAAGCCAACAGGTGAACGTACACTACGCCTAAACGCAAAAACTCCATGGATTCTTTCTGGCCGATCAGGCCGATCATTGTATTAATATCCAAGACTACATCTCCACTTATTGCGGCAGTGCAAACTGACCATGCCCCAGGCATGCGAATTAATTAATTAATTAATTGCGCCTACACGATCAAGTTCGCATTGATTGAAGCAACTAAAATAATTGGGTCTTACAAGAGAGAGCGACTCGCCCAGCGAGTCAGTGATGACGGCATACTATCACTCCAGGTCTCAGGTAAAAAAAATCCCCATGTGCATTCCATTCAATGCAGATGAGGTATACGTCCATTTTTCTAGTGAGTGCAGCGGGATCCTAAGGATCCGCCTGCTGGGAAATCAGAGCCCAGCATATCCCGATCGTTCATTTTTTGAGCACAAACATCGACAAACGGTACTGTTTCCAGCACTTGGGGACACTTGCTTCTTTGGCTGAAACCCGCGTCGCTACGCCGCTGAATCGTTTTTTGTTCCACGCCGAAAAAAAAACCGCTTTTGCGCTGAACTTTCGTCGCCAGACCCGACCAATGGCGAAAATTGCCTACCTGTCACCGGCAAGATCGAGTCACCTGCAGTCATCCGAAAACCACTTCGAATCGAGCGCACACTCAGTACTGGCAATACAGCGTCCAGGATCGGAACTGCTACGCTTGAAAAACAGCTTCGACACTTACCAGGATGCCAGTGCACGCGCGCCCCGGGGCTGATGGAACAGTCGCATTACCAGATCCTGTGCCCGAGCGAGTCAGACTTCGTTGAGCAAATGAGTGGACATGCCCCCCCGCAAAAGCAAATCTGCCGAAGGCTTGGCCAAGCCTTCGGACGACACCGGTGACGATTCGGTCTTTCTCTCGCGCAAGGAGCGTCTGTTCGCAGGTGAGCAATTACGCGAACGTCTGCCCCATTCGGCTCACTCCGAATGGAAACCACCGAGCAAACACCGCGACCATATCAAACTCCTCGAAGAGTCCAACCGCTATCGACTGCCCAATCTGGTGCCGCTGCGCTATGGGCGGATCCATGCACTCAGAGAGGAAGAGTGACAAGGTCGATCCTTCGCACATGGGGTCATTCCATGTCAGTCAGCGGGCACGGGAGCCACAAGGACTCCCGTGTCTGGTCAGCAGATGGGGCATACCGGGGATCAGCGCCCTTCCAGCTTTTTCACGACTTCGTCGGTCGTCATCAGACCGTTGGCGATGTAGCGGAAATTGACCAGTGCGCTACCGTATCCGTCGCCGTCAGGCAGCTTCGGGCCGGCGACAGCGTCACGTACGACAACCACCTCGAAACCGCGCTCCAGGAACTCGCGAAGGTGTGATTCGACGCACAGGTTGGAGGCCATGCCGGCAAGGACGATTTTGTCGATCCGCTGCTTGCGCAACTGCAGCATCAGGTCGTTGCTTTGCGGGCCATACAACTTGTGCGGTGAGGCGACGATGGTCTTGCCGTCTTCGATGAAGGGTTTGAACTCCTGCATGAAGTCGGCCCCCGAGTTACGGAAGCCATCCAGCGTCAATGCGCCCTTGCGATCGAAGAGCCCCAGCTTGTGCTGAACGGTTTCCGCCGGCGCCTCAAACTCCCATTTGTGATCGTGGGGATAGTAGTAGTGCGGCGAAATGGCCACCGTCGCTCCGGCCTGCTTGAACGCCGTGAAAAGCCGGTTCAGGTGAGGGACCAGATTTTGCTCCGTAACGCTCTGGCCGAAGACTGACCAGCCCGCACCTTCCGGGCTCATGAAGTCGATCTGCGGGTCAATCACGACCAGCGCGGTTCGACTGGAATCCCATTGAAACGTGGAGGCCGGGAGCGCGGGTTTGGCCGGATCGGCGTAAGGATTCTCGGCGGCGAAGCCAATGCCGGGCGCCATCAGGATAGCCCCCAGCAAGGTGGCGCAGGAGATGAGTCTGGCGGGATGAATTCGGTTGAAGGTCATGTTGCACGTCCGCAATGTGGGGGTGGTGCATTTACGGTACGGCGAGAAGACGGCACGAAATGGACATATATCCCTGGATTTCGGCCGACAAGCTCAGGCACCTTGCATGAGGCGGATGGGCTCGATGCGCCCCGTGACCTTCCAGACAGCAAGCGCATACTATGGCGCCCCATTCAGACCTTGGATGTCCCGTGCATGCAACGTCACATATGCTTCCTGGTTTACCCGGGCTTCGTCTTGCTGGATCTGAGCGGCCCGCTCGAAGCCTTCTCCAACGCCAATCGTGCGCGCGCTTCGGGCTATCGATTCACGGTCGCTTCGCTTGAAGGCGGATTGATCAGCGCTTCGAGCGGACTGCAAGTCGCGACGCAAGCCCTGCAGGTTGTCGACCAGCTCGACACGCTGATCATCGTCGGCGCCCCCACCGCTCCGATCGATGACCGGATGATGCCGATGGCAGCGGCAATACGGCAGATGTCCCCGCGCTCGCGCCGCACTGCCAGCGTCTGTACCGGCGCCTTCCTGCTCGCCGAGAGCGGCCTGCTCGACGGTCGTGTCGCGACCACGCACTGGAACTACGCGCCGCAATTGCAGGCACGCTATCCGGCGCTGCGCGTGGACGGAGATCGTATCTGGACCGAAGACGGCAATGTCTGGACGTCCGCAGGCATGTCGGCTGGCATCGACATGGCCCTGGCGATGATCGAACAGGACCTGGGCAAGGACGTGTCACGCTCCGTCGCGCGCATGCTGGTGGTCTACTATCGGCGACCCGGTGGTCAGTATCAGTTCTCTTCGCTGCTGGATTTCGACCCAGGCTCGGATCGGATCCGCACGGTGCTGAGCCACGTGCGCGATCATCTGCGTGATGACCTGTCAGTTGAACGCCTGGCCGACGTTGCACATATGAGCGTGCGCCAGTTTGGCCGCGTGTTCGCAGCATCGGTCGGGGTGACGCCGGCGAAAGCTATCGAGCGCCTGCGTATCGAGTCGGCACGGCCACTGGTTGAGGACGGGCACCAGACTTTCGAGGAGATCGCCAGGTGCTTCGGATTCGGCGATGCCGATCACATGCTGCGCAGCTTCGTCCGAGTCGTAGGGCGCACGCCACAAGAACTGCGTCGCAGCGCCCGCCAGGCCAAAGGCAATGGGTCCGGGAAAAAAGCTGGACCCATCGCCGGAATAAGCGACGACGCGTACGAACCCCGGATCGGGCTCAAGCCAGCAATTCGGTGATCCACCGGGCCTGGCGCGCGATGTCCTGCACCGTCTCCTCGGGCACTGCCTGCTGCGCCCGGGCCAAGTGGCTCAGGGTCTTGTGCTTCTGGCGCAACTTGCGCTGCCACTTGAGCAGGAACGCCGGACTGCGGGCCTGCATCTGCAACGGGCCGAAATACAGCTCTTGGGCGGTGTAGATCACCGGCCCGGCGCGCTCGGCGACGATGATTTCGTAGTCGAAACGATTTTCCCGCAGCACTTCCTCGCAGAGGATGCGATAGCCATTGTCCATCAGCCATAGGCGCAGTGGCTGCTCGCCGCCGTTGGGTTGCAGGATCAGGCGCTCCTGACCGTTCAGGTACGCCTTGCCGTTGTCGAGGATGTCGCGGATCGTTTCGCCGCCCATACCGCAGATGCTGACCGCCGTGATCCCGTCTCCCGGTTCGATTGCCGCAAGGCCGTTGGCCAGGCGCACGGTGATCTGCGGGTCCAGCTCGTTCTCGCGCACGGTACGTTCGGCCGAACGGAACGGCGTCAACGCCACCTCACCGGCCACCGCCGCTGCGATAGCGCCACGGCGCATCAATGCCACTGGCAGGTAGCCGTGATCCGAGCCGATATCGGCCAGGCGCGCGCCGGCTGGCACATGTGCCGCCACGCGCTCCAGGCGCATGGACAATGTCTGTTCGTTCAACTGCGGCCCCTTTTCACCACGAACGTCCGGCGCCTTTGGCCGGATCGGGGCGCGATTGTGTCGAGCAACGCCGTGCATTTCAAATTTATGTGACCAAGGTCATTGCCCCTTCATGCAATCACTTGCGCATACACCGATCTGTCGACGTTGCCACCGGATAGAATCACACCCACCTTTCTTCCCGACATGGTTTCACGCTCCGCAATGAGCGCTGCCAGCGCCGCCGCACCGGCCCCTTCAGCCAGGTTGTGGGTATCGGTGTAATACACGCGCATGGCCTCGGCAATCTGCGCATCACTGACCGCTACAATCCGCTCCGCACCTTGCGCGTAGACGGCAAAGGCCTCAGGCACCGGCTTGCGTACGGCCAGACCGTCGGCAAAGGTGGTTGCCGAGGCGGTTTCGCATAGGACTCCGGTGTCAAACGACAACTGTGCGGCCGCCGCTTCCGTGGAAACCACACCCACCACCCGGGTGTTCAGGCCCAGCGCATCGCGGGCGGCGATCACCCCACAAATCCCCGATCCACAGCCAATCGGTACATAAACGGTATCCAGGTCCGGCGCCGCGTTGAACAGCTCCAGCGCATAAGTGGCGACGCCTTTGACCAGCTCGGTGTGAAACGGCGGAACCAGGAACAGGTCATGCACGTGCGCAAGGCGTGCAGCCTCTTCACGGGCATCATCGAAATCGCGCCCATACTCGACCACTTCAGCGCCAAAGCCGCGCATGGCGTTGTTCTTTTCTACCGAGTTACCTTGCGGCACTACGATCAACGCTTGCAAACCCAATGCGCCAGCCGCCAGCGCCAGGCTCTGGCCATGGTTGCCGCGGGTAGCGCTAACAATACCCTTCGAGCCTGGGTGCTCGCGTTTGAGCCAGTGCATGAAGGTGATACCACCGCGCACTTTGAAAGCACCGGTAGGCGTGTGATTTTCGTGCTTGACCCACACCGTGCAACCCAACCGCCGAGCCAGCAAGGGCCAAGGGTACTGGGCGGTGGCAGGCATGACCTGATAAACGTTGCGAGCGGCCTGTTCGATATCGTCGCGAGTCAGTCTGTGCATGAATTGTCCTCCTGAGATTTTGCCCAGTCTGAGCACGGGCGCAGTATTCCGGCTTTCAGAAAACTGACCTGACTTTTGTGCCCCCTCTTCACTACTATGTTGCCCATGAATCATCGAAATCGCCTGCCGCCAACGCTCCCCTCCGAACCGGTCCGCCGTATCGAGGCCGGACCTTGGGCGATCGAATTGCTCCCCGTTTGCGCCTACGCGACCCGATATGTCGCGACCCAGGCCGGGATTGGCTTTGCCTTCGACAGCCAGCGAGGCCTGCACGCTATCGGCAGCGACCGGGTACATCCCTTCGATGCCATGCCCAACGGCCTGGCGTTCATCCCCGCCGGGTGTGACGTGTTGTCCGAATCACCCAAAGGCGGTGAATACCTACGGGTTATGCGCACCGACGGTGTTGCGTTGGTGGGGGATCGTGCCTTCAACAACCGCATCGATCAGCAGGCCACTGCCCTCGCACGGAGAATGCGCGCCGCGCTGTTGCACGCGTCCGTGGAGGACGATTGGGAGGCCTGGGCACTCGCCTTGTCTGAGCGGGCGACGGGTAGCGAAGCCGTGTCGACACCGCCCCATGGCTCGATAACCGGTAACCGGATGCGCTTGCTCGATGAGTTCATTGATGCTGGCCTCGATGGCCCGTTGAGCGTACCGGCGATGGCGGGACTGCTTGGATTGTCCGAGGGATATTTCATGCGGGCATTCAAAAACGCCACAGGCAAAAGCCCGCATGGTTACCTGATCGACCGACGCCTCGCCAAGGCCCGAGCCCTGATGCGCGATTCGACTGCCACGCTGACGCAGATCGCCTACGCCTGCGGTTTCAACTCCCAGGCGCACATGGCGACCACCTTCAAGCAACGCCTTGGAGTGAGTCCGGCGCAGTTGCGTCAAAGTTCAAGGTTCGGTTAGCGCCGGGTTATTTTGATGTTTGCAATGGGCTGATTTCTGCCTGCCTTTGCTGACAGGCAGAAATCGGCCGAGAGTGGCCGGTGGTCGTTGCATTTCGATTGTCGCCGGCGTTTGGCTAAGCTTATTAAATCAGGGCGAACTGAAACTTGGGTGATTGCGGCCATCAACGGATCTGGATTGGCATCAAGACGGTACTCCCAAAGGAGACGACTATGTACGCGGTGATAAGAACCTACCTGGGTACGGGAGCAAAGCAGCTTTTCGAGCTTCTGGAAGAGCGCAAAGTCGACATCGACGCGACCCTGCGGACAGTGCCTGGCCTCGTAAGCTACACACTGCTCAATACGGGTGACGGTGGTACGTCGATCACTGTTTGCGTAGACAAGGCCGGCAGTGATGCGAGCTTGAAAGTCGCGCGTGACTGGATTCAGAAAAACACCTCGAATATCCACGCGAACCCGCCGATCGTAACGGAAGGTCCCGTCATTGTGCAGATCAATTAGCGACCGATCCGCATGCTGGCGAGTGCTATACTTTTTTTCAGATTGCATGAAGTGTGCAACGTTCCCCACGGTAAAGATACCGACTGTAAATCCTGGTTAACAGCTGCCGGACAAAGGAGGTCTACAGCAAACACGAGTTGGGAGGTGTGGCATGAATCGACACTATTACATCAGTGACAATCTCAACGATCTCGAAAACGTTGAAAATGAATTGGAAGCCAGCGGCATCAATTCCGAACAGATTCATGTGCTCAGTGAAAAAGTTGCTGACGTTGAACAACATCACCTCCACGAGGTTAACTCGTTAATGGAGCAAGATGCTGTTCACTCTGGTGAGATTGGTGCATTGATCGGTGTGCCCCTCGCAGCACTGGTCCTGGGTGGCGCCTATTGGATGGGCTGGACCGAATCCGCCGCAGGCTGGATGCCTATTATCTTCCTTGCCATTGTTATTTTGGGCTTCTGCATCTGGGAAGGCGGTTTTTTTGGGTTCCAGGTGCCGAACACTCACTTCCGCAATTTCAAGCAGGCGGTAAAAGAGGGCAAACATATCTTCTTCGTGGATGTTGAACCGGATCAAGAATCGGTATTGGACCAGGTAATCGGACATCATCCAAAGTTGACGATCGCCGGCACGGGAACGGCAGCCCCCCACTGGACAGTGGCCTGGCAGCACAAATGGCATCAGTTCAAGCGAGTGATATCGGGTTAACGCCTGGAGACTCAAGGCCATCCGAAAGCGGCTTATTGGCCAAAGAAAATGACCCGGCTGAGGAAAACATAGTCTGCCTCGGTGGCCATGAGTCCGACGAGCACCAGTAAACACAAAGGTGGCACCAATATGGCATAGACCATGGCCAGCCGCTCCCAGGCCATATGCATGAAGATGGAGACAATCAAACCTGCCTTCAACAACATGAAAGTGATAATCAGGGACCAGCGAAGGTAGCCATGGAAGTGGAAATAGTCGACGAGGTACGACAGCGTGCTGAGGACGAATAACAGCGCCCAGATTTTAAGGTACAAACTGATTGGATGTTGCTGACCCTGAGCATGTGCCATCACCCGTGCTCCTCTACCACAAATAGAAGAAAGCAAAAATAAACACCCACACCAAATCCACGAAGTGCCAATAAAGCCCGGCTATCTCGACGTTCTGATAGTTTCCGGAGCGCTCATAATCTCCCCGCAAAACTTTCAACGCCACAATGCTGAGGTAGATGGCGCCGATTGACACATGCAGTCCGTGAAAACCGGTAATCATGAAAAAGCTGGCACCAAATTGCGCCGCCCCCATGGGGTTCCCCCAGGGACGCACCCCTTCTGCGATGAGCTTGGTCCATTCAAATGCCTGCATGCTGACAAAAGTCACCCCAAGGGCAGCGGTCGCCAGCATCAGGGCCGTGGTTTTCGCGCGGTTACGGCGATAGGCGAAATTGACGGCCATGGCCATGGTGCCGCTGCTGCTGATCAGCACAAAGGTCATGATGGCGATCAGAATAAGCGGGATTTCCCTGCCGCCGATCGTCAATGCGAACACTTCACTGGGGTTCGGCCAGGCGCTGGTGATGGTCATGCGTACCGACATGTAGCCGGTCAGGAAACAGGTGAATATAAACGTATCGCTGAGCAGGAATATCCACATCATCGCCTTGCCCCAGGGCACCTGCTTGAAGGCCTCTTTATCCGAGGCCCAGTCGCTGGCGATGCCCTGCCATCCCGGTGCAGGTGGCGAACCTGGTGGATTGGATGAGCTGGATTCGACTTGAGCTTGCGGGTGCAATGCCATGGCTGTTCACCTCAGGCCGCAGAATCTGGCGATGGCTTCATAGGTTTGCGGCGTGCTGGCCAGCAGCGCGAACAGCACGAACCAAAGACCCAACAAGTAATGCCAATAGATGGCACAGAGCTCTACGCTGGCGCCAAGTTGTGCCAGTGGCACATGACGCAGGAATTTAGCGACGATCCAGCACCAGGCGATCAGCCCGCCCAGCAGGTGGAGCCCATGCAGGCCGGTCAACAGGTAGAAGAAACTGTTGGCCGGATTGCTGGCGACAAAGTAGCCCCAGGCGACAAACTGCTGCCAGACCCAGAGTTGCCCCGCCAGAAAGGCAATTGCAAAGACGCCCCCCAATGCAAAACCAATCACGGTTGCGCCCAGCCGAGCCTTTCGGGCGGCCATACGCGACCACTGCAGTGCGATGCAACTCAATACCAGAAAAGCCGAATTCAACCAGAGCGGCCGGAGATTGCCTAACGGCGCCAAAGGCTCTGTCAGGGGTAGCCAGTCGGCCATTTGAGAACGGGCAATAAAGGCGATCAGGAAGAGGAAGAATAACGAGCTCACCACCCCCAGAAACAAGCGCAGGCCTACTCTTGCGATTTGGCTTCTATTGGCACCCTCGGCGGCCTGAATACCCTCAGGGTCGCGACTCCAACTGCCGCCGGGGTCAGCGCTGTCGGCGTTTTTCAATAGCAGCCTGTTCATGTTTTAACGTCCGCTATTTTGGTTCCGGCGCCGAGCTGTCGAAGCTGCTCCAGTTCCTCGGCGGAAACTGTTTGCGGAACGAAATCCTGTTCTATCCCCGGCACACTGTAGTCATAGGCCCAGCGATGCACGACCGGCAACTTCTCTCCCCAGTTACCGTGTATCGGCGGGGTGTTCGGCGTTTGCCATTCCAGGCTGGCCGCGCCCCAGGGATTACTGCCTGCGGGCTTGCCTTTGAACACACTCCAGGCCAGGTTGAACAAGAACAGCAATTGGGAAACCCCGACGGTCAATGCGACCACCGTAATGAAAGCATTCAACTCTTGCGCGGACTGCGGGATGAACGCGTAGTTTTCATAGGCGTAGTAGCGGCGTGGCATGCCCTGGAAACCCAGGTAGTGCATGGGGAAGAAGATGGCGTAGGTGCCCAGAAAGGTAATCCAGAAGTGCAGCTTGCCCAGGATGTCGTTCGTCATGCGCCCGGTCACTTTCGGAAACCAGTGATAAATGCCGCCGAACACCACCAGTACCGGTGCGACCCCCATGACCATATGAAAGTGGGCCACGACGAAATAAGTGTCCGAGAGCGGTATATCCACGATCACATTGCCGAGAAACAACCCGGTCAGACCGCCGACCAGGAAGGTGACGATAAAGGCCAGGGCAAACAGCATCGGCACGGTCAGATGGATGTCGCCCCGCCACAGGGTCAATACCCAGTTATAGACTTTCAGCGCGGTCGGCACCGCGATGATCAAGGTGGTGACGGCGAAAAAAAAGCCAAAGTACGGGTTCATTCCGCTGACATACATATGGTGCGCCCAGACCACAAAACTGAGTACGCCAATCGCGATAATGGCCCACACCATCATTCGGTAGCCGAAGATATTTTTACGCGCATGCGTGCTGATCAAGTCGGAGACCAGACCAAACGCAGGGAGAGCTACGATGTAGACCTCCGGGTGGCCGAAGAACCAGAACAGGTGCTGGAATAATATCGGGCTGCCACCCTGGTGACCGAGCTGCTGCCCCAGCGAGATCATCGCCGGCATAAAGAAGCTGGTACCCAATAGCTTGTCAAACAGCATCATGACCGCACTGACAAACAACGCCGGGAAGGCCAGCAAGGCCATGATCGAGGCCATGAAGATTCCCCATACCGAGAGCGGCATGCGAAACAATGTCATGCCGTGCGTGCGCGCCTGCAATACCGTGGTGACGTAGTTCAACCCGCCCATGGTGGTTGCGACAATAAAAATCGCCAGTGAGACGAGCATCAGTACGATGCCCCACTCGACCCCCGGTGTCCCCTGAGTAATGGACTGTGGCGGATAGAGCGTCCAGCCCGACCCCGTGGGGCCGCCAGGAACAAAGAAACCGGCGAGCAACACCAGTACCGCCAGCAGGTAGGTCCAGTAACTCAGCATGTTGACATAGGGGAAGACCATGTCGCGGGCGCCCACCATCAGTGGGATCAGATAGTTGCCGAAGCCACCCAGAAACAAGGCCGTCAGCAAGTAAATGACCATGATCATGCCGTGCATGGTCATCGCCTGATAGTAAGTACTGGCATCCATGAACGCCAAACTACCGGGGAAGCCAATCTGCATGCGCATCAAGCCGGACAACACCAAAGCGATAAGACCCACGAACAGAGCCGTCAAGGAATATTGAATGGCTATGACCTTGTGGTCCTGACTCCAGATGTATTTGGTCAGGAAACTTTTGGGCTCGTGCAGTGCTTCTGTCTCGGCTTGCTCCGCATAGGCCATCACGTCATCCTCCTGCCGAAGTTTCAGTGTATTTCAGGCTGCTTTACGGCGACTTCCCTGGCTCCGCCTTGCTCGCATCAGCGTCAGTATTCGCTTTGAGTTTGATAAAAGCGATCAGTGCATCCAGCTCCTTGTCACTTGGAGCAAAGGCCGGCATGACGGCTGCATAGCCCTTGACGATTTTGGCGTTGGGATGAAGAACCGATTCTTTGATATAGCCCTCATCGACCTTTACGCTCGTACCGTCGGCAAGGGTTTCCGTCTTGCCATACAGGCCCTGCCAGCCGGGGCCGACGCCCTTGTTGCCATCAACACTGTGGCAGGCTAGACAACCGAGCGATCCGGCGAGCCGCTGTCCCTGCGCCGCCAGGTCGTCACCCGGCCCCGACGCTTCACCAGTAGAAGGTTCATCGCCTTGCCGCGCAGCACCCAGTGATTTGATCAGGGCGATGACAGCACCCAGTTCATCGTCATTGAGAGTATAGGCCACCATAACCGGCGGGTAGCCCTGTACCAGGCGGGCCTTCGGATCGAGAATCGACTCTTTCAGGTAGGCCTCATCGACCAACACACGGGTGCCATCGGCAAGCTGTTCAGTGCGGCCATACAGCCCCTTCCATCCCGGGCCGAGACTGGCACCACCATCCTGGCTATGGCAGGCCTTGCAACCAAGCTGTTCGACCAACAGGCGGCCTTTTTCCAGCACGCTGTCTCGACTGGGCCTGGCCGCTGTCGCTAATGTCTGCGCAAAAGTCGGTTGGCCTTTTAGCCATTGATCGAAGACGTCCTGCTCTTCCACGATCATATGGCCGCGCATGTTGTAATGACCTACACCACAATATTCAGCGCAAAGGGTTTCATACTTTCCGGTTTTAGTCGGCGTAAACCAAAAGTACGACACCATCCCTGGCACCATATCCATCTTGCTGCGAATTTGCGGTACATAGAAATCGTGCAGAACGTCTTTAGCGCGCAGTAAAACTTTCACCGGCCGATCGAGTGGAAGGTGAACTTCATTATTGATGACAAGCACATCGTCCTGCCCTACCGGATCCTTGGGATCAAGGCCGAGGGGATTGGTGGAATCAATAAACTTGATATCCGATCTGCCCAGCTTTGCGTCTTGACCGGGAAAACGAAAGGCCCACTGCCACTGCTGGGCGACCACTTCAAGTTCGTAAGCACTTTTCGGCACCCTGACGAAATCGTTGTAAACAACCAGACCTGGCGCCAACATCCCGGCAATCCCTACCGAGGTAACGATGATCAACCATAATTCCAGTTTTTTATTTTCTGGCTGGTAGGCCGCCCGGGCACCCTCCTTGTGACGATAGCGCATCACCGCTACTGCCATAAAAACCGTGATGGCAATGAAAAAAATTCCGCTAATGATCAGGGTGATGAACAGGGTGGTGTCTATGGACCCCCAGTTGGAAGCTGCCGGTGCCGCCTGCCAAGGCGCTAGTATGTGGAATAGCACTGATGCAATAACGATTAGTATCAAGGTAATTGCTATTGCCATTTCCTCTTCATCCTATTCCTGTTGTTCATTGGTTATGCAAAAGCATCGCCACTGACGTCCAAGCAGGGCAGACAAATACCACCCGTCCGGGCGGTAAAGTCAGTAAGGAGTATAGAGCCATCGGCTTGTACCGTGAGGCTGGCAAAGGAAGTCCGGTTGCCAGCTATACTGAATTTCTGATGACGGACGGCAGAGATCGACCGGAAGCGGTCCCCAAGGACGAACCCTGCCCTTGTTCAGTCGTCAAACGTAAGTGATGACCTTGAGCAGGGACGAAAGCTACAGAGTCCAGCAATCCACATGGGAGGTTTCGTCATGAGTGCCCTGACGATTGAAGGCTGGTGCAAAACCGGCAGCGCCCAAAAGTCCACCCCGATGGGGGAAGTCCATTTCTACGTCGACGGACCTCTGCATCTCCGTCTGGAAGAGGCCGAAGAGCGCCTGCAGAAGACCCACGAGCGAGAGGCCATGGTCGATGTCGATATGGACTCGATGGATTTGATCATGCCCGAGGGATACGCCCCCTTGTCCGACTGTCAAATGCGTGTCTATTTGCACGACGAACGCGGTCAGTTCCATCTGGTCGGGCACCGTGCGAGCGATGGCAGCTTGGTCTATACCAACGCGGTGTTGATCGATCAGCTTATTGAGTAACGGCCAGGTGATTCTCGGCACCGGACTTTCTCATGCTGATTGTCTGCGCCAGGTGCCGGGGGAAGTGCCGAACTGGCGTTTGAATGCGCGACTGAACGCAGCTTCGGATTCGTAGCCGACTGCAAAACCGATTTGCGCCACATTGCCGCGACCTTCGCGCAAGTGTTGAGCCGCCACGTGCATACGCCAGAGCGTCAGGTATTGCATCGGTGGCTGACCGACCAATGCGGTAAATCGCTCCGCGAATACCGAGCGCGACATGCCCACTTCAAGCGCCAGTGCTTCTGCGGTCCAGCCTTCGGTTGGACGAGCATGGAGCAGCGCCAGCGCGCGCCCGATATGCGGATCCCGCAACCCCGCCAGCCATCCGCGCCGCTCGGCGGGGAGGCTGGCGACATACTGGCCGACGGCTTCGACGAAGAGCAACTCCGATAGCTTGGCGATGACCGTTGCCGAGCCGACGCGTCCCGCCGCGATTTCACTGACTGCAAAACGGAACGAGCTTTCGATCCAGGTGCCCGAAGCCGTCGCGCGCAGGTCCAGTTTCAACAGGGAGGGCAGCGACGAAAGCAACGGACTGAAGGGTGTTTCAGAGCCAAGGAAACCGCACAACAACTGCGTGGCCTCCCCGCCCCCGCCGTACTTGATCCGCGAAATTCCGCCGACTTCTGGCGGCTGAATAACTTCGCGCGCCGGCATGGGCGCAATGCTCAGGTCGCTGCCAAACGAATGAGCGTCGTTGCGAGGAAGCAGAACAAGTTCGCCTGCCCCCACGTCCATGGCGACACCACCGTCGATGCGTATTTGCATGTGCCCCGCGGCGACAAAATGCGACGCAATGATATGTCGGGGTGCCGCCAGGAACGGTTTGCAATCATCCGCCGAGATTCTGCCGTTGATGCACCAGGGCGCAGTGAGTTCCGCCTCGAGGAAGACCCCTCCAGACAGCCGGATCACACGCAAGACATCAGAAAGCGCATCCAGCAATTGCCAGCCCTCCTTTCCGGAGTCCGGAGCAGGTAATCAGGCGCACCGGTCATTCATTGACTGAACAGCGAGGCCTAGATTAGCACCAACGCGGACTCAGAGATCGAGACTGTTCCCAGAGGCTTCACCACGGGTCTATGGCTCCGACGTCAACCGAAATTGCCCCATTCCAACTCAACCAGGGCAGCAGGAGTTCCATATGAACAGCGTCGTTACCCTACCCGGCTCAGAGTCGGGCAACACCGCCCGTTATGCGCAAATTGTCAGATCATCGAAAAAAATCGAATGGCAGATCGATCGCGATTTGCTGCAGGACCGGAGTTTCGACTTCTCGCGCAAGTTCTTGCCCGATGGACTCTCGCAGATCGACCACCTGCCCTTTCTCGCCGCGGCCGAGGCTCGCCTGCTCAGTCAGATTCAGGGCCGAACCTATGCGTATATCTTTGGCCTGGTCGAGCGTTTTATCAGTGCCAAAATGCTCGATCAAGGCCGGGCCCATGTATTTGACAATCAACTCGCACTCGAAGCGCTGGTGCGCTTTTCCAACGACGAGATCAAACACCAGGAACTGTTCCGGCGCATGGAGACGATGATGGGTTCGCAATTACCAGCGGGATATCGTCAAGTGGCCGATCCAAACGATGTGGCGCGCGCGGTACTGGCGGCCAGCACCTGGTCGGTGCTGGCGCTGACCTGTCATATCGAGCTGTTTGTTCAGGCGCACTACATACAGAGCATCGCCCCGCGCGAGGAGTTGTGCCCGTTATTCAAGGATGTTTTCAAATTTCACTGGAAGGATGAAAGCCGGCACGTTGTACTCGATGAACTGGAGTGGCAGGACGAGCACGCGAAACTCTCGCCGGCCGAGCGCGACCAAGCCGTGAATGACCTGATTACTCTGGTGGCGGCCGTCGACGCCATCCTGCAGGCACAATCGGCAGCCGATGCCGACTACTTCATTGGTAATGTCTCACGATCGTTGAGTGTCGATGAGTCAGCGCAAATCAAGGCCTGCGTGCTGAGCGCCTACCGCTGGCAATACATTATCTCGGGCGTGCGGCATCCACACTTCGGCCGGCTGCTGACGCAGATGACAACGCCAACACAGATGTCCCGGATTCAGATCGCACTGGCACCCATCATGAGCAATTGACCGACAGCGCGCGACCGACTGCTGCTGCTTGGGTTTGCGACCTGGACTTTGCTGCTGTTGATGGCAACCGTCGGAGTTTATCGCTGGGTCGGAATTCTATTCTCGAGTGTACCGATTGCCTCCTTCCGAAGCGATCAGCTCGAGGGTGAGGATTGGTATCGGCGCGGGACAAGGGCACATGCCAACTGTGTGGAAAGTCTGCCTGTCTTTGGCGTTATCGTGTTCGTGGTTTCAGTACTCGATATCAACGGCCCTGCAGTGAACTACTTGTCCACACTCGTCCTGATCGCTCGCGTGTGCCAGTCGCTGGTTCACGTATCCCATGAGCAAACCAATACGTTTGTGGCGGTTCGATTTACCTTCTTTTGCGTTCAGTTGGTGTGTTTTCTCGCGCTCATCGTCATAGCCGCTTGTTACGGAGTATGAATGCGGCAGAGGTCCACTCGGAGCCGAGACTGGATCGAAACAACAACACCAGGAACGACTGGTGAGTCGTAACTCAGGCTGCAACCATTAATTCCATCGGTTATGTGTGTGAGGAGCATTCGTTCTATTGGGCTCGGTACAGGTAGCTAATCTACTGAGGTTGAGAGGGGGCAACCTTCAGAAAGGCGAAAGCATATGGACGCAAATCTGATCGAAACCGACTACCTGATCATCGGTGCTGGCGCGACGGCCATGGCTTTCGTCGATACGCTACTCAAGGAAACGAATGCATGCGTCATGATGGTGGATCGACACGACCGACCTGGCGGGCACTGGAACGATGCCTACCCGTTCGTCCGATTGCACCAGCCCTCGGCCTTCTATGGCGTCAACTCACGGGAACTGGGCAGCGGAACGAAAGACAAGGCGGAACTGAACGAGGGCTTGTATGAGCTAGCCTCCGGCGCCGAGGTGGTGAGCTACTTCGACCAGGTGATGAATCAGCAGTTTCTGCCGTCAGGTCGAGTCCGTTACTTCCCCATGTGCAACTACACCGGCGACCGCATTGACGACCACCGGTTTACCTCGCTGGTCAGCGGCGCAAACCATCAGGTCCAGGTGCACAAAAAGGTGGTAGACGCCACCCATGCCCAGACGGCAGTTCCCTCGACCCACCCGCCCAGGTACAGGGTGGAACCCGGCGTGCAATGCGTGCCACTGAACGACCTGCCGAAGATCCGGCACCCACACTCTAGCTACGTAGTGGTGGGATCGGGCAAGACCGGGATCGACGCTTGCCTGTGGTGTCTGCAAAACGGTATTGCGCCCGAAAAAATCTGCTGGATCATGCCGAACGACCCGTGGTTGATCGACCGGGCCAACCTGCAACCTGGCCCCGACAGCTTCGAACGAACAATCGGCGGCCTCACGGCACAATTTGAGGCCATCACAGCCGCAGACTCGATCCCGGACCTGTTCTCCAGGCTTGAGGCCGCGGGCCAGCTCCTGCGCATAGACAAGTCAGTGGAACCCACTGCTTACCGCTGCGCCACCGTCACACAGGCAGAATTACGTGAGCTTCGACGCATCGACAATATTGTGCGCCTGGGGCGGGTGCGAGTGATCGAGCCAACGCGCATCGTGCTCGAGCAGGGCAACATCGCCACGAGCCCGGGTGCCCTGCACATTGACTGCAGCGCCAGTGCCATCCCGTCACTGCCTGAAATGAAGGTGTTCGACGGCGGCAAGATTAACCTGTTGATGGTAAGCAGCTGCCAACCCTTGTTCAGTGCGGCCTTGATCGCTTACGTGGAAAGCCACCTGGCCGATCAAGCGCAAATGAACGCGCTTTGCACGATGGTCCCCCCGCCTCACGTCCCCACGGACTGGATCAAAATGTGGGCGGTCTACCTGGGTAACCAACTACGCTGGGGAGAGCATGAAGGCCTGGCCCGCTGGATAAAGCAGTCGCGCTTATTCTTTCTGACTGCGGTGGTCAGGGGCTTGCAAGAAACCGACACCGAGAAAATGGCACAGCTGTATCGGCTCTCTGTCAGCAGGCAGCAGGCTCTGGTGAATCTGCCGCGGTTGCTGGGGTCCATCGCTTGAATTGCAGGAAGCGCACATGAACGAGCCACACCTCGAAATGCTCGACATCAATGGCATCCGCATGCAGGTAGCAACGCAAGGTTGCGGCCCGTTGGTCTTGCTATGCCACGGCTTCCCGGAGCTGTGGTACTCGTGGCGCAACCAGCTTGCGGCGCTGGCGGCCGCCGGCTATAGAGCGGTAGCGCCCGACATGCGTGGCTATGGTGGCACCGATGCGCCGGCCGAACCCGACGCCTATACCACGCTCCACCTGGTAGGCGACATGGTTGAGTTGGTCAACGCACTCGGCGAACAACAAGCCGTGATCGTCGGTCATGACTGGGGCGCGCTGGTGGCATGGAGTGCAGCAATGATGCGACCCGATCTGTTCCGCGCAGTGGTCGGCATGAGCGTTCCCTTCTCGCCACCGGGTCGCGTGGAGCTCCTGAGCGCGCTAGCCTCGCTGGGTATCAGCGACTTCTATATCCAGTACTTCCAGACGCCGGGTGTGGCCGAGGCCGAGCTGGAAAGAGATGTCGAGTCGTCGATCCGGCGCATCTACTTCAGTGGCTCAGGTGACGGGCCCGATGGGCCGGTGTTCGGCCGGCTGCAGCCGGGCCAGGGCTTCCTGGGGGGGATGATCGAGCCCGAAACCCTGCCAGCCTGGCTAAGCCTCGAGGATATTGCCTACTACACCCGCGAATTCACCCGCAGCGGATTTCGCGGCGGCTTGAACTGGTACCGCAACATGACGCGCTCATGGGCACTGCTGGCACCCTGGCGCGGTTGCATTATCCGGCAGCCGTCGATGTTCATTGCCGGGAGCCGCGACGGCGTGCTGAAGTTTCCGAGCTCCCCACGGCAGATCGAAGCCTTCGCGCAGACACTGCCGGGCCTGCGCGGGTGTCATATCCTCGAAGATGCCGGCCACTGGATACAGCGAGAACGCGCGACGGAGGTCAATGAGCTGCTACTGGGCTTCCTGAAAGAACTCTGATCAGGAGGTTCAATGTTTACCCATAGTGGGAGGGCCGGTATGGCACCCCTGAGAGGCACGCCCGTTAAAGGACGAAACCTGACTGCGGAACTCGTCGCTCGGGTTGAGCGTTTTGAGCCCGATCCAGGACCTGAACCGGGCACGACCGAACACACCGAAGCAGAGTTTGATGCGATGGTGGAGGCACTTTTGTTTGAATACAAACCGCAGGAGCTTTGGATCTTTGCTTATGGCTCACTGATCTGGAATCCGGAGTTCGATTTTTTGGAGAGCCGCAGCGCCACCGCCTTCGGCTGGCATCGATCGTTCTGCCTCAAACTGACTCGCTGGCGCGGCACGCGCGAGCTGCCAGCCCTGATGCTGGCCCTCGACCGGGGCGGAAGCTGCAACGGGTTGGCATACCGGCTTCCAACGCAAGACCATTTCAAGCAATTGGGACTGTTGATGGTCCGGGAAATAGACGCAAACCCACCGACCAATGTTCCGCGCTGGATTTCGGTTAAAACCGAGTCCGGGATAGTGCGTGCCTTAGCCTTTGTCGCAGCACGCGACGGAATGGCCTATGCCGGAAAGTTGCCCATGGAAAAGGTTGCCCATGTATTGGCTCGCGCAGCCGGGCACTGGGGCTCGGCGGCCCAATACCTGTTCCGGACCGTGACAATGCTGGAGGAGCATGGCATTCGGGACCGTAATATGTGGCGGATACAAAGCCTTGTGGCACAGGAAATCGAAGACTCCCTGCTTGCTGCGAAATAGCCAGGCCGGGCGAGCGGATCCCGCGATGCTCGCCTGACCAGCCTCCTGATACAACGAATCAAGTCACGGATATTTACCTATAGAGCAGATCCTTATACGATGAAGTCCGCTTCTACTACCCTCCATCAGGTCTGAGTAAGCTATGGTTGTTATGCATAACAAAGCGATTTAACAAAATGTGCTCTATAGCCGCGCAAATTTTCCGAGGAAAAACAAGCAAAAGCTGTATACAAGCTCAATTACTTATACAATTAAATACAATACCATCGAGCACCTGAATGATGAACAACCCTGGTTTTCTACCCGAAAGCTCTAAAGCCTTCAGCATAGTTATAGTAAATTACAAAACACCAGAAATCACCAAGATATGCTTAGACTTATTGCACCAGCATGTGGGCAGCAACAGCGTCCCAGTATGGGTAGTTGACAACTATTCCGCCGATGAAAGTACTGAGTATTTACGTACTCTTGACTGGATCAATTTAATCGAACGTTCTGTTTCTGAACCAGAAGCGGGCCACATCGCGCATGGCAAAGCACTTGACCTGGTTTTGGAGCGAATTGAAACTGATTATTTATTCTTGATGCACACTGACACATTTGTTTTCGATAAAAATGTTTTCCCAATGATGCTGAATAAATGCTTAAAAAACCCAAAAGTCGTGGCCGTCGGTTGTGTTGAGCAATTAAACCGCGGTACTACGAGAACCCTTTGGCGCTTTAGCTCGCGACTATTCAAACACCATTTCAGGCGCCTGAAAATCTCCATGGGGTTGCGCTCCAGAGAACCAAAACCGTACAAAGAAGTTTATTTGAAAAGTTTCTGCACATTGTGGAACTGCAAACTTATCAAACAGCACAACATGCACTTTTCGATGGATGATCGCGTGCCAGGCTATACTCTCCAGGACCGCATGACCGAGCTTGGCTACGTCGTTGAAATGTTATCACCGCGTAAAATCTTCAGCTATCTGGATCACATTCAGGCCGGCACTGTCGCAGCGGCTGGCGGCTATGATAAGACTCATAGACGAACCAAAATGTACAACAACATCCTTAAGCGTCTGAACAAGGACGACAGAAAAAGTTGAGCCGGGATTTGACGTAACGAGCAGTGCATTAAACTCTGTTTGAAGTCACCCATAAGTTTTTATATTAAGTTATTGGAGCGGTAATGGCACCCATCACTCAAGCACTACCTATCACCCTATCCCCGGAGCTTGATTTCGACCAGAATGCCGCCAGCGCCTTCGGTGACTCGTTGACCAGTCGCTATGTTCAGGCTACGCCATTTCCACACATAGTCATCGACAACTTCTTGCACGAAGACCTGATTGCGAGCATCTGCTCGCACTTCCCAGCCGAGCCAACCAACAACGAAATGCTCTACGAGCGAGGCTATAAAGGTCAACGAAAACGTCAAATCAGCCCCAATGAATGCGCCCCATTTTTGAAGACCATTTTCAACGTCTTCAACTCGGCCCCCATGTTGCAGTTTCTTGAAAAGCTCACAGGCATCGAAGGTTTGATACCCGACCCCTACTTTGTCGGTGGCGGCCTGCATGAAACCAAAAGCGGTGGTTTCCTGGGGGTGCACTCGGACTTCAGGCTCAACAAAAAGCTTAATGTTGAGCGTCGACTGAATATCATCATTTATCTGACTGAAGACTGGCGAGAGGAATACGGCGGCAACCTCGAACTTTGGGATGTCGACATGAAAACCTGCCTTAAAAAAGTCCTGCCCATTTACAATCGTTGTGTCATTTTCAACACAGACAAAGACAGCAATCATGGGCACCCAGAGCCTTTAACGACTCCAGAGCACATCACCCGTAAGTCTATAGCGCTTTACTACTACACCGCAGGAACCATGGTGATCGATCCCGCACAAAGAAACAAAACCCACTACAAACCAAGACCCAAAGATCGTTTAAGCCTAAAGTACTACATGAATAAACTATTGAAGAAGAAAAACTAAACTGTATCGCCAGACGATCGAGTTCGTGCTTTTTTGAGCGTTAGCTTGCAAATCAGGATATGCCCCCAGGCTCAGTTACAGTGCCGATCAAATGGCCCATGGGGGCGCGGGGATAAACTTTGACTCGATCCATTGTTTGAAAGCGACAACCACGGCACCAGGAAATTTGGCCGATGGCCTGACCAGATAAACTCCACCTGCGGTATCCAGTTGCCAGTCAGGAAGGACATGCAACAACCTCCCGGCAGCAATATCACGACTCATCAACCAGTCACCGGCGCCCAGTATTCCCGCACCCGCGCGGGCCGCTGCCAGTAATGATTCACTGTCATTGGCAGTCAGGTTTCCTTTCGGAGAAACCGTCTGCAGCTCATTGCCGCGATGGAGTCTCCACTGAGGAAAAGACGCAAGGCCACTGAAGCGAAGGCAATTGTGCTTGATCAGATCCTGTGGAGTTTCGGGCATGCCATGCTTTTTGATGTAAGCAGGCGAGGCACACAGTATCCGGCGATGGTCACTTAGTTTTTTGGCTATCAACCGGCTGTCTTCCAGTTCTCCGATTCGGATCGCGGCGTCAAAACCTTCATCAATGATGTCGACCAGACGCTCGCTATAGTCTGCAAGGATCGAGACATGGGGATAAGCCTTGAGAAACTCCGGCAACATCGGGCCGAGCCAAAGTCTTCCCATGGCTGCTGGCAATGCAAGTCGCAAAGTACCCCGAATTTCGCTGGCACCTTCGGCCGCTTGCTGCTGCGCTTCATTCATCAACTCGATGGCTGAGCGAAGACGCTGCTCCAGCTTGGCACCGACTTCAGTAATTCGCACCTGCCGGGTTGAGCGCTCCACGAGCCGAACGCCAAGGCGCTTTTCCATTGCCGCGAGCCGCTTTGAGACGACTGTTGGGTGTCGCTGCAACAGCCGGCCGGCACCGACAAATGAACCTTGTGAGGCCACGGCCAGAAACGCAGCGATTTCGTCACTGTGCTGATTATTCAAAACATCAAGATTCATGGTTTTAGAATGATCGCCCCTGATGAGCGCCCCGACTCCAGATCGGCATGCGCCAATGCTGCGTCAGCCAGCGAGTAGCTAGCCCAGATCCGGGGTTTGATAATACCCGCGCCTATAGCTGCCAAAACATCCTGCGCTCGTTCCTGGTATTCCGTGACACTCGTCGTATGGGCTGCCAACGAAGGACGTGTCAGGAACAGCGAGCCTTTGGAATTGAGTGTCGACAGTTCCACGGCTGACGGCGCACCTGATGAAGCACCGAACGATACCATCACACCACGTGGTCGCAAGCTATCCAGGGAGGCCTGGAAAGAAACACGCCCTATCGGGTCATAGACGACGTCGACCTTTTTCCCGTTGGTGATACGTGCGACATTCGATGCCAGGCTGTCAGCATCAAACACCAGCACTTCATCGCATCCCAACGCTTGAGCTTTTTCGACACTGGCCTGCTTTGAAACCACGCCGATCACGGTGGCACCCAGGTGTCTGGCCCACGGCACCATAATTTCCCCCAGCCCTCCCGCCACACCGTAGAGCAGAATGGTAGTGCCCTGCCCTACGGGATAGGTGGCCTTCAAAAGGTACTGCGCAGTGATACCCTTGAACATGACGGCTGCTGCATCATCGAATGACAGTGAATCCGGAATTTTGACCAGCCGCTCCGCCGGATAAAGCCGGGCCGATGCATACGAGCCAATTGGGCCGGTGGCATAGGCGACGCGATCCCCAACTTGCACATTGCTGACACCGGCACCCACAACGGCGACACGCCCGGCGCCTTCCAGCCCAAGCCCGGATGGCAACGCAATGGGCACTGCTCCCTTACGTTGGCTGACGTCGAGGAAGTTGACACCAATAGCCTTATGCTTGAGCCAGACCTCGCCTTGCCCTGGCGTTTGTTCGCTCATTAGCTCCAGATTCATTACTTCAGGATTGCCGGACTGGTTAAACCGGATCGCAGATACCATGGTCATTTCCCCTTCAGTCAGAAGCTGCCTTCACATAGGTGCCTCTAGTGTGAGAACTGATCCTGTAATGAACAAGACGGGTTGACTGCAGATCATTAGTGCACAGATTGCAGCAATAACATCTCTGATACTACGCGTTATTGCCTAGAGCGATGCGGGTCCTGGCAATTTTGGAGACGCCAAAGGTTATAGCCGCTAGTCCTCAAAACGCCCCGTGGCATCTCGATCGCGTTCGTAGCGTCGTGTGAACGGAAACGGCGGCAACCAGGCCTCGCGACGCACGATCCAGCTCTCGTAAGTTGGCGTCAGTTGGTCAGGGGCATCGAGTGATCCGAGGTTCACTTCGATTTCGTCTGCACTGCGCGAGAACACGGACGAACCGCAGTGCGGACAGAAATGCCGCCCGGCGTAGTCACGTGTTTCGCCTTCGATCGTCACGGTGTCCTGATGAAATATCGCGGACGCGTGAAACAGCGCCCCATGATGCTTGCGGCAGTCGAGACAGTGACAAACGCCAACCCGGAACGGGCGCCCCGACGCGACAAAGCGCACGTTGCCGCACAAACAACCGCCGGTGAATCGGTCCATGCGGTGTCTCCTCTAATCCATCCGAAACGACGCTTCAGCGCGGAAACAGGAACGTCACCGCAGCGCGAAAGCCCCACCCTTGCGGGCCGTCGTCCGGGCTGTCGAGCCAGTAGCGCGGGCCGGCTTGCACCGTCAGCGGTTGGCCGCCGATCTTCAACAGTTGGGTGACCGTCAGGTTGACCGGTACCGACCATTCGCGTGATTGCCAATTGTAGGTCGACTCGGTGTTCACCCCGTAAGTCGTCAGGCTATGGGTGGTGTACGAGAGGAACGGTTGCAGGAAGGTCTGGTTGACCTTTTCCTTGTCGTCCGGCGGGCTGCCGTCCAGGCCCCAGATATGGTTGGCCAGAATGCCTCGGGTCCAGCCATTCGACTGTTTCAACGCCACCGCCGTCGGGCCGAGGCCCCATTGCTCGCTGCCGAGCAACTCGTCACTGCCGGTCGGTATCAGCAACGCCGGGCCGGCACCGAGTATCCAGCCACTGTCCGTGGGCTTGGTCGGTGAGAAGAAAAAACTCTGGGTGATATCGCCGGTGCCGGATTTGTCCGCCGCGCCATTGGGGGCCAGGCCGTGCTGGTCGATGACCGGCAGAATGGTGCGAGAGATGAGGTTCCAGTCTTGGTTCAAGACAAACGGCAGCACAGGCTGGATATTGGTGACGCTGTGCATGCCCTCGCCGGTCGGCCCCATCTTCTGGTCCCAGTTGTACTGCACCGGCAGGCTGTACATCGCCGCGACCGGGTTAAGGGCTTTCTTCGCCAACTCTGCCGAATCTTCGGCCTGAGCCAGCGGGATGAAGCCCAATGCAACGACGAGTGTCGACGCGGTACCCATCCATCGTTCTTTCACATCCATCCTCACTCACCTGTAGACGCCAAAACCGAGTTGCAAAGAGTTAGCGTAGGCAACTGTGATCGATGTGCAATCTTTCCTGGCCGTGTGTTTAACAGTTTTTAAGAGTTATTGATTCGGATTATCCCGCCGCTACCGGCAGCATTCGGCCCGCATTGACCGGCGTGCAAGCACCTGCTTTGCGTAACCGACTGGCGAGTACCAGTGCCCGAATACGAGGCGCCCAGACCAATGCCTGGAGCCAGGTCGGAACCCGAATGACAACTTTCATTACTTGAGAAGCAAATACATGGGCATGTCGAATAAATGGATTGTGGGTATTGCTTTGAGCTGTGTATTTCAGGTCGGCTGTGTCTCGAAAGTGGCGCAGCAAGAGCAATACTCGGGCTTCCTGGGCAATTACCAGGGTCTGGAGGAGCAAACTACGCCGAGTGAGCAGAAAGTATTGCGCTGGGTATCGCCAGGGTTCGATCCTCGCGCGTATTCCACTGTGGTGTTCAGGCAGATGGAACTGTATCCATCGCCGCAGCCGACCGCGCGCGTCAGCCTGAAGACCCTGCAAGACCTGCAATTGATGGCCAGCAACAGCGTCAAGACCGCCTTTGCCCGCCGCTATACGATCGTCCCTTATCCACAGTTGGCGCCGACCGATTCGCGGTCGCTGATCCTGCAAGCGGCGATCACTCACGTCAGCGCCAACAACGAAGGCATGCACTGGTATGAGGCCGTTCCAATCGGGGCAATTGTCGGGGCAACACAAGCAGCCACCGGACATCGGGATCAGACCGCCGAGATGTACATCGAAGCCAATCTGATCGACGCCAAAACCGGTATGCCGGTCGCGAAGATCGTTCGCAAGGTATTCGGCGAGACCGTCAAGAATGCCGAACAGCCGATTGTTGCCAATGACTTCAAGGTTGCACTCAAAGGCATGACAGACGATATGCAGGCCCTCCTCCTCAAGCGTTGACGCTCAAGCAAACCCCATCGCAAGCAGACCTGCATGGGGTTTCAATGTGATACCTTGCCGTGTTTTCCCTCTGACAAACCGTTAACCGTACCGACGCCTGACGTGAGACTCAATGATGAAAATACTGGCCCATACCTTAGCGCTCGTTACGATGCTGCTGAGCACCAGCGCCCTGGCTGCGACCGTGATTCCCCTCAAAGGTCAGACCTCCCAGACCATCCAGCAGGACACCAGTGCCTGCCAGTCCCAGGCCAACGCGCAACATCCGGTACAAAGCACCGTGCCATCCGGTGGTCGGATGAAGGGCGCCGCAACCGCCGCGGTAGCCGGTGCGACCGCGGCAGAAATTCGCGGTCGCCAACATGAAAACATCTATGAACAGATCGACGACGATACCAAGCAAGACTATCGCCAGAACCGCGCACACAGTGCCGCGGCTGCCGGCGCCGTCGTGGGGGGCTCCAGGCAACGTCAGGCGCGCCGGCAGAATATGAATGAGAGCGAACAAAGCATCACCGCCAACAACTCCGTCTACAGCAGCTGCTTGCAACAACGTGGCTACAATGTCTTGCCTTGATCGACGGCGATATTGGCGTGAAGTATCTGTGTCCCTGTCGTTTTGCTCGCGTCCTGGCTTCTGGCTACCTGCAAAAGCTTGAAAAAAAGCCCCGGGCCCTTCATGAAAGGACCCGGGGCAAAGCCGTTGAACGAGAGGTGAGGATCGTTCAAGCCCCGACGAGCAAACCATGAACGTGATTTGTGTCTACGCTCCTCGAGGTCCATTTAAAGCTGTAACGGCCCTGGTTCAAAGCTAATAAGAATCAAAAATAATCCTCAATTAACCTGACGCACCAAAGCACAATAATTGATTTGTATCGAGATAGTTCAGTTGCAATTGAAGCGTGACGGAACAGCGAAGTTGGTTCTTTCAGGCGTGGCTACACGCAAATCCATCCGCCCGAGCTTGCAGTTTTCGGATAGCGCAGATAATCCATTCCAAGCATTATTCATGGTGTCCAAATCAAAACCCATGGGTCATCCAGCAATGCTTTTCCTTTGTTTGATTCAACTGATACCTCTGACAGGCAGGGCTGTTTACCGCACTGCACGCCTCTGAAACGAGCCATTCCAGCATTGTAAATGCGACACACAGTGCGCCTTCCGCTTGGCCCTCATCTTCGTTCACCTCCCAGACCAGAATGTACCGAGCCAAATCCGGCCCCTATACTCAGGCCAGTACCGCCTGATCGGAAGATTTCTATGAGCCACACCTTCAAGTTGAAAAATGGCGCTGTGGCAGTATTCGACCCAGACAGCGCCGTGCTTTCCATTACGACACCCCATGGAGATGTACAAAATTCCACGCTAGGTAGAGCGGAGTCGCGTTTATTGGACCTTCTGCTCAAGGAGCCAGGCGTCACTAAAAGCCGCGACGAAATCATCGACTACACCTGGAATGACCGCGTGGTTGCCTCCGGCAGTTTGAATCAAACCGTTTTCTCACTGCGCAATATTCTCAATGACGGTCGAGATCACGAGATTTTGATGACTGTTCCTCGACGAGGATATTGCTTCAACCGGCACTGTGCCATCGATACGCAACTAGATGCAGCAGCACCCTCAGAGCAACCAGCGCAACCACCCGCTCCCGTCATTGAACAACAACCGCCATCTGGTCGTGATGAGCTGCTTGCACCCTCGGGTAAATCCAATAAATCCAGCCGCATTACGAAGGCTCAACTGATCGCTTATGTCATTACGCTGGCAGTCGTTGCCTTTACCATTTTTCAGTTCGATTTCGATGCGCCAAAAATTGAAGTTTCCAGCGTCGACAAGAATGGACTGGTCATCCACGCCGTAGGCAATGATCCTGCCGAGGCACAAGCGTTGATGGATCTGTCGGCTAAACAATCCGACCAGTTACCGCAAAACCTGAAGGGTCAAGTCTGGATCAACCTGTATAAATCCAACTATTCCGTTTCGTGCATTCGCCCGGATCTAAGCACTGCAAATTTACAATTAAATAGCAGCGAAAGAGACCTCGCCTTGATGATTCGTCAATGTTTGGAAGTCACCTTATGAAGTTTAAATTTCCGCAAGTCGCTCACTGGCCGGTTATAGCCTTGATCAATGCACTGTGCATTTTCTCCTTTTTTTATTCTCCTTCGCACTACATGGAAAACACCAGTTATCAAACAAAAGCCCGGCAATGGCTGGAAGATCTTAATCAACTCAACACCGAAGAGTACCTCACTATCGGGCATGGTCGACTCACTGGGACCACGCTGGAAAGCCTGAATGGAAAAATCCGCAATGCGACTATATCGGCGAATATAATCGGAGAAAGCAAAACACACGTCCAGATCAAAGTCAGCAACGTCAAACTCAGCCAGGACAATGAACTTTTTGCCATTGAAAAGACCCCTGACCTGTTCTTCAGACGTCAATACGTCTTGCAAGAAGGCGCCATTCTAAACTACGAATTGATTCCGACGCAGGATAAAAACGCCGTGTGTTTTTACGTACATGAACTTGGCCGCTTGCGCTGTATGAACCATTAATCGGCCTCCCGAACTGGCGGGGCACCAGCCTGGCACAGGTTCATATCAAAGAATCTTTCAAACAAAAATAACACTTATTGATTTGAATCAAACGTCTCTCCTGCCAAAAATCCCTAGCCGATAATCTTTGGAATCGAGCCTGCTTGATTCTCGTCCGGGACAATGCCCTATACAGGAGAGTCAAGTGAAAGCCATGCATTTCCTGCGAACCAATAAATCGACGACTTTCGGATTCCTGGCGGTCTTGTTTCTGTCTGCCATTCCACTTTATTCATTAGCGCACGACGAGCACTCCGTCGAAAGCACGACAATTGAATATTATGAAGTTGAAACAAGCCCGGATGACCGCCAGAAGCTATCGCATCTGAAAATCCATAGTGAGAATGAGTATCATACAGATGAGCAGGACAGTGATTTTGCTCTCCCTACCCCTCCACAAAGTGATACCGGCACGAGTTACGCCAACTCGCGCATATTTTTTTGAGGAACGTGGTGTTTGCCGAGGCAAGCGGTGAATGGCCGCTTATGGCGACCTGGCAAATATGAGTTATTGACTTGGGCAGGCGCAATCGGGGTGAGATTATTTTCAGACCAACCCGTGCCAGAGACGCAGCTAAAACTACGTTCTGCCTGAATAACCTGTTAATAAGGAAATCACCTCGATGCTACTGAAAAACTTCGTCACCGTGTCGTTTGGTTTATTGCTTTCTCTCAAGGCCATGGCCGACGACAAGGGCGTCTACAGTGCCAAATTGACGAGTATCGAAACCGACAAGAAGGCCAAAAGCGCCGTGAAAACCAACTATCAGGTAAAAACCGGTTATCGTATTGACGACTTTTACTCCTTTACAGCTGCAGCCATTGACCCGATGAAACCCCAATCGCAGATCTTTAGTTCGAAAATTGACCCGCGCAACGTTCAACACATGGACGACTCACCCTTGGACAGCAAATACGCATTTTCGGCGGAGCTGGAACTGATCCGCGGGCTCTGACTACCCCTCATCACGCTTCCCGCCACGGATGTACATTCATCTGGCATGTGACTGCCATCGCTGCACGGACAGTCAATACTTGATCCTAATCATTTAACAGCTGAGCTTTCAATTTCATGAGTATCGCACCGCCCGATGAAATCTTTCATTTGTCTTCTGCCTTGCCGAGCCAATTGAATAGAACAATAGGCAATTGGCAAATGAGCCTGATCCCGACTGAGCATGAGGCGCGCATTCGGCAACACAAGCTCTTTCACAGTCCCGAACTCCAGTGCAGTCGCCTTGAGTTCGACTCATCCGTCACCCTGGTCAGTTCTGTCCCTGCCGGATTCGTGACATTCGCCATCTCGCAGGCCCCGATTGGTCGTCCCGTCGTAAACAATCACAAACTACGGCCGGACGAAGTCATCGTACTGCATAGCGATGAATCGGTGCATTACACCTGCGAACCGAATGAAACACTTTTCACCATCACCACAACACTGGAAAACTATGACCGGTGCCGCCAACATCACTCTGTCATAGATATACTTGCCAACAGAACACAACACAGCTTCCAGGCTGAAAACTTTCAATTCGTACAATCGGCCATTCAAGCCATCAGCGCTTGCTGTGTCGACATCAATGACTCTGCTTCAGCACAATGCGGTGAAACAGAGCGTTCCGCGATTGAAAGTGCGGTGCTTGCTTCTCTATTGCAGTCGTTGACACCCGCTGGTGGTTTCAGTCGTAAAGTCCCGACAAGAAGAAAGGTGGCGATAGAAGCCATAGAGTACATTCATGAAAATACAAAAAAAACGCTCACTATAAAATCACTCGTAAGGCAACTTGAAACCACCACTCGCACCCTGCATTTTGGCTTTATTGAAATGTTCGGGATGTCGCCAATCGCCTATATCAGAAACTTGAGGCTCGCAAGTGCCCGTCGCGATCTGATTAATAAAACGTGGCCCACCGTGACAGAAACCGCGATGTTCTGGAACTTTCACCATCTGGGCCGGTTTTCCAAGGCGTATCAGATTGCTTACGGAGAGACACCGTCAGAAACAGCCAGGCGCAACTCAACCAAGCCCAGGAACACGACCTCATCCGTTTACAATCAGGTCGTTGGCGATAGAAGTTATCGTTAACAGTTTTTTATCAAAGCCCTGCAAATGATGATTAATGATTTCGTTTTACTAACCACAGGCACCCACAATTGCTTATTTGCCCACTCAAGGAGATAAGCATGCATCATCGAATAAACACACTGCCACTCAAGCAGAAAATCATTCTGTGCATTGCCGTCTATGTCAGCGGCATCTTATTGGCCTGGGTAGTTGACTGGTACTGAAGCCGCATAATCCGCGACTACAGGGTGCACAGTGAAAAATGATACCTCGGGGTTTTTCGATGGTTACCATATATAAAGCGTTACTTGGAAGGCACGCAGTCACTGTATGTCTGATTGCTGTAACAGGCTGGGCCGCATGGTTCTGTGCTGGAGGACTGGCGGAGCCAATCATTGCACGGAAGTTGAATAACGTTTATGCCGATCTGCGTGCTGCTCAGGTGGAGCCTAATGCGCAGATCGACAAAGTACTGGAAACCCTCGGCGATCTTGATCGATCGGGTCAGGAATGCTCCGTCGAGCAATACTCACAACTGGCCGACCTGGTTAAAAACCTGCGATTTGTTGATCAAGCGGCAATCCAGCTGCCGAATGGCAAGATCTGTTCTTCCTACGGACAAGAACTCCCGTCGTTACTGGCCGGTAACGTGAAACGCAAGTTCTCCGTTGGAAAGCGAACCTATTGGGTCGATTCTGGCCGCGCAGTTTCTGCGGACACCGACTTCATCATTGTGTCGGAACAGTCGACCTACGTCTGGGCAAACAAGAAGATCCTGCTCGACAATTTGAAGTTTCCCGAGGACCTGCAACTGGACCTCATCGGCCCCGGCGGCGCAGTACCCATTGCCTCTACGGGCACTCAGCCGCTGAAGATGCAGAAGCCGTTCCACCTTGAAGAACTCGTTACCTCGGCAGACAAAGTCCTCATCGCCTTTGCGGGCAACCGGAATGAACTGATCTCTGTCATTTCTCTTCCGTTGAGCTACCTGACAAGTCTCAAATTCAAATTATTCATCGGCCTTGTGTGCGTGTTCGCAGCGCTGTTCTTCTTCGCAAGGTGTACCCAACGGCATTACACCTCTACTGCCGTACGGCTTCGCAATGCCATAAAAGCCAACACGTTGGGTGTTCACTACCAGCCTATCGTTAATTTGACGACGGGCTACCTGGTTGGCGCCGAATCACTTTCTCACTGGAACGACAACGGCACCCATGTGCCTGCGGATGTTTTCATTCCGGTGGCGCTGAAGTCTGACTTGATCCGCAAACTGACGCGTTCGGTGATTCGACAAGTGGCGGAGGATTACAGCACTTACCTTTGGGCGTGCAAGGACTTCTACATTACGGTGAATCTTTCCGCCCAGGATATTCAGGACCCGACCTTTCCAGACTTTGTGGCCAGCCTGCTGGCAACCTATCGCATGCCGGCATCCGCCATGACTTTTGAACTCACCGAAAGGACCTTGCTCGATCAGAAGCCTGCCGCCATGCAATTGCGACGGCTTCGTGCGTGTGGTCATCGCATTGCCGTGGACGACATCGGTATCGGCTATTCCAACCTCTCGCTCCTGGATTCAGTGCCTTTCGACATTCTGAAAATAGATCGCTCATTCATCGCAGACGACAAGATCGCGGCCAAGGATGCCCTGTGGCGACACATTGCCCAGTTGGCCAAGTCGCTAAGACTCAAGGTCGTGGCCGAAGGTGTCGAGTCTCAGGAGCAACTGCCGCATCTGATTTCGGAGGGGGTTGTATTGGCACAAGGCTCGTTGTTCTGCAAAGCGCTGCCTGTTCAAGCGTTGGCAAGACGCTACTTTCAATGTCCGGCAAACATCCCGCCTTACGACTCAAAAATATCAATCAATGACTTCTATTAACACCTGATGGCCCCTCAAATGCTCGCCGAACCCTAACACCTGACAAACCTGTACAAGGACTCCACTACACATGCTACTTCGAAACCTTGGCTTCGCTTCACTGCTATCGTTGCTGTCTTTTCAGGCGCTCGCCGATGACAAAGGTTTGTATCTTGGAGCTGGCGTAAGCAGCATACAGACCGACGAATCCAGACTGGATGACGACGACACCAGCTACAAGGTTTATGCAGGGTATCGCGTCAATAGCTACCTGGCCTTCGAGGGTGCCTACGTCGATCTCGGTCAATTCAAGGACAAGAATGTCGATTTCGAAGGCAAATCGGTTCAGGCTGCCGCCCATGTCGGCTTTCCGTTGGGCGATCGGTTGCGGGTATTCGGCAGTGTCGGTGCTCACGCCTGGGACGCCGACGGCAATGCCACCGACGACGATACCGGGGTTGACTTGACCTACGGTGTCGGCCTGGAGGTCGACGTCTTTCGCAACATCGGCCTGCGCGCTGAATACGAAGTTCTGGAGGTCGGAGAGATCAACCTGAATCAGACGACCGCATCCGCCTATATGCTTTTTTAACACTGCTGCAACCGAGCGGCCTAGTCGGTCGCTCAACGCCCTCTTCGCAACGCTCGTCCCCCGCCCTGCCTGCCCCCGCGATTGCTTCTTGCAACCCGACATCCTGCGTTGGCACGTCGATGGCGTGCTGGTCAGGGAATCGAAAACACCCATCGGTACTTCCCGATGCAAATCGTGTTTGACCGCGAGACCTTCTGGAACTGATTCGGCGTAGTTAACGACGCTGACCTGCCCTCCACCTTCATTACGAGCAGGCGCTATCGATGCTCGCGTGTATGCCACAGACGCAGCAGATAGATCGTTGAATGCTGAATTTCGTATCGGAGTTCATAGTGACCGATCAGAATTCGACGCACATCCCGTGGGTCGAATTCCTCCAGGCGCTCACCAAGGCGCGGGTTGCTCAGCAAAGTGCTCGGAGCAGCCGTAAGTTGTTGAACCGTGTGGACTGCGGCGGACTGATTGACGGTGGCTAGAAACTCGTACAAACGGGCTACATCAGAAAGCGCCTTGCTGGTCCACTTCAACTCCATCAGCGCGGCACCGGTAACGGAGATTCAGTGCTGAGGCTTTCTGCCCATGCCTGGACTGCTTGATGGTCGACAACACGGCCAGCATCCACATCGGCCAAGGCCTCACGGGTCAAGCGACTACGCTCTTCTTCCTGATCCAACCACGCCGAAAGTGCCTGCTTGACGATCCAGTTTCGAGAACGATCCAGACGCTCTGCGAGCTCATCAACCCGTTCGGCCAGGTCTACTGGGACGTGTGCCGTCACTGATCGGGTTTTGACGGTAGTAGCCATGACATTTGCTCCAATGCCGCGAGATGCAGCAGACACCTGTTAACGTTATTCTGATTGCTTCAACGGGAACCAGATTAAATCACATCTAATAACCCGGGATGATCAAGCACGATAGATGGTCATTGCGAATTGCATGCGCACAACTACCCCGCCACCACAAACACAATGATCGGCTCACACACCGCCAGCAACACATTGGAAATCGCATAACACACGGTAAAACCAATCACCGGGGTCAGGATTCCTTCGATTCCTGCGCGGGGGCCGGGTACCACTTGTCCCTGGGCACCCATTTCTCCTGTTGCGGATCACCCAGGTAGTGCGGCGACATGATCTGCACGCCGTATTCGTTGAACACATCCTGGATGTTGGCGTGCAGCATGCTCAGCAGCACGGCGCGCGGACGAGGCTGACTGGGAATGGCTTGGGCCACCAGCCGGTATTCCGGGTAGAAGTCAGACAATGCCGTCTGGAACACCTGGGCCGGCGGCACTTCGAGAATCCCCGGCGTGCGTTTTGCGGCCTCCAGCAACATCGCCTCCACCTGCCGCCATGGCGTGTCGTAGCCAATGGTCACGATGGTGTCGACCACGTAGCCGGGGCCTTGTACCACCCGCGAGTAGTTCTTGGTGACCGTACCGGTGATCATCGAGTTGGGCAGGGTCAGCACCTCGCCCAGACCGGTGCGAATGCTGGTGGTAAACATGCCCAGTTCGGTCACCGTGCCTTCATAGTCGCCAATGCGCACAAATTCGCCGGGGCGCAGGGTTCGGGTGTAGGTCAGGATCAACCCCGCCGCCGCCTGGCCCACTACGCTGGTGGCGCCCAGGGAAATCATCAGACCGATCAACACCGACAAGCCTTTGAATGCATCGGTGCCCGCACCCGGCAGGTACGGATAGGCCATGGCCAGGGCAAACAGCCAGATCGCCAGGGACGTCAGGCGTTGGGTCGGTTGCAGGGTTTCATGGTTCAACCAGCTCAGGGTTCCCGGTACAGCCATGCGCCGCAGTATCCGCCGCATGAACGCGGTTGCGCCGCGGGCGATAAAGAAGATCGCCAGCGCCACGCCCAGCCCGGGTATGGCACCGACAATCCCTTGCAGCAGATAACCGCCGAGCTCCAGCAGATAGTTGTTAAGGCTTTCGCCCCAGGGGCGGGTATAGGGAAAGCGTGACAGGACAAAGCCCAGCCATTCGTACGTAAGCAGCAACACGACGACCCAGCGCACCAGCTCCAGCAGGCGGCTGGCCAACGGATACAGGAAATTGGCGTCGACCAGCGGGACCCGTCCGACTTTCAGGGCCTGGGTGTGCCGATGCATCAGTTCGGGGAGTTTCTTCAGCACTTTGCGCCGCACAAGCATCATGCCGAACAGCAGAGCGATGTAAACGCCGGTGGCGAGCAGCGCAGCGACTACGGAGCGCAGGATCAATTGCAGGCTGCGGGCTTCCCGGGTTTCGGCCACGACCTGGCGCAGCTTGTCAGCCGCGGCTTCGGCGGCCTGCTGTACCGAGTCGTATTCGGTCTCGTCGAAGTCTTTGGGCGAAACGATAAAGGCGCGCCGGCTACCCAGCAGCACCATGTAGCTTTTCATGATCGGGTCGAGGGTGACATTGAGGTCGTCGGCGTCATCCAGCGCCTCACCGATCACCACTTTCGCCCGTTTGACCCGCGAGGCCGGGGCTTCACCGAGGAGGGTCGCGCGAAACACCATGATGCTGCGGTTGGCCACTTTCAATTCAACGGGAGCATCAACCACCTTCGGTGCGTCTTCGGCCCACAATTGCACCGACCAAAACATCCCGAAAACAGTAAACATTACAGCGAGCAGCCTGCTCCGCATGTGTCGGATCCTTACGTCACGAATTTCAAATCGAGGGTACGTATCGCAGCGTAGTTCACCGATGAACGGTTGTCAGATTAGAGCTACAGGCAGTTTCCCCATGGGTCTGTTTCCTTGAAACAGTGCCCCGGCACCAGCCCATGAAAGTGGCTCAAGCAGCAGAAAGCGCGTAATTAACCGGATTCAGAAAACACTGAAGTCCCCTGTGGGAGCGAGCTTGCTCGCGATAGCGGTGGATCAGGCACCGGGATGTCGAATGTGCCGCCGCCATCGCGAGCAAGCTTCTCCTTGGCGCGGTTCTGGCGGTATTCCTGTTGCACATCACTATCGACGCGGTCATAAGCCTCGTCGTGCTGATTGCCGCGCACCTGGGCAGCCGTCGCGCCAGCGGCAGCCCCCACAGCGGCACCCTTGACCCTCCCGCCGGAAGGCGTGGAAGACGTCGAGGCGCTTTGGCTGGCGGCGATGCTGTTGCATTCGTTGATGTCGGCCTGGGTTTGTTGCGAACTTTGCCCTTTCATCGGCACCACCGATTGCGCCCATCCCGGGGCACTCAAAACCGACAAGGCAAGGCACAGACTGATGGGTGACAATTTTTTCATGATGACCTCCGGATGAACGTGGTTCACCCCCAACAGGAGTTTAGATCAGCCCCCGTCAGCCACCCGGTTACTGACCGGCGGTGGGCTCGATCTCCATCACCAGTCGGTCGTCGATCCAACGCACCGGCACGGCCTCCAGTTGCGCGCCTTTACACGGGCCGTCGATGCAGTGCCCGTCGTCGTAACGAAACATCGCGCTGTGATGGGCGCACATCAGGACCTTGCCGCGATAAGTGCAGAACTGCTGCGGATTGAAGTCCAGCGGCACCGAGAAATGCGGGCAGCGGTTGACGTACACCCACACCTGTTCGCCCTGACGCACCGCCACCAGCCCGGCAGGATGCAATTGCCGGTGCTGCGGCAGTCCCAACGCCCCGCCGTCGGCAATGTCATCGAGTTGGCACAAGGTAATGGTGGTCATGGAAAACCGCGCAGTTCCGGGTTGCCAAGGCTCCAGTGCCAGGGGCGAATCTGCATGCTGGCGAACAGGCCTGCCTGCACGTAGGGGTCGTCCTGCATGAACGCTTCCACCTCCGGCAGACTGCCCGCCTCAATGACCAGCAACGTGCCAGTCATCGACGCTCCTGCATCGTCGAGGATGGGACCGCCGAGGCGCACGACCACCCGATGGTCCCCGGTGGCACGTAAATGCGCCTGGTGACTGGGCCGCAGACGCTGGCGCAGCGCCTGGCAGTCCGAATGATCAGTGGCAAATACCGCAAAGAACTGGCCCATGATTCACGCTGATTCCATGACAAATTCATAACAGGCACGCTTGAACGGCACTTCCATACCTAGCCTGGCGGACACATCGTCGTGGGTGCTCAGATCTTCATAAATCACCTGCAACGACTGTTTGACCCCAAACACGGCGTCGGACGCCAGGTACGGATCATCGTGATTGAACAGGTGCGTCACCAGTTTGCGATAACCCGGTACATCAATCATGAAATGCAGGTGCGCTGGCCGCCACGCGTGCCGGTTGGCAGCGTCGAGCATGCGCCCCACCGGGCCATCGGTCGGTATCGGATAAGCCACCGGCACAATGGTGCGAATCGCGAAGCAGCCATCGGCGTCGGTGCGATAGCGCCCGCGCAAGTTGCCGAAAGGTTGTTCGGTGTCCTGGCCGGAATACATGCCGTTTTCAGCCGTTTGCCAGACGTCCAGCACCGCACCGGCCAACGCGTTGCCGTGGATGTCGACCACGCGCCCGCGCACCAGCGCCGTTTCGCCCGGCGTGAAGGCCATGTTTTCGCCGAACTCGCGATCCGGCATGCCATCGATGTAGAACGGCCCGAACACGGTCGTTTCGGTGGCCGTTACGCTGTGCCGATGGTTGATCGCATCGACCAGCATCGAAACGCCAAGGGTGTCCGACAGCAGAATGAATTCCTGACGCACCAGGCCATCGCATTTGTGCCCGGTGTCGGTCAGAAAGCCAATGCCTTCGAACCACTCCTGTTCGGTCAATTCGACCTCACTGACAAACGCATGCAGGTGGCGCACCAGGCTTTGCATGATCTGTTTGTAACGCGCGTTGGGCGCGTCGTTGAAGCTGTTCACTGCCTGTTGGGAGATCAGTGACTCCATGGCTTTGTCTTGATCGGTCATTGTTGTTGTTCCGACGAGGATAAGAGTGGCTGGCAGATCAGGCTGGGGCCAGACCTGTCAGAGCACGGTTCAACAACGCCTCAATCGGGCCTTGTTCAAACGGCCGCGGGTTGTAGTAAGGGCTGGCGCAGGCGATTTGCGCGGCTTCGGCCGGGCCGTTTGCCGGAAAGCCGATATCTGCCAGGGCCAGTGGAATACCCAGTTTCTGGTTCAGTGCGTACAACAAGGCACCGACCTCACTCGCCTCGCTCCCACCCAATGCACGTGCAGCCCGTTGCAATGGCCCCGCCGCGGCTTCGCGGTTGTAATGCGCAGCGTGGGGCAAGACGATGGCGTGCGCCTGGGCATGGGGCAGATTGAACGTGCCACCCAGGGTGTGGCAGAGCTTGTGGTGCAAGGCCATGCCGACCGAGCCCAGGCAAATGCCCGCCAGCCACGCGCCGTACAACGCCTGGCTGCGCGCCTCGGGGTCATCGGGACGGTTGACCACGCCCGGCAAGGCCTGCGCCAGTGAGCGAATCGACTCTTCAGCCATGAAACCGATGATCGGGTTGGCGTCCTGGGCGTAAAGCGCTTCGACGGCATGGGCCATGGCGTTCATGCCCGAGCAGGCGGATATCTGCGATGGCAGGGTCAGGGTCAATTGCGGGTCGTAGATCACGGTCTTGGGCAATACCCGGATATCACGCCCGGTTTTCTTCAGGCGATTTTCGGTGAGCCCGTAGATTGGCGTCATCTCGGAACCGGCGTAGGTAGTCGGCACCGCCACGATCGGCAGGCCGGAATCCATGGCGATCGCCTTGCCCAGGCCGATGGTCGAACCACCGCCAATGGCCACGCAGCAATCGGCATCCAGCCGCGCCGCTTCATCGCGCGCCGCTTGCGCCACTTCCAGCGGAACGTGCATCACGGCTTTGGGATAGACCCCGGCCGCACGATCACCGAGCAATGCGGCGACCTGTTCGCCGAGCCCATGCTGTTTCGGCGTAGTGAGGATCAGCGCACGCCGGGCGCCCAGCCGCTGAATTTCTTCCGCCAGCGCCGAGAGCTTGCCCCAGCCGAACACCACACGGGTCGGCAGACTTTGGTAAACAAAAGGATTCATGACTGGCCTCAGCGCTTGTAGTACGGCGGGATATTGGCGTCGACATTGACCCAGACCGAACGGGCTTCGGTGTAATCATGGATCGCCTCGAAGCCCATTTCCCGGCCATAACCGGATTGACCGACTCCGCCAAACGGGCTGCCCGGGTTGACCCGTTTGTAGCAGTTGATCCAGCACATGCCGGCGTGAATCGCGTCAGCCATTTTGTGTGCGCGGCTGAGGTTCTGCGTCCACAGGCCGCTGCCAAGTCCGTACTCAGAGTCGTTGGCGATGGCCAGGGCTTCTTCGTCGGTGCCAAAGCGCACCACGGTCACGAACGGGCCGAAGACTTCCTCCTGGAAAACGCGGTCACCGGGCTTGGCCTCGACCACCGTTGGCTCGACATAAAACCCATTGGCCAACGCTTTATCGTCCGGTGCCTTGCCGCCGGCGAGGACCTTGCCGCCCTGCTCGATGGCAATATCGATGTAGGCCATCACCCGGTCGCGGTGCAGCGCCGACGTCAGCGGGCCCATTTCGGTTTCCGGGTCCAGGGGATCGCCCAGGCGGATGGACTTGGCCAGGGCGATGAAACGCTCCAGGAAGCGGTCGGCAATGTCTTTGTGCAGAATCAGCCGCGAGCCGGCGATGCAGGCCTGGCCCTGGTTGTGAAAGATCGCCCAGGCCGCACCGTTCACCGCCGCGTCCAGGTTGGCGTCCTCAAACACGATATTGGCGCCCTTGCCGCCCAGTTCCAGCTGAATGCGCTTGAGGTTGCTTTGGGAGGCTTCGACAATCCGGCGCCCGGTGGCGGTCGAACCGGTAAAGGCAATCTTGCCCACATCGAGGTGTTCGGCCAGCGCTTGCCCGGCGGTATGGCCGTAGCCCGGCACCACGTTGACCACGCCTTTGGGGAAGCCGACTTCGGTCATCAGCTCGACAATGCGCAAGGTCGACAACGGGGTGATTTCCGAAGGCTTGATCACGATGGTGTTACCCGCCGCCAGCGCCGGGCCCATTTTCCAGCTGGTGAACATCAGCGGGAAGTTCCACGGCACGATCTGCCCCACCACGCCAATCGGCTTGCGTTGCACATAGTTGAGGAACCCCGCTTCGACCGGTATTACCGAACCTTCGATCTTGTCGGCCATGCCGCCGAAATAACGGAAGCACGCCGCCGTGCGCGGCACGTCGAGGCCACGGGAATCGCGGATCGGGTGCCCGGTATTGAGGGATTCGAGCTGCGCCAGTTCTTCGCCGCACTCTTCGATCTTGTCGGCCAGTTTAAGCAACAGGCGTCCGCGCTCGGCGGCGCCCAAAGCAGACCAGGCCGGGAACGCACGTTTGGCGGCGGCAACGGCCAGGTCGATGTCAGCGGCTTCGGCGGCAGCGATGCGGGTGATCAACGAACCGTCATGGGGCGATACCACGTCAATGGTGCCGCCGGCGACTGCGTCCACGAAACGGCCATCGATATAAAGCTGATTTTGCATAATGGTTTCCTCGCACCACGCGGCAGGCGCAGTGTTTGACGAAGTGATTCTTGAGCGTTTTGCCCGGCGCGAGACCGGGCCGGACACGAAGTCCTAGAACTCGATCGGATATGGCTTGAGCTCACCGCTTTCGTAGCGTTGCGGCAGGTTCGGCGTGGCGTTTTCCCAGACCATCAGCATCGAGCGTTTGGTCGAGTAGCCCTGGTGACGGATGTCCGCGGGCATGGCGCAGATGTCGCCGGCACGCATGGTGATGCGCGCACGGGGATTGCCGTCGTCCTTGTCGCCGACGTCCCAAATGATTTCGTCGGACATCTGCAAGAACCATTCGATGCGGTCATTGCCGTGGAACACCGGCAGGATGAACTCCTCGGTGGTCGGGCAGAACAGGCTGGCCTTGCACACCGAGGTCACCGACGGGTTCCAGGTCACGTCGGAACGCGACAGGTACTTGAACAGGTTGAACGCATGCAGCTCACCTTCGAAGCCTTCGGCGGCGTGGACTTGCGGTTCATCCTGCGGCACATCGATGAACTGGCGGTTGACCGGCAAGTCGTCACGCAGCGGCGAGTCATCTTTCAGGCCCGGCATGCGTTTGGTGGCGATGCGGGAGCGCTCGATGGCTTCGATGTTGTTGCCGTTCTTGCGGCCGAACGCGCTACCGGTTTCTTCCGGGGCGGCGAAAGGGTCGAAGGTGGCGTTGGTCCAGTCCCGCAGGATGGCCTTGAAGGTGGCCATGATCAGCGGCGTTTCGAAGTTTTCGGTGTAATTGACCCCGGCCGCTTTGAGCGTGCCGTTGAAGGTCCCGGCGTACAGGTCGACCTTGCCGTAGTAGTTGCGGGTGCCGATGACGTGGTCAAAGTTGACCCAGCCGTAGAAAAAACCCCAGGCCACGTCGCGCATCATGGCGCGCAGGAAGGCGTCGACCGGAATCAGGTGCGAGCGGGTCTGGCCTTTGGCCGGCCAGGTGATGCGAGCGAAATACTCGTCACGCGACAGTTCGAAGGCGCCGAGTTTGAATGAGCAGTAGCCTGTGACGGCATGGGGCGCGCTGACCTGGACTTCATCGTCGGCAAGGTGGGCGGTTTCGGCAGCGGTTTCAAGCATGGCCATGGCGGGATTCCTCTTGTTTTTGTGGATTGGGCGGTCGGGCGCGGCAGATCACTTGAAGCAGATGTCTGCCCATTTCTCGACCGACAACGGGCCTTTGATGGTCTGCTGCAGGATCACACCCGGGCGGCTGGCTTCGAAGCGGTAGGCAGTGCCGACCGGTAACAGGCACTGATGGCCGCGCTTGAGCAACACGTAGCCCATCGGTTTGCCCGCCGGCATTTCACCGGCCAGATGAGTGCCCTCGCCGGCTTTCAACGGCGCATCGAGCTTGAGGAAGTCCACCCGCACTTCACCGTCCATGACGATGGCGAATTCATCGTGCGCTGCGGTGTACCAGGGCGACTGGCCTTCGGCGCGCAGGGTTTCGACGACGTAGCCGAGGTTGAAACCGACCACGACCTTTTCATAAGGGCCGGAAAGATCGGCCACTTCGAAAATGTTGGAAAAGGCGTAGTGGCTGGCCTGGCCGCTGATGATTTCAACCGACCCTTTGGTGTAGTTGTCCAGCGAGCCGAATACCGTTTCGATTGCAGCGCTACTCATGGTTTTCACCGTTTTGTTGTTGTAGTAACAGTGAGCCAACAGTACGTCGCACCCGCTCTGCGAACAATTAGAGGACCGGCGACAACAGTGTTTGCGAAACGCAAACACTGAAACCATGGACCTAATGCCGATCAGTTAAGGTTTTGAACACCGCAATCCTTGTGGGAGCGAGCTTGCTCGCGATAGCGGCCTATCCGATACATCGATGTTGGATGTGCCGCCGTCATCGCGAGCAAGCTCGCTCCCACAGGTTTCGTGATCAGTCCAGCGACCTATATTTTCAGCGGACCCAGCCACGCTCCAGCAAGGGCTTGTCCCAGCATGGCTCATCGCCAAAGTTGTCCACCAGAAAGTCGATCAACGTACGCACCTTCAAGGCCCGGCGCTGGGTGGCGGGATACACCGCCGAGAAGTTGAAAGAGGACAACGCATATTCCGGCAGCACCGGAATCAGCCGGCCGCTGAGCAAGTCATCGCTGGCCACCAACGTCGGCAGGCAGACAATGCACACACCGGTCTGCGCGTAATCGCGCAGCAAATGCACAGAGTTCGAACGCACCTGGCCCGGCAGGCTCAGTTCCACTTGCTCGTCGTCGCGGGTGAAGATCCAGCGGTTGCGCGACGGATAGCCTTCGTACAAGGCGATCTTGTGTTGCAACAGTTCCTGGGGATGGCTGGGCACGCCGAATTCGTCGGCGTAATCAGGCGACATGCAGAACAATCGGCGCACGCTGAACAGCTTGCGCTCGATCAGGGTTTCGGCCATCGGCGGGAACATCTGGAACGCCACATCGAAACCTTCTTCGATGGGGTCCACCACCCGGTCGTTGACGATCACGTCGACTTCGATGTCCGGGTACAAGCGCGTGAACTCGGCCAGCATGCGGCCGAAGTGACCGATGGCAAAACCCGGCAGCATCTGCACGCGCAGCTTGCCGGTGGGTTTGGCCCGCAGTTCACGCATGTGTTCGGTCAGCGAATTGAAACCCGCGACCATGTCGGCGCATTCCTTGTAGTAGGTCTCGCCCACTTCGGAGAGCCGTACATGACGGGTGCTGCGATGAAACAGCGGCGCGTTGATGAACTGTTCCAGTTGCTGGATGCGGTGGGTGATCACCGAGCGGGTCACGCCCAGTTGCTGGGCCGCCTTGGCAAAGTTGCCGGTTTCGGCCACCCGCACAAAGGCTTCGACACTGAGTAAACGATCCATAGGCAGGTTCTCTGGATGCTTTTGTTCTTATAGGAACAGCGAGGTTAGCCTTTCGGCACCTCGCACTCCAGATCCGTTCTGCACGTCATGGCCGGGGCTGAACGGACAACCGTCGCTGCATGGGGAAAACCTGCCAGCCCAGGCGTTCGCTGATCAACCCCCACACCCCTTGCGGGGCCTTGAGCATCATCACCACCGCGACCACGCCGAGGATGATCATGTACACCGCACCGTACTGCGCCAGGCAACCGCGCAACACGAAGTAAATCAGCGTGCCAATCAACGGGCCTTCCAGGGTGCCAATGCCGCCGATGATCACGATAAAGATCACCACCGCCGTCCAGTCCTGCAGGCTGAACGCGGCGTCCGGGGAAATGCGCAGCTTTTGCAGGAAGATCAACGCCCCGACCACACCTGTGCAACCGGCGGCCAGTACATAGACCATCAGTTTGGTACGGAACGTATCCACCCCGAGGCTGCCGGATGCGGGTTCAGAATCACGAATCGATGCCAGTGCCAGACCCTGACGCGAGCGCAGCAGAAAAAACACGACTGCCACGGCGGCAATGGCGATGGCCAGCGCGGTGAAATAAATCAGCGTTTCGCGCCCGTCCCGGTCATTGCCGATCTGCCGCACAATTGCCGCCGGCAGGCTTTGCCCGGAACCACCACCGAGGCTGCTCATCTGCGCCAGGCCCAGCCGGAAGACCTCCGCCACCACCCACGTGCCAATGGCGAAGTAAGCGCCGCGCAGGCGAAAGACGATCAGCGCCGTGGGAATCGCCAGCAACGCGACCAGCACCCCGGACAGCAGAACCGCGAGCAATGGCGGTACGCCGAACTGGCTCGCAAGCATGAACAGCAGATACCCACCCAGGCCAACGAAGGCCTGCTGCCCCACCGAAACCATGCCGGCGTACCCCGACAGCAAATTCCACATTTGCGCCAAAGCCAGGTAGTAGGCGAACTCCACCACCAGGCGCAGACTGGCGCGATCGGCCCACAGTGGTGCGCTGAGCAACACCAGTACACAGAGCCCGAGCAGGGACAGGCCGATGGTGCTGCTGGTGGTCGTGCGTTGTACGCGAAACCTAAGTGCTGGGTTGTTCAAGGCATTCATCAGTCGACACTCCGGGGAAACAGGCCACGCGGGCGCACGACCAGGATCAGCAGAAACACAAGATGACCGGCGAGGATTTGCCAGCCGGGATCGATCTTTGCCCCCAGGGTTTGCGCAACGCCGAGAATCACCCCGCCGGCCAGCGTGCCCCAAAGACTGCCCAAACCACCGATGATCACCGCTTCGAAACCGTACAACAGCCGCGCCGGCCCCACGGTGGGGTCGAAGCTGGTGCGAATCGCCAGAAACACCCCGGCAATCGACACCACGGCCATCGCCAGCGCCATGGCCAGGCCGAAGATGTGCGCGTTATTGACGCCCATCAGCCGCGCGGTGTGCTGGTCATCGGACGTGGCGCGAAACGCCCGGCCCAACGAGGTTTTGTAGAACAGCAGTTGCAGGCCGCCGATGATCAGCAACGCACTGCCGAACACGATCAGCGGCATCACCCCTACGCTCAAGCTGCCGAAGCCGACACTGGCAACCTCAAGATCGCCCTGGGACAGCTTCTGGCTATCGGCGCTGAAAAACTCCAGCAATACGTTTTGCACGATGATCGACAGGCCGAACGTCACCAGCAACGGCGGCAGGATGTCTGAGCCCAGCGTGCGGTTGAGCAACAGCCGTTGCAGCAGATAGCCGAAACAGAACATCAGCGGCACCACGATCAGCAGACTCGCCAGCGGGCTGAACCCCAGATGATTGACCACCAACAGCGCCAGGTACGACGCCAGCACGATGAAGTCGCCATGGGCGATATTGACCAGGCGCATGATGCCGAACATCAGCGACAGCCCCACCGCGAACATCGCGTACAGGCCACCGAGCAACATGCCTTGAAGCAAAGTATTGAGCCATTCCATCACTAGATCCCGAAATACGCGGCTTTGATTTGTGCTTTGTCCGCATCCCCAGGTCGACCGGTCAGGGACACGCGCCCTTCCTGGAAGCAATAGAAGCGGTCACACACACTCAGTGCCTGATTGATGTCTTGCTCGACGAGAATCACCGTGGTGCCGTCGGCCTTGATCGAGGGCAACGCAGCGTAGATGTCCTTGATCGTCGTCGGTGCCAGGCCCAGGCTAATCTCGTCGCACAGCAGCAAGTGTGGGTTGGCCATCAAGCCCCGACCAATCGCAACCATCTGCTGCTGGCCACCCGACAGCGCCGTGCCGGGACGCTTGCGCAGTTTTTCCAGCACTGGAAACAGCTGATAGATCCGCTTCAGCGTCCACGGTCCCGGCCGTTTGCTGTAGGCACCGATCAGCAGGTTTTCTTCGACCGTCAGCGAGGGAAACAGCTTGCGGCCTTCCGGCACCAGGGCGATGCCCCGCTCCAACACCTGATTGGCCGCCAGGTCACCGATGGCCTGGCCCTTGAAGTGGATGGCGCCCGGCTGATTTTTGATCAGCCCGGCGAGTGAGCGCAGGAATGTTGATTTGCCCGCGCCGTTGGAACCAATGATCGCCACGGTTTCACCGGCATCAAGGCTCAGGCTGATGTCGAACAACGCTTGAAAGTCGCCGTAACCGGCACAGAGTTTGTCGATGGACAAAAGGTTTGAAGGGGTTGTCATGGCTCAGCTCCCGATGCCCATGTAGATGTCCTGGACCCGAGGGTCGGCCATGACGCTGCGCGGCTCGCCTTCGGCCAGTTTGGCGCCGAAGTTGATCACCGTCAGACGGCTGACCACCGCCAGCAAGGCATGCACGATGTGCTCGATCCAGATGATGGCGACGCCAGACTTGTGGATGCCCTGAATGGTTTCCACCAGTGCCAGGCATTCCGGCTCAGTCAGGCCACCGGCGATTTCGTCGAGCAACAACAGGCGCGGTTGGGTCGACAAGGCCCGGGCCATTTCCAGGCGTTTGCGGTCGAGCAAGGTCAGTGAGCCGGCCAGCACATTGGCCTTGCGCATCAGGCCGGTGAGTTCCAGTGTTAGCGCACACCATTGACTGGCTTCCTTGTCACGCAGCCGCGCACCGAAGGTCGCGCCCACCAACAGGTTCTCGAACACGGTCATTTTCACGAACGGATGCGGGATCTGGTGGGAACGGCCGATGCCTTGCTGGCAGCGCTTGAACACCGGTTCGCGGGTGACGTTGCGGCCTTCGAAATGGATCTGTCCTTTGTCGGCCGCGACACCACCGGCGATCAGGTTGAACAGCGTGCTTTTACCCGCGCCGTTGGGACCGATGATGCCCAGCGCTTCACCCGGTTGCAGGGTCAGGTTGATTGCATCCGTGACCTTCACCGAGCCATAGCTTTTGTGTACATCGGTCATTTGCAGAAGTGGTTGTTGCATGGTGCACCCATGTCCTGTTGCGCGATCAATACGTAATGGCCTGCATCTCGCCGCCCAACGGAATCGCCGGCGCGGTGGCATTGCTGGTCACGATCAGGTCGTATTTGTTGTCATTGCCCAGGCGCCACTGGCCACTGACCAGCGGCGTCTTGGCGACGTTCTTCACTGGGCCGCCGTTCCAGTTGATCGGCCCGACCACGGTGTTGAGGTGGGTCTTGAGCAAGGCATCGCGGACAGCTTGGGCGTTGCCGATTTCTTCGGTGCGCTTGAGGATGTCCACGGCCAGTTCGAACAGGGCATGCACGAACCCCAACGGTTGCGTCCACTGCTTGCCGGTCGCCTGGGTAAAACCCTGGGCCAGTTGCCCGGCGCTGGCGCCGGTCAATGACGAGCTGAACGGATGCGTCGGGCTCCACCAGATTTCGGTCGACAGGTTGTTGCCGGCCTTGCCCAATGCCTCGACTGCCGTCGGGAACAACAATGCCTTGCCCACCGACACGGCTTTCGGATTGAAGCCTTGCTGCCGGGCCTGGGTCCAGAACGTGCTCAGGTCCGGCGGGATAACCACGCCGGTGACGATCTCGACGTCGGCCTTTTTGAACGCGGCAATCTGCGCGGAAAAATCGTCGGTCAGGCTCTGAAAGCGGCCAGGGTCGACCAGTTGAAAGCCCTTTTGCGCCAGTACTGGCGGGAAACCGAGCTTCTGGTCGCCCCACGCATTACCGTCGCCGTCATTGGGGAACAGGCCGCCAACGACTTTGTTGGACGGCATCGCCCCCCACATGGCGCTGTAAGTACCGATCACATCTTCCAGGCCCCAGAAAAAGTGATAAGTCCACTCAAAGCCCTGCTCCGGCTTGCCGCCACGGGTAAAGAACCACGACTGCCACGGCGCCACCGTGGAGATGCAGGGGATTTCGTTGATTTCACATTGGTCGGACACCGGGTTGGTGGTTTCCGGGGTCGACGACACCAGCATCAGATCGACCTGGTCCGAGAGAATCAGCTCGCTCGCCACTTCCGCCGCGCGGTTGGGGTTGGACTGGCTGTCCTTGACGATGACCTCCAGGCGATAGGCCTTGCCGGCCACGGTGATCGAGTTCTTCAACACTTGCCTGAGCGACTCGATGATGTAGTTGTCGGCCGCCGCAAAGGGCGCCAACGGTCCGGTCTGCGGGCTGACATAACCGAGCTTGATCACCCGCTCGCTGCCGATGGCAAAGTTGAACGGCAGGCTCGCCAGTGCCACGCCACCGGCAGCAACGCCGGTACTGCGCAGGAAATCACGGCGGGAGAAGTCGCGGCCAAACAGGTTTTTATCGTTGTTGTCTGTCATGTAAGTACTCCAAAAGCCTGGACGAACAGGGTCGCCACGCGTGGCCGGGCCATCACGCAGGGTCAGGGGTAAACCAGAGAAATCCGTTTAGAAGAAGAAACTGACGTCGAATGACGCGACCACTTGCGAATCCTTTTCGCCGTCGGCATAGGCATCGCGGCCGGGGCCTGAATGGATGTCGTAGCGCAGTTCCGGGCGCAGGCGCACGTTGGGTGTCGGCGTCCAGGCCAGGTTGGTGGTCACGCCGTAGAAACTGCCCCAGGTCGGATCGGGAATGCCGGTGTGCGGGTCGATATTGGCCATCATCACGTGGACCGGGGCGTCGGTGTAGAACCACTCGGCGCGACTGTTCCACATCAGGTTTTCGCTGAGCTTGTGGTACCAGTTCACGTCCGTGCCATACCAGGTGGCGTCGTTTTTGTTGGCGAACCCGGCGAAAGCACCCTGCTCCTGCTTGCCGTAGTTCAGCTCCAGCGCCACGCGGTTGTTCGGATCGATGACTTGCGAAAGGGTCAGGTAAGACGCCAGGCGCTTGTAGTCGTCATCCTTGGAGCCCGCCGGCAGCGGCGAGCCACAACTGCACTCGGCGAAACTGTCGCCGGCGCCGTTGCCGTAGATGTTTTCCCAGTCGACCCAGGTGCCGAAGTCCGCCGAGCGCCAGCGTACGTTGGCGATCACATCCGGCGAGTGATTGGGATCTTGCAGGTTGTTCCAGCCCTGGACCACGCCCAGTTCAAAGCCGAGCATGCTTTCGCCCGGTTCCGAAGGCAGTTTGAACGAGTACAGCGCACCGGCATGTTTGGCCGGGCCGTGCATGAATGAATAGGTGTGCGAGTAGAAGTCAGTCGGTGCCGGAGATGGCAAGGCGAAGCCGATTTCGTTTTCCAGCGGTGTGTGGAAAATCCCGATCATCAGGTCCGAACCGCCGAGCACCGGAAAGTAGAAGTCGGCATACGCCTGGGCAATGGTGAACGCCGGATCTTCGGCCTTGTTGTTGCGGTTCACGCTCAAGTCTTCATCCCAGCCGTAGGTCTTGAAGAAGCGTGCATCCTTGCCGTACAGCGCCGTGACGTTGAAACCCCAGTCAGCTTCTTGCGGCATCGGCCCGGGAAACGGCCCGACTCGACCGATCACATTGCTCTTGGGTTTCTTCTCCACGGCCAGGGCGAACTGGTTGAGGTTCACACCTTCGTCGGTATTGAAGAAGCTTTGCTTGCTGACGTCATCCGTGCCGTTGTTGTTATAGATCACACCGGCCTGAGCCCAGCCGTAGACCTTGATCCCGTGTTCGCGCTCAAGGCTGTCGCCGAACACACTGCGCACCAGCGAACCCATGGGATCGTCTGCTGCCAGAGCCATAGAGGGAAACAAAACGTTGGCACCCAGAACGGGCGCGAACAGGGTTGCTGCGCAAACCCATGCACGAATACTCATACCTGCCTTCCTTATTTTTATTAGGCGCCAATCCCCCGAAGGGGCATGTGGCCGAAAGCAAGGTATGACGTCTTGATGAGCCCTGGCCCGGGCTCCACCCGATCGTTGGCAGATCGTGGTGTTCGGCGTAATGGAGGCTACAAGCCAGCCACTACGCCAACAATTCCAATCTCGGCGACTTCAGTGTTTGCGTATTCAGAACAATGGCGCGGGGATTCGAACGCACTGAAGATCAAACTGTGGAAGCGAGCTTGCTCGCGATGAGGGCATCAGTCTCAACATCCAAGTTGACTGACCTACCGCCATCGCGAGCGAGCTCGCTCCCACAGGTCATTCTGCGATCTGGAGATTTGCGGCTATTCAGGCGGATCGAGTTGATCCAGCGCCCGGTTCACCGCCAGTTCGCCAAGCATGATCACCTGCGCAATCCCCAGCAGCGCATTACGGCTGGTTCCTTGCAGATGATCCACCAGATCGGTGGCCATGACATTGGCCGACGCCAGCGATTCACAGGCATGCACCAGTAAGGTTTCGACATTGAGTTCGGGATTGACGATGAACATGGAACTGGGTTTACGCGGCGTGGCCATGATGCCGGGGCCGGGGTTGAGGTAATGATCGAGGGCGCGCTCGGCGGCTTCGTGGAGTTTTTGGGAGTCGAGGGTTTCGTACGGGGATGTCGGATCGGTGTCCGGCGGGTTGGGTGTGACTTTGAACATAGTGAAACTCCTTGTACCGTAAAAAGGAGCCATCACTCTCACGCTACCAAACGTTGGGTGGTGGCCATACGCAGGTTGGTAGACCGGGTACAAGGACCGGCGCGCCCGAAGACGCCCTGTGCATGGCCACCATGTAGCAGAGCAGAAAAACGCTGCTGATAGCGACGCATTGCACCTTGTAACACCGGGCTACCAAACCCGATCGCTGCTGTTTTGCAGCGACCGGCAAACGATAGAACCCGGCTCCAAGGCGCACAAGCCGGCGGATTCTGGCGTAGCTGTAGGCAAAGACGCAAGCCGTCGTAGCTTGCGGGAAGTAACGCTGACAGCCGTTAAACAACCCTTAAACACACCTTGATTCAGGCAGCCAATACACACCCCCTGTGGGAGCGAGCTTGCTCGCGATAGCGGACTGTCAGTCGACATCTATATTGGCTGGTAGTCAGTCATCGCGAGCAAGCTCGCTCCCACAGGGTATGCGGTGCTAATCAGGCATTGGTGCTCAGCGGATAGAGCTTCTCATCAAACTGCGCCAGCTTCGGAAATACCAGTGGTTGGTCGTCGCTCAAGTGCTGCAGACGCTGGCTGTAATCAACCAGAAACTGCTGGCGCGCCTCTTCACTGATGTACGGCACATGCCAGGCCACAAACGGCTCCAGCACATCAAAACCAACATAAGCCAAAGTGCCGCGCAAAATCGGCCGCAGCATGTCTTCCAGCGGGCCGTGGATCGCGCCTTCGCCAAACATGTGTTCACGTCCGCCCAGGGTCACGGTCACCAGCGCCTTTTTGCCTGCCAATCCGCCCTGATCGTAGAAGCGCTTGCCGCCATAGCAGATGCCCGACACCAGCACCCGGTCGATCCAGCCCTTGAGCATCGCCGGGGTGGAGAACCAGAAGATCGGGAAGTTGAGGATCAGCAGGTCGGCCCACAGCAGTTTGTCCAGTTCAGCCTGGATGTCCGCAGCCAGCGACTGGCTTTTCACACCGAGGCGTTGTTCCAGGGCATAGACCAGGTACTCGGGGTTTTCCCGATTCGAGAAGTCCGCGTCGCTGGCCACCGGATTCCAGTTCATTTTGTACAGGTCGCTGACCTGTACTTCGTGGCCCTGGGCTTCGAGGGTGGCGACGGCCTGGTCCCGCAGGGCGGCGGTGAAGGATTGCGGCTCCGGGTGAGCGTGGACGATCAGTACTTTCATGGTGATTCCTTAGACTTTTTCCAGCGTATCGATTGAAGGTGTGAAGTAGCAACATCGTGGGTGATGAACAGTTTGAATCGCCAACCGTCACACCTGGATCGCCTTCACTTCGACGAATTCGTTCAACCCCTCCTCACCCCATTCACGACCGTTACCCGACTGTTTGTAGCCACCGAATGGCGCCTGATAATTGAACGCCGCGCCGTTGAGGAAACACTGGCCGGCACGCATCTGACGCCCCAGTTGCAAGGCCCGTTCGGCACTGCCGGCCCAGACGCCGCTGGACAGGCCGAATGGCGAGTCGTTGGCGATCTGGATCGCTTGCGCCTCATCGGTGTAGGGAATCAGGCACAGCACCGGGCCGAAGATTTCTTCCTGGGCAATGCGCATGCGGTTGTCGACATCGACGAACAGTGTCGGGCTGACATAGAAGCCGCGCTCGAAAGCCGATGGCGTGTCACCGCCGCACAGCAGCCGTGCGCCTTCCTGTTGGCCGACCTTGATGTAGTCGAGCACGGTGCGTTTTTGCCCGGCCGAACACATCGGGCCGAGGAAGCTTTGCGGGTCGAAGGGATCGCCCATGCGCAGGCTCAGGGTTTCGGCCAGCGCCAGTTCCACGGCCTCGGCGTAGCGGCTGGCCGGCAGCAGCATGCGGGTCAGCGCGGTGCAGGTCTGGCCGGAGTTGATCATCACGTCCTGCACGCCGTAGCGCACGGCCGCTGCCAGACCCGCATCCTCGGCGATCAGCAACGGCGACTTGCCACCCAGTTCAAGGCACACCCGTTTCACCGAAGGCGCCGCCGCCTGCGCGACGCGAACGCCGGCGCCGGTGGAGCCGGTGAACGACACCATGTCCACGTCCGGGTGCTTGGCCAGCGCTTCGCCAACTTTCGAGCCCGGGCCGCTGACCAGGTTGAACACCCCGGCCGGCAGGCCGATGTCCTCGATCATTTGCGCCAGCAGGAAGGCATGCAGCGGCGTTTCCTGACTCGGCTTGACCACCACCGTGCAACCGGCGGCCAGGGCCGGTGCGAGTTTGCCGATCAACTGGTGCAGCGGGTAGTTCCACGGATTGATGAACGCGCAGACACCCACGGCCTCGCGGATCACCAGCGAATTGCCGACTTCGCGCACTTCGTCCATCAGCCCGGCCAGTTCGACGTATTGCTCAAGGCCAGTGATCGGCCCATCGACCTGCACCGAGCGGCACCATTGCACCGGCATGCCCAGCTCCGTGGTGATGACCGCGGCCATCTCATCGGCACGGTTGCGCAGTTGATCGGCCAGTGCGCGGATGTAACCGGCACGCACGCTGGACGGCGTACGCGACCATGTATCGAACGCCCGGCGTGCAGCCGCCACGGCGTTTTCGACATCGCGCTCATCACCCAGCGGCACGCTGCCAGCCACTTCTTCCGTGGCCGGGTTGATCACCTCGGCGATGCCCTGCCCCGACGGGTTTCGCCAGCGACCATCAATAAACAGTGTCTTGTGATTAAGCATGAACCTTTGCCTCCATCAGTTCTTGAGCACAACGGGCAATGCGCTGGCAGGCATCACGCAGGGGTTCGGTGCCGACCACCAGACCGAGGCGAATATGCCCCGCCGCACTCGGACCAAAGGCCTCGCCAGCCAAGACCGACACGCCGTGGCGATCCAGCAGACGGTCGGCAAACGCCTGGGCGCTGAGCCCGGTCTGGCGGATATCGAGCATCACGAACATCCCGCCATCGGGTTTCAACGCCCGCACGCCGGGGCAATCGGCCAGGCTGTCGCACACCAGATCGCGACGTTGGCGATAGGCTTCGCGCATGGCTTCGAGTTCCGGCAGGTTGCTTTCCAGGGCCACCACGGCGGCGTCCTGAATGAAGTCCGGCGAGCCGTAGAGCATGCACAACGCGAGGTTTTCCAAGTGCGCGGCCAGGGATGGCGGCGCCACCACCCAGCCGACGCGCCAACCGGTCATGGCGTGGGATTTCGACAGGCTGTTGAGGGTCGCGGTGCGTTCGGCCATGCCCGGCAGGCTCGCCGGGCTGACGTGCTCGCCTTCGAATAGCAGTTCGCTGTAGACCTCATCGGAAATCAGCCACAGGTCGTGGGCGATGCACAATTCAGCCAAAGCGGCCCAGGTGCTGCGCGGCAGACTCGCGCCGGACGGGTTGTGCGGGCTGTTCAGTGCCAGTGCCCGGGTGCGCGGAGTGATGCGCGCGGCGACGTCTTCGGGCAGCACGCGGAAGCCGTTTTCCGAGCGCACCGGCACCGGCACCACCACGGCACCGCAAGCACCGAACACCGCTTCGTAGGTGACGTACATCGGTTCGGCAACGATCACTTCGTCACCCGGATTGAGCACGCATTGGGCCACGCTGAACAGCGCACATTGCGCCCCGGCCAGCACGGTGACCTGATCCGCCGAAACGGACTGGCCGCTGCGCTGTTGATGACGCTTGGCGATGGCTTCACGCAGGGCACGCTTGCCGCGCACCTCGGCGTAGTGAGTGTTGCCGCTCAGCAGGCTGTCGATGGCGCCCTGCACGATGGGCTGTGGCGTGTCGAAATCCGGGTCGCCCACGGACAACAGCAGGATGTCTGCGCCTTGCTCGCGCAGTGCCAGAGCGCGGTAGTGAATGTCCCACGCGGCGGCGCCGTCGCCGGCGATACGTTGAGTCAGATCGGAAAAGCGCATGGCTTCATCCCCTTAAAGTGCAAATCAATGCGCACAGGCATGCTTGAGTTCGATCAGGGTCACGCCGTTGCGCTTGAAGCCTTGGCGCAAGTCGGTCTGCAACTCGGCCAGGCTTTGCGGCTGAGTCACGGTGCAGCCAAACGCACGAGCGAGGGCGGCGAAATCCGGGTTGCGTGGCAATACGCCGATGGGTTCGATATCCAGGCCGATCATGTCGTCGCGGATTTGCCCCAGTGCATCGTTGTTCCACAGCAGCACCACCAGCGGGCTGTCCAGTTCTTCAACAGCCGTGGCCAGTTCCTGGGCGGTGTAGAGGAAACCACCGTCGCCCACCAGCACCAGGCCCGGCCGCTGAGGCGCACCGAACTTGGCGCCGATGCCGGCCGGCAGGCCATAACCCAAGGTGCCGTAGCCCGTGGGGTGCAGCCAGCTGCGAATGGCCAGGCTGTCGAAGGCGTAGTTGCCGGTGTAGGCCAGTTGGGTCATGTCGGTGCTGACGAACGCGTTGTCCGGCAGCTCCGCAACGATGCGGTCGAGAATCGATTGATGGATCGACTGCAACGGGCCATGGCTGGCCTTGACCGCTTCGCGCAGTGCGGCGACCGAGGCAGTGGCGGCGCCAGCGTCGCGCACGTCGGTCGGCAAGCGCTCAAGCAAACCGCTGAGGGTTTGTTGTGCGTCACCATGCAATGCCACGGCGCAGGGGTAGAAATCGTTGAATTTGCGTGGGTCGATGTCGACCCGCAGCAGTTTGCCATTGAGCGGCAAACGCTCGCGCCAGAAATCGGTGTCGGCCATTTCGGTGCCGACCGCCAGCACCACGTCGGCCTCGGCGATCAGGTTCCAGCCCGGTTCCACACACAACGATGAGCCGGCATTGAGCGGCGCATCCGGTGGCAACAGGCCCTTGCCGGCGACGCTGGTGAACAATGGTGCAGCGAGACGCGTGCTGAGTTCGCTCAGTTCCTGCACGGCATTCAGCGCGCCACCACCGGCGATGATCATCGGCCGCTTGGCAGTCTTCAGTCTGGCCACGGCTTGATCGATGGCGGTGGCAGATGCCGGGCCGCGACCCGGGCGACGTACCACCTCATTGCTCCAGTCACGGGCAATCGGCGCCGACAACACGTCCAGCGGCACCGAGATGTGCACCGGGCGCGGGCGCTCGCTGTCGAACACCGCGTAGGCACGGGCGATCAGCTCCGGCAGGTCTTCGGCGGTCAGTGCCACTGCCGAGAACGCAGTAATCGGCGCGGTCATCGCCCGTTGATCCTGACACTCGTGCAGGCTGCCCCAGCCCTTGCCGAGGCTGGCGCTGTGGTTGACGCTGGAAATCACCAGCATCGGAATCGAGTCGGCGTAGGCCTGGCCAATGCCGGTGGCGGCGTTGGTCACGCCGGGGCCGGTGATGACGAAGCACACGCCGGGTTTGCCGCTGACCCGGGCATAGCCGTCGGCCATGAAACTGGCGCCCTGCTCATGGCGTGTCAGCACGTGGCGAATGCCGCTGCCGGGCAAGCCGCGATACAGCTCCAGGGTATGTACGCCGGGGATGCCGAACACGGTATCGACGCCGTAGTTGGCCAACAGGCGCACCAGGGCCTGGCCACCGGTCAAGGTTTTGCTTTGCATGTTCATGTCCTCACTCCTGGCCGAGGCGAATCAACGCATCGACCGCGGTCGTGCCATGGGCACCGACCAACAATGGGTTCACATCGAGTTCCCGCAAGTGCGCGGCGTTTTCGCAGGCGTAGTCGGCCACGGCGCGGATCGCCGTCACCAAGGCGTCCAGGTCAGCAGACTCGCGACCACGGAAACCTTGCAGCAACGGCGCACTGCGCAGGCTAAGCAAGGCATTGCGGATCGCGCCGTCGGTGGTCGGCAGTAGCAGGCTGCGACTGTCCTTGAGCAACTCCACCAGAATGCCGCCGGCACCGATCACCAGCGCGAGGCCGAAATCGTTTTCGCGCTTGATGCCGACGATCAGCTCAGCCAGTGGCGGCTTGGCCATGGGTTCGAGCAACAGTTGATCGAACACCACGCCCGGGGCGTAGGCGGCAATGCTGGCGCGCATCTTCTCCAGTGCAGCACTCAATGCCGCGCCGTCCTTGAGGTTCAGCGCCACGGCACCGGCCTCGGTCTTGTGTGGCAGTTGAGCGCTGACCGCTTTGAGTACCAGTGGATAGCCCAGGGTTTCGGCGTCCTTCAGGGCCTTGTCCGGCGTGCTCAATACGCCGTTGGGCGTCGGCAGGCCAAAGGCTTTTAACGCCTGTTTGGAATCCCATTCATTGAGCAAACGCCCCTCACCTTCCAGCGCTTGCGGGCACAACGGCACCAACGCCGATTCGCCCAGCGCCAACAAGGCCTGGCGGTTGCGCTGATAACCGGCGATGCGCCCCCACGCGGCCAACCCGTCTTCAACACCTTGCAACGCCGCAACGCCTTGGGCGTGCAGACGCTCACGGGCATGGGCCGGCAGCAACTCGGGGAAGGCCGAGGTGACGAAACCGGTTTTGCCGTGACGTTGCAGCGCCGCGCAGTACAACTCCAGCAGCAGGTCGCATTCCTTGCGCTCGCCGGTGAACTCCGACGGGTAGTCGAGCACCAGCATCGCCGCGTCGGCTTCGGTGCGCAGCGCGCTGTCGAGCATGCGGTTCAAGGCTTCGCCGTCGCCCCAGATCGCCGTGGTGAAATCCAGCGGGTTGACCAGGTTGGCGTAGGTCGGCAGCACTTGCGCGAGTTCGCCGACCTGCCCTTGATCGAGTTTCGGCAGACCCAGGTCGTTGCGTTCGGCGTAGTCGGCAATCAGCCCGGCGTCGCCACCGGAACAGGCCAGCGCGATCAGGCTGTTGCCCGCCGGCAGGTTGCCGCAGGCGGCGGCCTTGAGGGTTTCGACAAAACTCACCGGGCCGCTGACGCGAATCACCCCGAGACGGTCGAACAGTGCGTCGTACAGCGCGTCGGAGCCGGACAGCGAACTGGTGTGACTCAAGGCCAGCTCGGCGCCGATCTGCGACACGCCGGTTTTCAGGGCGATGATCGGGATGCCCTTCTCCAGCGCCTTGTGCGCGGCGCGGGCAAAACCCGGCACGTTTTTCAGGCCTTCCAGGTGCAGGCCGATGGCGGTGACCCGAGGCTCGTCGAGTAACACGTCCATCAGTTCAGCCACGCCCAGTTGCGCCTGATTGCCCACCGAGGCCATGTAGGCCACCGGCAGCGAGCGGTCGCTCATGGACAGGTTGTAGGCGAAGTTGCCGCTCTGGGTCAGCACCGCCACGCCCTTCTCCACCGCCTTGCCGCCATGGGCCACCGGCCACAGTGCGGAGCTGTGCAGGTAGTCGAGCAGGCCGTAGCAGTTGGGGCCGAGCAAGGCCATGTCGCCCGCAGCCTTGAGCAGTTGCTGTTGCAGGGCCTGGCCTTCGGCGCCGGTCTCGGCGAAGCCGGAGGCGTAGCAGATCGCGCCGCCCGCGCCGATGGCGGCCAGTTCGGCGACGCAGGTCAGGGTCAGTTCGCGGTTGGTGGCGATGAACACCGCGTCCGGGCCGCAAGGCAGTTCGGCAACGCTGCGCACACACGGCACGCCTTCGAGGCTGTCGTGTTGCGGGTTGACCAGCCACATTTGCCCTTGGTAGCCACCCTCGGCACAGCGCTTGAGGGCGCGAGCCATGCTGCGACCGCCGACGAACGCCACGTGTTGCGGCGCGAGCATGCGTTTGAGGTTGTCACGAATGGTTTGGGACATGGGAATTCTCCGGGCCGATCAGCGCAGCAGCGGCCGCAGCAGCTCGCGGGAAATGATGTGGCGCTGGATTTCCGAAGTGCCTTCCCAGATCCGTTCGATCCGCGCGTTGCGCCAGATGCGCTCTACCGGACCTTCGTCCATCAGGCCCATGCCACCGAAGATCTGCACCGCTTCATCGGCGGTACGGCCGAGCACTTCACTGGCGAACAGCTTGGCCATGCCGGCCTCGCCATCGGTCATGGTGCCTTGGTCCATTTTCCAGGCGGTGTGCAGGGTCAGCAGTTCGGCGGCGCGGATTTGCGTGGCCATGTCGGCCAATTTGAACGACACGCCCTGGTAAGTGCCGATCGGCTGGCCGAATTGCTTGCGGTCCGCCGCCCATTGCAGCGACACGTCCAGTGCGCGCTGGGCCTGACCGACGCAGTTGGCCGCGACCATCACGCGCCCGGCGGTCAGCCAGGCGTTGGCCACGTCCCAACCCTTGCCGACTTCGCCCAGCACTTTGCTGGCCGGCACGCGGCAGTCGTCGAAGAACATTTCGAAGGTGTGATAACCACGGTTGCTCACGCACTTCGGTCCACGGCGGATGGTCATGCCCGGGGTGTTGCGGTCGACCAGGAACGAGGTCACGGCGTTGCGCTTTTTGCCGTTGTGTTCGTAGGTGTCGGTCACGGCGAAGACGATGGCGAAATCGGCATGGCCGGCGTGGCTGATGAAATGCTTGCTGCCGTTGAGAATGAAGTCGTCGCCTTGACGCACGGCGCGGGTCTTGATCGCATTGGCGTCGGAGCCGGCACCCGGCTCGGTCAGGGCAAAGCAGTCGATCTTTTCACCCTGGATGCTCGGCAACAGGTAGTCGTTGATCTGGTCGCCGGTGCAAGCCATGAGGATTTTCGACGGCCGCGCGACGAACACGTGCAGCGCCCAGGACACCTTGGACAGCTCACGTTCGATCAGCGCCTGGGACAGGTAGTCCAGGCCGCCACCGCCCACTTCTTCGGGCATGTTGAAGGCGTAGAAGCCGGCGGCAATCGCCTTGCCGCGAATCTGCGCCGCCAGTTCCGGGGAGACCTCGTCGGCGCGATCGACCTGCTCTTCATAGGGCAGCAGTTCCTTCTCGACGAAGCTGCGTACCGAGTCCACCAACATTTCTTGTTCTTGGGTCAGTTGGAAATTCATGCTGCTACCTGTTGTTCGTGTTCTGGGAGATGGAGAGGAATCAACGACCGATGAAGCGTGCCGGGCGTTTTTCCATGGCGGCGCGCAGGGCTTCGGTGCCGTCTTCGCTGCGGCCGCAGAGCAGGCCGGCGGCGAGCTCGGCTTGCAGTTGCTCCGCCAGGCTGCGTTCGGCGCCTTCGCGCATGAGTTTTTTGGTCTGGGCGAAGGCAAAGGTCGGGCCGGCGGCCAGGCGTGCGGCCAGTTCGCTGGTGACCGTCAGCAGTTGATCGTCGGCACAGACATCGCCGACCAGACCGGCGTCGAGGGCACGGTCGGCGCCCCACAACTCGTCCAGGAACAGCAGGCGCTTGGCCTGTTCGCTGCCGATCAAACGCGGCAAGTGCCAACTGGCGCCAGCATCCGGCGAATACGCCATGCTGGTGTAGCCGGCCTTGAAGCGCGCCGATTGCCCGGCGATGCGCAGGTCGCAGCACAGGGTCAGGTCCATCCCGGCGCCGACGGCGGTGCCGTTGATGGCGGCGATGGTCGGTTTTTCCAGGCTGTGCAGACGGGTCATCAAGGCATGGGCGGTTTCGGTCCAGCCGTAGGTTTCCAGTGCACCCCGGGCTTCGGCATCGGCCCATTCATCGAGGTCGGCGCCGGCACAGAAACTGCGGCCGCTGCCGGTGAGCACCACCACGCGCACCGCTGGATCGGCGTTGAAACCGTCGAGCAAGGTGTGCAGGTTTTTCAGCGTCGGAATGTCCAGCGCATTGCGCTGCGCAGTGCGATTGAGGGTGATCCAGGCAACGCCTGCTTCGACCTGGCTGAGCAGCGACGATTGAGTGGTCATGGGAATCCTCGAATTATTGTGATTGGTCTGAGGTGATGCGACTTGAGGCCATACTAAACGAGTGTTCAGTAAGGCGGCAATCGGCGGGGGAATGGGCTGTAACAAGCCCATTAAATCTCTATGTCATTGGTTTTATTGAATTATTTATCGATTGCGGCGAATGGGTCGCTGGCGCTGTTACAACTTCGAACAACTGGCGACAGGAGGCAGGTCGCAAATTTACTGAACGCCGCAAACCCCTGTGGGAGCGAGCTTGCTCGCGATAGCGGTGGACCAGTCAACAGTAATGTTGAACCTGATGCCGCCATCGCGAGCAAGCTCGCTCCCACAGGGGGGAAGTGGTTATCTGGAGGTGTTATGCAGCCGGCAAGCTCGGTGCCAACACGCCCTGACGCTTGCGATGAATCAGGAAGTACGCGCCATAGCACAGCGCAATGAATCCAAAGCCCCAATACAGCGACGGGCGCTGGGTTTCATCCAGGGCCAGGAACACGAACAGCGAGCAGCACAGCGTGATGCACATCAGCGGCAATACCGGGAACCACGGTGCGCGGTACTTCAGGTCGCTGAGTTTGCCGCCGTCACGCAGGTACGCCTTGCGGAACTTGTACTGCGCCAGCGCGATGACAATCCAGGTCACGGTGCCGGACATGCCGCTCACCGCCATCAACACCATGAACAAGGTGTCGGCAGCGACGAAGCTGGTCATCAGCGACACCAGCGCGAAGCACAAAGTGATGCTCAAGGCGCGCAGCGGCACGCCACGCTTGCTCAATGGCGACAGGCTTTTCGGCGCCATGCCGGTTTTCGACATCGCCCACAGGATGCGCGTCGAGGCATACAGGCCGGAGTTGCCCACCGACAGGATCGCCGTGAGGATCACGAAGTTCATCAGGTCGGCGGCGTAGGGAATGCCGACCATGTCGAACACCTGCACGAACGGGCTTTCCATCAGGCCGGCCTGCTGCCACGGCACGATGGCCGACAACACGATGATCGCCAGCACGTAGAAGATCAGCACGCGGAACACCACGTTGCGTACGGCGCGGGGAATGCTCTTTTCCGGTTGATCGGTTTCGCCGGCGGCCACGCCCATGATCTCGCAACCCTGGAACGCGTAGACCACGGTCATCATCACCGCGAACACCGCCGACAGGCCGTTGGGGAACAACGAATCGCCGATCAGGTTGGTCGCCATCGGTGCCGGGGCGCCGCTGCTCAGGGGCATCACGCCGAAGATCACCAGCACGCCGACCACGATGAAACCGAGAATCGCCGCGACCTTGATCCCCGAGAACCAGTATTCGGCTTCACCAAAGGCGCGGGTCGCCATGGCATTGATAGCGAACAGCACCACCACGAACAGCGCCGACCAGTACCAGATCGGCACCGCCGGGAACCAGCGGGTCATCAGCATGCCGGCGGCGGTGAACTCCAGGCCCACGGTGGTGGCCCAGCTCATCCAGTACACCCAGCCGATCATGAACCCGGTGGCCGGGCCGATGTATTTTGTGGCGTGGGTCTGGAACGAACCGGACACCGGCATCTGCACCGACAGTTCACCCAGGCAGACCATCACCAGGTACATCAGGAAACCCGCGACCAGGTAAGCCAGAATCGCCCCGATCGGGCCGCCCTGGTTGATGGTCACGCCGGAGCCCATGAACAACCCGGTGCCGATGACGCCGCCCAGGGACAGCATGAAAATGTGCCGGCTCTTCAGGGCGCGGGTCAGCTGTATGCCTTTACGATCAGTATTTTCGTTCATGTCGGCACCTCAGCAGTCGTTGAGGTGAACAGCGCGCGACAGGACGTCACGGCGCAGGGAGGGATCAGCTTTACGGCAATTCATTATTATTATCTCCAATAAGCTTCGAAGACCGCGCTGCGGCGGTTGCGTCGATTATTGGAAAGCCATGTAAGTTCGCGTTGACCGTAAAGATCGAAGTTGTACAAAGTCGTAACAAACTTGTACGTCAGCTCTGCAACAGGCCTTTCAGGGTCGTCAGTGCGTGCTGCAATTGCTCGTCCAGCGCGGGGCTCATGCGCTGGATCGCCGATTCATCGTTTGCCAGCGCCAGGGTCTCCAGCGCCCTCAAGGTGCTGGCCAAGGCCCGAAAACCCAGCGAGTCGCAACTGCCAGCCAAGCGGTGCGCCAGTTGCGCGACCTCTGTGCAGTCGTCGGCGGCCATGGCTTCATTCAGCGCATCGCGGTGTTGAAGGATCGAGTCACGCAATACCGCCAGCAGACCCTGGACCTTTTGCGCACCGAGCAGGCTGCGATGGGTCTGCAACAGCGGCCAGTCCATTGTTTCATCGCTCAGTAGCGACTCGGCGACAGGCGCATGCCCTTCCAGCACCTGGCGCAGGTTTTCCAGCTTCAAGGGCTTGGCCAGGACACCGTCCATGCCGGCCTCCAGATAACCGCGCACCAGTGCCGGCTGCACGCTGGCGGTCAGGGCGAAAATGCGCGTATGGCGGTTCGGCCCGTCGCTGTTGCGGATTTGCCGGCACAGCTCGACACCGCTGATGCCCGGCAGATGCACGTCCAGCAGCATCAAGTCGAACACCTGCGCCGCGCAGTGTTGCAGCGCCTGATCCGCTTCTTCGGCCAGCCACACCCGGTGGCCGTCCCGCTGCAGCAAACCCTTGGCCACTTCACGATTGAGCGCCACGTCCTCGACCACCAGAATGTTTAGTGCAGGGCCCGCCGCGCGAACCGGCACGACTTCAACCACAGCGCTGGCCGGCTGCAGGGACAGCTCGAACCAGAAGCAACTGCCGCGCCCCTCTTCACTGTCCACGCCGATGCAGCCGCCCATCTGCTCCACCAGATGTTTGCAGATCGCCAACCCCAACCCCGTGCCACCAAAACGTTGCGCGACTTCTTCGCTGGCCTGGGTGAAACGCTCGAAAATCTTCGCCTGCATCAAAGGGGCAATGCCGATGCCGTCGTCCGTGACACTGACCCGCAGGCGCTGCCCGGTCTGCTCGCCCGTTTCGGTGAGCAGCGCCACCTCGACGCTGACTTCGCCGCCTTCGGTGAACTTGATCGCGTTGGCCAGCAGGTTGCTCAGCACCTGGCGCAGGAACTGCTCGGCGCCGTGGTGATGCTCGGCAATCCGTTGATCGATGCGGCAACTGAGGATCGTGTCGTTATTCAGCGCTCGCGGTTCCAACAGTGTCAGTACCTCGTCGAGCAACTGGCGCAACGAGAAATCCACTGGTTCGGGATGGCTGACGCCCTCCTCCAGCTTGGCGAAATACAGCACCTCGTTGAGGATCGTCAGCAAGCCTTCGCCGGCCTTGTGCAAGGCGTCCAGGCGTTTGCCGTCCTGGGCATCCAGACGCGCGCCGCGCAGCAATTCGGCCATGCCGAGGATGCCATTGAGCGGCGTGCGCAGTTCATGGCTCATGGTCGCCAGGAACCGCGACTTGGCGAGGTTGGCCGCTTCCGCCTCGTCTTTGGCGCGCATCAGGCTAGCGGTACGGCGCTCGACCATTTTCAGCAACTCGTCACGGTTGTCCTGCAAGGCCAGGCGATCAGTTTCCCGGCGCTCGATGTCCCGCAGAATCGCCCGGCGCATGTCGTCCAGTGCGTGGGCCACGGTGTCGATTTCGTCGCTGCCGCGGCGCTTGTCCAGGTGCAGGGGCTCGTGCCATTCACCGGCGGCGATGCGCCGGGCGAACTCGGCCATGACCTTCAGGTGCCGGGTCACCAGTCGATAAAACAGCCCCGACAACGCAATGGCCAGACCGCAGAGGAACACCGCCATCCACAACAGGCTGGTCAACCCGGTGGCGTAGAGACGCTGGTACACCGCCCCCAGATCGGTACTGACTTCCAGCTCGCCAAGGTTGCGCAACGGGCCGGACGGCGGCTGATAGTCCAGGGCAAAGCGCTCGATGCGCAGCGGCCCGACCGGCTCGGGATTGCCCTGTACCAGATCGAAATCGGCACTGGTCAAATGCACCCGGGCGACGTCGGAGAAGTCCACCAGCCCGCGCAACTGCACGTTCAGCTGTTCCTGGTTCAAATCCCAGAGGCTGCGCTCCAGGCTGGCCAGGTAGCCGGCGCGGATCAGTTCCATGCGCGAATCGATGTCGCGCATTTCCCGTCGATACTCGATGTACAGTTGCACGCTGCTGGCCAGCACGGTGAAGCACAGGCTGAACAACAGAATGAACAGCAACAGGCGCCGCAACAGTCCACCGGGACGGGCGCGAATCATTGCGCATCCGCCGGCAGGTTGATCATGTCGCGGTAGATCACTTCACTCTCATTGAGCCAGCGCTCGATGTCACCGGCATCGACCATGCGCTGCAACTGCGCATTGATCTCGGGCATGCGAGCGGCCAAGGGCGAGCGCCGCGATACGGCAACCCGCAGAAAATCCACGCTCAACGCCTTGGGCAAGGCGACGATGTCCTGGCCGCCGGGCAGGTTTTCCACGTACAGCTGGCCGGTGCGCCGCTCCTGGGTGATGAAATCGATGCGCCCGCGAATCAGCTTGCCGAAGTTCTGGTGGCTGTCGGAAACCCATTCGATATTGTTGTTGCGCGCAACCATGCGATCGAACTCCACGCCATAGCTCTCGCCGAACAACAGGCCGCCACGGTAATGGGCCAGGTCGTCCAGTTGTTCGAATTTCACCGGGTGCTGGCGGTTGATGAACAGCGCCACTTCTTCGCGCAGCACCGGCACCGTCGAGAACAGCATGCTCTGTTCCCGTTGCGCGGTGCTGTAGGCCAGCACCACATCGACCCGGCCTTCGGCGGCGTCCAGCAGGCAGCGTTTCCAGTTGCCCAGCACCACCATCTCGACCTCGTAACCCAACTGGCCAAACAGGCTTTTCACCACACTCGGTGCCAGGCCGCGCACCTGCTTGCCATCACTCCACGAGACCGGCGGGTACACCGGGTAATCGCAATAGCGAACCTTGTCCGCCGCGACGGCATGGCCGGCCAGCAGCATCGCCAGCAGGCAAAGCCATCGCGCCATCAGGTTCAGGCCGCCACGCTGGCGGTGAACAGGTAACCGGCGCCGTGAATGGTGATGATCAATTGGGGCTCGGCCGGATCGTCATGCAACTTGCGGCGCAGGCGCCCGACCAGCACGTCGATGGAGCGGTCGTTGGGCACCCATTCGCGGTTGCGAATCTGGTCCATCAACTGGTCGCGGCTGAGGGTGTGGCCGCTGTTGCGCAGGAACACGCTGAGCAACTGGTATTCGCCGTGGGTCAGCAGGGTTTCGCTGCCGGACGCATCGATCAGGCGACGGCGGTCGGTGTCCAGTGACCAGTCGGCGAACTGCTTGACCGGTTTGGCCACCGCGACGGCAGGCGCTGGCGTTTGCGCATGACGTACCCGGCGAATCAGGTTTTTCGCCCGGGACACCAACTCCCTTGGATTGAGGGGTTTGATCACGTAGTCATCGGCGCCGCATTCGAGGCCGACGATGCGGTCGATTTCGTCGTTGCGCCCGGTGATCAGGATGATCCCGACCTCCGACCGCACCCGCAGTTCGCGGGTCAGGGTCAGGCCATCCTTGCCCGGCAGGCGGATGTCGAGCATCACCAGGTCGACGCTCTGGCTGGCCAGGAAGGTTTCCGCCAGTTCCGCCGTGGCGGCGCAGTGGACGTCGTAGCCTTCCTGGGACAGGTAGGCGTGCAGCAGATCGCGAATCAGCGGATCGTCATCGACGATCAATACCCGAGGAGTCATCGCTTTGTGTCCGGCATAGGCCCGAAGGCCAGTTTCTTATTAGAGTGTTTTCCTGCATCGGCGCCAGAGAGTATCGATTGCTGAACGACTGATCAACAGTCGCTCGTCTGCACGCAAAAGCGCTGGCGTCCGCCGGCCTGCAAACCATCGACCCAGGCCTCGCAAATCTGGATGCCCTGCTCCGGGGTGAAGGTGCCGGGGTTCAGCCCGGACTCCAGCCACAAGCCGTCGAGCAAGGCGCTGAGGCTGATGGCGGCAAGGTCGGCGTCGAAATTTTCCCAGCCTTCCTCCCGGGCCAGTTCTGCCAGCACCTTGCGCAGGATGCCGCGATACTCGCCATAGGAATGATCGTGGGCCTGGTTGATGGCCTCGGCGGTTTTCACCGCGCCCCAGAACGCCAGCCACGCATCAATCAGTTGCGGATCGAGCAGCTCGGCGGAAAACGAACCGCGGAAAAACGCCGACAAACGCTCCCGGGCATTCGGTGCGGCTTGCTCCATGGCATCGCGCAGCAAGGTCATGACTCGCCCGGTGATCGCCATGTAGGCCTCGGCCACCAGCTCGTCCTTGCCGGAATAGTGATGGCTGATCAGCCCCACCGAGACCCCGGCCTCGGCGGATATCTTGCGGATCGACGCGCCCTGGAAGCCGTGACGCTTGAGGCACACCAGCGTCGCCTCGATCAGGTTGGCTTTGCGCAACTCCGGTTCCATGCGAGAAAAACGGGCTTCCTGATTCATGGGCGACACGCTCCTTGGTTCAATCGATTAGGCCCGCGTTGTGTGCGCGAGCTGAACGACTGTACAGCAAGAGCGGGCCAAGTCTCCAGTCGGGTGTAAGTCTGAGAACCGAGGCGCCCCCATCGCGAGCAAGCTCGCTCCCACAGGGTTAACGGGCGTACGCAAGATCTGCGAACAACCCAAACCACTGTGGGAGCGAGCTTGCTCGCGATGACGTCAGTCCATACAACACAAAATCCGGATCAGTCGCGGTAACCCGGCGCAATGCGGTCCAGCATCGTCAACAACGCCGCCCAGGCCAGTTGCATCGCATCCGGATCACTCAACTCCCCATCCTCCAACGGTCGCCCCGGAGCATTGAACTGCCGTTCGGTGTGCTCGCAGACCTCGTGCGACGGCAGAACGACTTCACCGGCGGCTTGGGCGGCCAACTGAATCTCACAGGCCTTTTCCAGGTAGTACATGCGCAGGAATGCCTGGCTCACCGTCTCGCCAACGGTCAGCAAACCATGGTTGCGCAGCATCAATACCGGCTTGTCGCCCAGGTCCACCACCAGCCGTAGTTGCTCGCTCAGGTCCAGCGCCACACCCTCGTAGTCGTGGTAGGCAACATGGCCATAGAACTCCATGGAAATCTGGTTCACCGGCAACAACCCGCACTTCAACGCCGCCACCGCGCACCCGGATTTGGTGTGGGTATGCAGCACGCATTGCGCATCTTCGCGGGCGCCATGGATGGCGCTGTGGATCACAAAGCCGGCCGGGTTCACCAGGTACGGCGACGGCTCCACAGCATGGCCATCGAGGTCGATTTTCACCAGATTGGACGCGGTGATTTCGTCGAACATCAGCCCGTAAGGGTTGATCAGAAAGTGATGCTCCGGTCCCGGAATGCGCACCGAGATGTGGGTGAAGATCAGATCGGTCATGCGAAAGTGCGCAATCAAGCGGTAACAGGCCGCCAGTTCCTCACGCAAACGCTGCTCGGTGGCGCTGCGCCCGAGGGCCAGATGGGTGGCGATTCTGTTCATTGTTGTGGTTCTCCAGACTGATCGGCAGGCAGCCTGTAAGGCTGGATGTGCACAGGCGTCCAGCCGCTGACATGCACTTGCACTTGAGTTTTCTACCCCGAAAAGGTTGGCTTTGCGCCCCAACACGGTTGAAAAATTTACTCATTTGAATCGATAGGACGGGAGTTTGATTTCCCACTACTCTGGAAAATCCAGCTTGCGGAAGATCCCCCTTATGTTTCGCCCACTTCACTTTATCCTGGCCCTTTGCGTTACGTTGCTGACTGCCGTTTGTTTTCCACCATTCGATGCTTATGCGCAGGCAGGTGAAAAGTCAGCCGACGGAATTCAGCTGATCCGCTCTGCGCACCCCGTATGGTTGCTGGAGCAACCTTATGCCGATAACCCCATGCTGACCGCCCGCACCTATGGCGACAGCGCTTACGGCGATTATCACGTCAATGCCACCCTGCTGGTCAGTTGTCACCCGCAAACTCAAGGCGCCGGTCTTACGCTGCAGATCGCACCCGCCGCACTGGGTTTTGACAGCGATCCATTTGAAGGTCCGGATGCCACTGCAAACGGGCCATTGCACATCACTACTGGAAAGCGCACCACCGTCGATCACCGGGTATCTGGTATCTGGACTTACGGCGGGGCTTTCCAGGTCGGTACCATCTTCGCGATCGATACGCGCATTCCACGCGATGAGTTGGCCTACTGGGCGAGCGACGCGTCACGCGGCCAACTACTGAAGCTTTCGTTAGCCCCGGCAAACGCGGGCGCCAAGCCATTGACTGCAATATTTTCATTGCCGGAAAACAATGACGGGTTGAAGCAAGTCATCCAGCCTTGTCTCGTGACTGCCAGCTCCAGCCCTGTGAAACCCTAGCGCGACCACGTCAAAGGCTCCTGACCAGGGGCTTATCCCACGATAACCTGCCGCTTGGATGTATCCGCCAACGACGAGTGGGCGCCTTGTTGAATCCCTCCGACAGTAAATAAATATATTGATTTTTTACTACAGGTAAATTTCTATAGCAAAATAATAACAATGCCGAAGCCCGGCGTTTCGGCTTCAGCCTGCCTGGAGTACCCGCACCATGCCGATCTCGACACCCGCCTTCGCGCACCTGTTCGAACCCCTGGAGATCCGTGGCAAGCGCCTGAAGAACCGCATCATGTCCAGCGGGCACGACACCTCGATGCCCACTGACAACCTGGTCAATGAACAATTGATCGCCTATCACCGGGCGCGTGCCGAAGGCGGTGCCGGGCTGATCGTGCTGCAAGTGGCCGGCGTGCATGACAGTGCGCGCTACACCTCCCACGTGCTGATGGCCACCGACGATGCGTGCATCGAGGGCTACCGCAAACTGGCGCAAACCTGCCATGCCCACGGCACCGTGGTGTTGTCCCAGGTGTTCCATCCGGGACGGGAGATCATGGAGTCCAGCGATGGCCTGCTGGCGGTGGCTTATTCCGCATCGTCGGTGCCCAACGAACGTTTCCGGGTGATGCCCCGCGCGCTGGACCAGGCCATGATCGACGATATCGTCGCCGGTTACGCCGCTGCCGCCCGCCGCCTGCATCAGGCAGGCATCGATGGCGTCGAGGTCGTGGCCAGCCATGGTTACCTGCCCGCGCAATTCATCAATCCGCGGGTCAACCGGCGTACCGATGGCTACAACGGTGAGCTGGAACAGCGTTTGCGTTTTCTGCGCGAAGTCATCAAAGCCGTGCGCGCGGCGACCGATGAGCAGTTCATCGTCGGCCTGCGCATCTCCGCCGACGAGCGCGACCCGGAAGGCCTGACCGAAGACGAATCCCTGGCCGCCGTGCAGTCACTGCAAGCGCAGCTTGATTACGTACACATCGTCGCCGGCACCTCGGCCTCCCTGGGTGGCGCGGTGCATATCGTGCCGCCGATGGCGATCGAAGCGGCGTACCTGGCCAGGGAAGCCGGGACGTTCAAGGCGAGTCTGGACATTCCGCTGTTCGTCACCGGGCGCATCAACCAACCCCAGGAAGCCGAGCTGATTCTGGCTCGCGGCCAGGCCGATGTGTGCGGCATGACCCGGGCGCTGATTTGCGATCCGCAAATGCCCAACAAGACCGACACCGGCCGCGTCGAAGACGTGCGGGCGTGCATTGCCTGCAATCAGGCGTGCATCGGCCACTTCCACAAGGGCTTGCCGATTTCCTGCATCCAGCACCCGGAAACCGGTCGCGAATTGATCTTCGGTGAGCGCCGGGCGGCGAACAATCGCAAACGCATCATGATCGCCGGCGGTGGCCCGGCCGGGATGAAAGCCGCCGCCGTCGCTGCCCAGCGCGGGCATGAGGTGACTCTGTACGAAGCCAGTTCGCAACTGGGCGGTCAGGTGTTGCTCGCGCAGTTGCTGCCACGGCGCAGCGAGTTTGGCGGTGCCAACACCAACCTGCAGCGGGAAATGCAACTGGCCGGCGTGCGCGTGGTGCGCAATACCCGGGTCGACCGCGCGCTGGTGGAGCAGGAAAAACCGGACATGGTGATCGTCGCTACCGGTGCCGAGCCCTACTGGCCAGCCTTCGAGCGTGGCGGTGAATTACAGGTGGTGGACGCCTGGCAAGTGCTGCGCGATGAAGTACAGGTCGGCCGTTCGGTGGTGGTGGTCGACTGGCGCTGCGACTGGATCGGCCCCGGCATCGCCGAGCGTCTGGTCCGTGCCGGGCATCAGGTGCAACTGGCGGTCAATGGCACCCATTGCGGGGAAAACCTGCCGCTGTACGTGCGCGACCAGCTGGCCGGCGAGCTGCATAAGCTGGGTGTACCGATCACGCCGTACGCGCGGCTGTATGGCTGCGATGACAACACGGTGTACCTGCAACACACCGCCAGTGGCGAACCGATGTTGATGGAGAACATCGATGCGCTGGTGCTGTGCCAGGGCCATCAACCGGTGGATACCCTGGGTGCTGAACTGCAAGGGCTGGTGGAGTTTCGCCGCATCGGCGACTGCCTGGCGCCACGCACCGCCGAAGAAGCGATTTATGAAGGCCTGAAAGTCGCGTGGGAGCTTTAAGGCTGTTTATACTCCGGGGCTTTACATTCAAATGATCGCTCTCTGTAGGAGCTGCCCCCGGTTCGGAATTTTCCATGAGCACCAACAGCAAGACCCAGCCCGCCTCAGGCAGCGCCGAACCGCATTTTCTCGGCACACGCATTCGCGGCCTGCGCAAACGCCGGGGCATGACCCTGGCGGAACTGGCGCAACAGAGCGAACTCACCGCTGGCTACATCAGCCAGCTGGAACGCAACCTCGCCTACCCGTCGATTCCGGCGCTGTTCAACATTGCCCGTAGTCTCGGCGTCACCATCCAGTGGTTCTTCGCCAGTGAAGCGGTCACCGCGCCCGAAGACGATGGCGTGGTGGTGCGCAAGAACAGCCGCCTGAACGTGCATTACGAAGACGGCATCGTCGACCAGTTGCTGACGCCGCAGGCCAACCGCCAACTGGAAATGCTCCACTCGCGTTTCCCGCCCGGCACCTACAGCCAGCAAAGCTACAGCCACGACGGTGAAGAAGCCGGCTACTTGCTCTCGGGGAGTTTCGAGTTGTGGGTCGGTGAACGCCATTTCCAGCTCAATGAAGGCGACAGCTTCAGCTTTTCCAGCCAAGAACCGCACCGCTACGGCAACCCCGGCGATGTCGATGCGGTGGTGATCTGGGTGATTACGCCGCCGACGTTCTAACGTCGGCTGCGACCGTTTGACTGAATGGTACTCGCTCGCTTGAGGGTGTCGCTCGGCAGCTCGTTGAACAACGCGCGGTAGCTGCTGGAAAACCGCCCCAAATGCCAGAACGACCAATGCATCGCCACCTCGGCCACGGTGGTTTGCGTGGGCGTGCGGCTGAGCAACTCGCGGCGGGCGCTGTTGAGGCGGCGCAAGCGCAGCCATTGGGTCGGCGCCATGCCGGTGTAGGTCTTGAACGCATGCTGCAACTGGCGCAGTGAAACCCCGGCAACCTGGGACAGCTCCAGCAGGTTGAGGTGTTCTTCCGGCGTGTCCGCCGCCCATTCCCCTACCCGCTTCATGATCGCCCGCTCCCCGGCCCGACGCTGCAATGCGCCCTGGTCGAGACCAACACACGCGTTGTCGAGGATGAACAGGCAATCTTCCAGCAGCTGTTGGGTCAGCGCTTCGCGGCTCGGTGGATCGAAGGTCTGCGACAGCCGCGTCAAGGTCCCGCTGAGCCAACGGCAGAACAGCGCGTTCTGCTGGGAGTTGAGCGGCGCCATGAACAGCCCTTCGAGCCGGGCGATGTCCAGGCTGTGGCGCTGTACAAACTCCGGCCCGAACACCACGGCGATTTCCTGGTAGTTCTCCGGAGTGATCCAGATGTTGCGGCTTTCGCCATTCAACACGTACAGCGCATTGTCGCCGCGATCGAAACAGAACGACAACGAGCCCTGGGGCGCGCTGAAATTCTGCTCGACCCGGGTGTTCATCGACTCTTCGTAAATCTCCACGCCCTGCAGATCCAGATAACGCACCCTACCGGCGAAATGCCCCGGCGACATCTGCTGGTATTGCTGCACCCAGCCCGGCGTAGCGCGGATTTGCTCGGCGACATCGGCGGTGTTGAACGCTTGGACCTGGAGGGAATTGGAACCTGTCATGGGGCGACCCTGCGCACTCTTTTGGTGCGCTTTGTGCTGCTTAAAGTGGATAGATGGAACTGCAAGGCTCGCACAAGATAGTCGTCAACGCGCTACAGGGGAAGTGTCCGGCGGATGAAACCGGTCTCTCCTGGCGTTAATAAAACCAATAACGAGGTCTTTATGAATGTCCCTTTCGATCAGCTGTTCACTTGGCTGAAAGATCACAAGATTACCGAAGTCGAGTGCGTCGTCAGCGACCTGACCGGCATTGCACGCGGCAAAATTGCACCGACCAACAAGTTCCTGCATGAGCGAGGCATGCGCCTGCCGGAAAGTGTCCTTCTGCAAACGGTAACCGGGGACTTTGTCGACGACGACATCTACTACGACCTGCTCGACCCGGCCGACATCGACATGGTCTGCAAGCCAGACGCCGACGCGGTGTACGTGGTGCCATGGGCCATCGAGCCGACCGCCATCGTGATCCACGACACCTTCGACAAGTTCGGCAACCCGATCGAACTGTCACCGCGCAACGTGCTGAAGAAAGTCCTGCAGTTGTACACCGACAAAGGCTGGCGGCCGATTGTCGCGCCGGAAATGGAGTTCTACCTGACCCAGCGCTGCGAAGACCCGGACTTGCCGCTCAAGGCGCCGATGGGCCGTTCGGGTCGTGCCGAAAGCGGCCGTCAGTCGTTCTCCATCGACGCGGCCAACGAATTCGACCCGCTGTTCGAAGACGTCTACGACTGGTGCGAACTGCAAGGCCTGGACCTCGACACGCTGATCCACGAAGACGGCCCGGCGCAGATGGAAATCAACTTCCGTCATGGCAACGCACTGGACCTGGCCGATCAGATCACCGTGTTCAAGCGCACCATGCGTGAAGCGGCGCTCAAGCACAACGTGGCGGCAACCTTCATGGCCAAGCCGGTCGGCGATGAGCCTGGCAGCGCCATGCACATTCACCAGAGCGTGGTGGACATTGCCACCGGCCAGCCGATCTTTGCCGATGCCGATGGCAACATGAGCGAGCTGTTCCTGCATCACATTGGCGGCCTGCAGAAGTACATCCCGAAAGTGCTGCCGATGTTCGCACCGAACGTCAACTCGTTCCGCCGCTTCCTGCCGGACACCTCGGCACCGGTGAACGTCGAATGGGGCGAAGAAAACCGCACCGTCGGCCTGCGCGTACCGACTTCCAGCCCGGACGCCATGCGCGTAGAAAACCGTCTGCCCGGCGCGGACGCCAACCCGTACCTGGCCATCGCCGCCAGCCTGCTGTGCGGTTACCTGGGCATGGTCGAGCGCATCGAACCGAGCGCCGCGGTACAGGGCCGCGCCTATGAGCGTCGCAACCTGCGCCTGCCGATCACCATCGAAGATGCCCTGACCCAGATGGAAGAGTGCGACACCGTCGGCCGCTACCTGGGCAGTAAGTTCGTGCGGGGCTATGTCGCGGTCAAACGCGCCGAGCACGAGAACTTCAAACGGGTGATCAGTTCGTGGGAGCGTGAGTTTCTGATGCTCAGCGTATAAGGCCCCCGCTCCCCCAGGCATCACACATTCCCTGTGGGAGCGGGCTTGCCCGCGATGAGGCCATGACATTCGACATCAATGTTGACTGTTAAACCGCCATCGTCGGATCGCCGCCCGGAGCAAGCTCGCTCCCACAGGTAGTGGTGAACACCTGAAAAATCCAATAATTCCAAGAGGTATCGATATGCGTCTTTTGAAATCCGTGGTCCCGGCCGCGCTGGCGGTTCTGTTCAGTGCCGTTACCCAGGCCCAGCCCCAGGTCAGCGTCTACAACTGGACCGACTACATCGGCGAAACCACCCTCGCCGACTTCCAGGCCAAGACCGGGATCAAGGTGATCTACGACGTATTCGATTCCAATGAAACCCTGGAAGGCAAGCTGCTTGCCGGCCGCACCGGCTATGACGTGGTGGTGCCGTCGAACCACTTCCTCGCCCGCCAGGTAAAGGCCGGCGCGTTCCTCAAGCTTGATCGTGAGCAATTGCCGAATTTCAAGAACCTTGACCCGAAACTGCTGACGCTGCTGGAGAAAAACGATCCGGGCAACGCGCACTCGGTGCCGTACCTGTGGGGCACCAACGGCATCGGTTACAACGTCGACAAGGTCAAACAGGTGCTGGGCATCGATCACATCGATTCCTGGGCCGTGCTGTTCGAACCGGAAAACATCAAGAAGCTGAGCGCCTGCGGCGTGTCGATGATGGACTCGGCGGACGAAGTGTTCCCGGCGATCCTCAACTTCATGGGCATGGACCCGCGCAGCGAAAACCCTGAGGACTTCAAAAAGGCCGAAGCCAAGCTGCTGCAGATCCGCCCCTACATCACCTACTTCCACTCCTCCAAGTACGTCTCGGACCTGGCCAACGGCGACATCTGCGTGGCGTTCGGTTATTCGGGTGACGTGTTCCAGGCCGCCAACCGCGCCAAGGAAGCCAAGAACGGCGTGAACATCGCCTACGCCATTCCCAAGGAAGGCGCCAACCTGTGGTTTGACCTGCTGGCCATCCCTGCCGACGCCAGCAATCCGAAACAAGCCCACGCCTTCATCAACAACCTGCTGGACCCGCAAGTGATTGCCAAGGTCAGCGCGTCGGTCGGCTATGCCAACCCGAACCCGGCCGCCAAGCAGTACATGGACCCTGAGCTGGTCAGCAACCCCGAGGTTTATCCGTCCCAGGAAGTCCTCGACAAACTCTACATCTCCACCACGCCGCCGCAGTCGATCATGCGTTTGATGACCCGCTCGTGGAGCAAAGTGAAGTCCAACAAATGAATCAGTACACCAAGGAACACACCCTCTCCTATTACGCAGCGTCCGCCAGGGGCATGCGGCAGCGTCCCGCGCTGACCTCGGACCTTGAGGCCGATGTCTGCGTGGTCGGCGCGGGTTTCACCGGCATCAACACCGCCATCGAACTGGCCCAGCACGGGCTCTCGGTGATCCTGCTGGAGGCCCGGCGGATTGGCTGGGGCGCCAGCGGGCGCAACGGTGGCCAGTTGATTCGCGGCATCGGTCATGACGTCAGCGGTTTCGCCAGGCACATCGGCGCCGATGGCGTGCAATACCTGGAGTACGCCGGGACCGAATCAGTGCAGGTGGTGGCCAATCGCGTCCGCGAACACGGCATCGATTGCGACCTGCGCTGGGGCTTCTGCGAATTGGCCAACACCCCGGCACACTTTGCCGGGCTGAAGGCCGAGCACGCCCAATTGCTTGAGTCCGGTTACGCCCATGAAACCCGCTTGATTGAGCCCGGCCAGATCCGTGAGCAAGTGGTGGACTCCGGCGTTTACGCGGGCGGTCTGGTAGACATGGGCTCGGGCCACCTGCATCCGCTGAACCTGGCATTGGGCGAAGCGAAAGTCGCCGAGTCCCTTGGCGTGCAGATCTTCGAGCAGAGCCCGGTGCTGGAGTTGATCCATGGCAGCACGGTGCAGGTCCGCTGTGCAGGTGGCACCGTACGTGCAGGCACGTTGGTGCTGGCGTGCAACGCCCATCTGGAAGAGCTGGAACCAAAACTCAGTGGCAAAGTGCTCCCGGCGGGCAGCTACATCATCGCCACCGAACCCTTGTCAGAAGACGCCGCTGCAAAACTGATCCCGCACAACCTCGCGCTGTGCGACCAGAAGGTCGGCCTGGATTACTACCGGCTCTCGGCTGACCGGCGTTTGTTGTTCGGCGGCGCGTGCCATTACTCCGGGCGCGATCCTGCGGACATCAGCGCCTACATGCGCCCGCAGATGCTCAAGGTATTCCCGCAACTGGCCAATGCGCGCATCGACTTTCAGTGGGGCGGCAAGATCGGCATCTCGGCCAACCGCTTCCCCCAGGTCGGGCGTTTGAGCCAGCACCCGAACGTGTTCTACGCCCAGGGCTACTCCGGTCATGGCCTGAACGTGACCCACTGGTGCGCGAAGTTGTTGGGCGAAGCGATCCATGCCGGCCACAGCAAAGGCTTCGACGTGTTCAGCGCCGTGCCGCACATGACCTTCCCCGGCGGACGCGCCCTGCGCTCGCCGTTGCTGGCCCTTGGCATGTTCTGGTATCGGATGCGGGAAATGCTGGGCTGACACAATCCTGCCCGGCATGCACTACCCACTGTGGGAGCGAGCTTGCTCGCTCCCACAGTGTTTTGCGTATTCCCTCTTCTACCCATCCCCTTGTTTCGACTTTCGATTTGCTCAATTGCGAGGCACTTCTATATTGAGGGGGTGCTCTGAACTTCCCGCCTTCTGTTGAGCTTGACCCATGGCATCTACTGATCAGCTGATCATCTGCGAGCACTGCGACAGCGTTTACCAAAAAGTCACGCTCGCCAAACATCAGAAAACCCTGTGTACGCGCTGCGGCGGCGTGCTTCAGCGCTATAACGGCCTCACGGTGGAACAGCGTCTTGCGTTGACCTTCACCGCGTTGATGCTCTGGATATTCGCCAATTTCTATCCGGTGATGAGCATCAGTCTCAAAGGCGTGAAGAACAGCGCAACGCTCTGGGACTCGGTGCTGGCCCTGAGCCTGGGGCCTATCACCTTCATCGCCATGGTGGCGGCAATCGCCATGATCATCGCGCCGATTTTCCAGCTGTTGCTGTTGATCTGGGTGCTGGGCTTCGCCCTCGCCCATCGACGTTCGCCCGGGTTCAAATTCTGCATGCGCTGGCTGGAAACCCTGAGGCCCTGGAGCATGCTCGAAGTCTGCCTGCTGGGCGCCATAGTCGCGGTGATCAAGCTCGCCGGGCTGCTCGACGTGCTGCCCGGCATAGGTCTGTTTGCCCTGGCTGTGTTGAGCCTGATGATGATCCGCATCGCCGGGCGCGATATCCGCGATTTATGGGACATTTTATGAGCACGCCTCCGTACGCCGACGAGCTCAACCTGTGCCTGTGTCACACCTGCGGGCTGGCCTGCGACATGACTGGCGAACCTCACGAATGCGAGCGCTGCGACGCGCCTTTGCATCGACGCAAGACCAATGCCTTGACCCGGACCTGGGCCTACATGATCGCCGCCCTGGTGTTTTACATCCCCGCCAATTTGCTGCCGGTGATGAACACCAAAATGGTCGGCCATGGCGCCGACAGCACGATCATGAGCGGTGTGCTGGAGTTCTGGGAGGCCGGGGCCTGGGACATCGCCCTGATCATTTTCATTGCCAGTATCGCGGTGCCGGGCATCAAGTTCGTCGCCATCACGCTGCTGCTGGTCACCGTGCAACGCGACAGCGAGTGGGCGCGCAAGGAACGGTCGACGCTGTACCGCTTCGTCGAGGTCATCGGTTACTGGTCGATGCTCGATGTGATCGTGGTCGCCCTGGTGGCCTCGCTGGTGAAATTCCAGGCCCTGGCCGACATCGAACCGCGCCCGGGCATTCTGTTTTTTGGTCTGGTTGTGGTGTTTACGATGCTGTCGGCCATGAGTTTCGATCCACGCATGATCTGGGATAAAGAACGGGAAAACCCACACAATGAGGAGGTCACGGATGAAGTCACAAGCCACTGACGGGCCGCAAGCCCCCGGGCCGGCGCCGATCAAGACCCGCCGTTTCAGCGTTTCGCTGGTCTGGATCGTGCCGATCGTCGCGGTGCTGGTGGGTATTTCGCTGGTGGTTCACAGCATTTTGCAGGAAGGCCCGACCATCGTTGTCACGTTCAAGACCGGGGACGGCCTGACCGCGAATAAAACCGAGGTCAAATACCGTAATGTCGTGATCGGTCATGTCTCCGATGTGGAGCTGAGCGGTGACCAGAAGAGCGTCAACGCCACCATCAAACTGGAAAAGCAGGCCGAAAGCTTTACCCGCGAAGATTCGCAGTTCTGGGTCGTGCGGCCGCGCATTGGCGCTGGCGGTGTGTCCGGCATCGACACGCTGCTGTCGGGCGATTACATCGGTGCGGATATCGGCCAGGCCAACGGCCGGGCAAAAAACTTCATGGGGCTGGAGAATCCGCCACCCATCACCTATGGCGAGCCGGGCAAGCGATTCACCCTGTTCACCCAGGACCTGGGGTCGCTGGATATCGGTTCTCCGGTCTACTACCGCAAGATCCCGGTGGGTCAGGTGGTGGCCTATGCACTGGACCCGGATGGCAAAGGCGTGAACATCGAGTTGTTCATCCATGCACCCAATGACAAGTACGTCACCGAAAACACCCGTTTCTGGAACGCCAGCGGCATTGACGTGAACGTCGGCGCCAACGGTTTTGCGGTCAAGACCGAATCGTTGTCTTCCTTGTTGGTGGGCGGCATTGCCTTCCGAGCGCCCGACTACAGCCCTGACGATAAACCTGCTGCTGCCGAGTACGCCTATGAACTGTTCGAAGACCAGCAAACCGCCCTCGCCCCACCAAACGGCAAGCCGCAGTACCTGGCCATGCGCTTCGACCAGGCATTGCGCGGGCTCAAGGTTGACGCTCCGGTAGAATTCCTCGGCGTGGAAATCGGCAAGGTGGTGGCGGTCAATCTGGATTACGACGAGAAAAAACGTTCCTTTCCGATCAACGTCGGCATCGTGATTTACCCGCAACGCCTGGGCCAGGCCCACCTCAAAATGCTCAAGGCGCTCCAGCATGATCCCAATGACGAAGCCGGGAGTGTGCGTCTGATCGGCACCTTTATCGAAAACGGCCTGCGTGCCCAGGCCCGCACTGGTAATTTCCTGACCGGTCAGTTGTACATCTCCCTGGACTTCTACCCCAAGGCCGACAAAGTCGCCTTCGATGCAAACGCACGCCCGGTTATGATTCCAACCATTCCCGGCAGCCTCGAGCAATTGCAGGAAAAACTCGAATCCATGGTCGACAAGATCAACAAACTGCCGATCGAGCGAATCGCCGGCAATCTCGATGGCAATCTCGTCGAACTGCGCAAAGGCATGATGCAATTCAACGGCAAGATCCTGCCTGGCGTGCAAACCACTTTGGCGGACGTCAGCAAGACGCTGGAAACCGCCAATTCGACCCTGCAATCCGCCAGTTCGACCTTGGCCGATGACTCGCCGCAACGGGAAAAACTGGGGCAGACCCTGGATGAACTGGGACGCACGTCGAGATCCTTGCGTGATCTTTCGGATTACCTGGGACGGCATCCGGAATCGCTGCTTCGCGGCCGTCCGAACAATGCCGCACCCATGGATCTGCAAGGGCCACCGCGCAATTGAACACAGGAGCATCACCCATGGTTTTTCCGCTGAAGTTCACCCTGGTCGCCACGTTGTTGCTGCTCGCCGCTTGCCGCAGTGACCCGATTCAATTCCACACCCTGACCCCGGCCCAGGTGGGCGATCACTCCAGGACCACGGTCGGGGTGATTCAGATCGAGACAATCAGTGTGCCACCCCAGGTCGATCGTGCGCAGATCGTCATTCGCCAGGGCAACAGTGGCCTGGCGATCCTGGAAACACATTGGTGGGGCGCGACCTTTGTGGATGAGTTGCGCAGTGCGCTGGCCGATCAACTGAGCAACCATCCTGTACAAGGCACGTATTCGGTGCGGGTCGATGTGCAGCGCTTTGACTCGGTCCCCGGTCAATACGCCTTGATGGACGTGAAATGGCGCCTGCGCGGTGCCAGCGAAAGCGAGCCTGTACGGGTCATTTGCCGCAGTACCTTGCAAACCCCTTCAGGCGCGAACATCGATGATCTGGTACTTGCCCAGCAAAACAACGTCAAACGCCTGGCCGCGCTGATCAGCCAGGCTGCCGCCAGACCACAGGCTGGCTGCCCTTCGCCCTGAACGGGTTTCCCCCCTGCGGATTAACGGCGGCAAGTTCGCCGTTAATTCCTTCGCACAATTCCATCCGTTTGCCGCCGGTACTCCACGCAAGATCAAAAGATAATGATTCCCAGTACTTAAAAGACTACATTCCCGACCCCCCGCTGCAATTTTTTCACATTCCTTTCACCGCTCCGACACCTGCACAGATTTAACGTGGGCTGCAGTCAATTCGCTGAACTTAGTCTCGGCGGTCATTTTTCGCGCTGTTTCAGGTTTTGTTTAACAGCACTTCCCTGGCGCTCCAATGGGTGGACAAACTTGGTCAACTCCGTCTCGCGTAAACCGTCTTCACGCCTGTCTAAATCGGTCGTGGCCATTGGTGCACTGACCGTCGCCGTGCTGGCCGCCGGCTTTATCCTGTGGCCGAAATCCCCGTCCAACCTGGCCCATGAAGGTGCACAAGCCCGGGCCCAGTTGCTGCAACAATGGAGTGCCGGCGAGATCGCGGTGCTGGTTCGTCATGCCGAGCGGTGCGACCGCTCCAGCAATCCTTGCCTGGGCCCGGCTGACGGCATTACCCGTGTCGGCAGTGAAGCGGCCGCCGGTGTCGGGCAAGGCCTGGCACGCCTGGGTTTGACGCAAACCGACATCCTGACCAGCCCGGTGACGCGCACCGTGCAGACCGCGCATTACATGTTCAACAGCGACCCACGGACCCAGGAGTGGCTGGCGACCTGCGGCACGACCCTGCGTAACGATGTCGTGGCGCACAAGGTGGCCCACCGCAACCTGGTGCTGATGACCCACAGCGGTTGCATCGCGGACTTTAAAGAGCAGACCGGCTTCAAGCATTCGGCGAAGGACGCCGAGTACACCAGCGCGCTGTTTGTCCACATCGATGGTAATGGCCAACTGCAAGTGCTCGGCATTGTGAATGCCGAAGACTGGAACACTCTGTTACAAGAAAAGAACTGAAATCACTACGGATCGAGAACTTGGACTCTAAGGTATTTCAAGCCGGACTGAATGAAACCTGAACAGAACAGCGAGAAGTGTGATTGAACTTCTCGCCGTTCAATATCATTCCGGTTTTCTCTCTTGCAAGTTGCACATCACTCTTCAACCTGCCATCTCAGCGCCAAGGTCGAGACATGACGTCAAATCAGCCATTGCCAGATTTTGCTGGCCATTCTTCCCGCCTGCACGCCCCAACGACACCTGCCAGCGAGCGCAGGATGCTATTCGCCTTGGTCCTGGGGTTCATCGCGTTCTACGCGTTACCGCTGATGAGCCACGGCCTGTGGATTCCCGATGAAACCCGTTATGCCCAGATCAGTCAGGAAATGCTGCAGGGCGGGAACTGGGTCTCGCCGCATTTCATGGGCCTTCGCTATTTCGAAAAACCGATTGCCGGGTACTGGATGATTGCGATCGGCCAGGCGGTCTTTGGCGACAATCTGTTCGGGGTGCGCATCGCGTCAGCGCTGAGTACCGGACTGAGCGTGTGGCTGACCTACCTGATTGCCCGCCGGTTCTGGGGCGATCCGCGCAAAAGTTTTGCCTGCGCACTGTTGTACATGAGCTTCGGGCTGATTGCCGGACAGGCCGGGTACGCCAACCTCGATCCGCAGTTCACCCTCTGGGTCAACCTGAGCCTGGTTTCCCTGTGGTTTGCCATCGACAGTCGCACCCCGCGTACCCGTCTGAGTGCCTGGGCGGTCCTGGGTGTCGCCTGCGGCATGGGCTTCATGACCAAGGGCTTTCTGGCCTGGCTGCTGCCGGCGGTGATCGCCCTGCCCTACATGGTCTGGCAGCGTCGCATTGGCGAGCTGTTGCGCTACGGGCCACTGGCGGTTGTGGTCGCCACGGCAGTCTGCCTGCCCTGGGCACTGGCCATTCATCATCAGGAGCCGGATTTCTGGAATTTCTTCTTCTGGAACGAGCACGTACGCCGCTTCGCCGCCGACAATGCGCAACACGCCCGTCCATGGTGGTTCTACCTGCCGATGCTGGTCGTCTCCGCCCTGCCCTGGGCCGCGTTGTTGCCGACAACGTTCATCCAGGCCTGGAACAACAAGCGTCAGCCCGTCAGCGGTTTTCTGCTGCTCTGGTTGTTGTTGCCATTGGCGATTTTCAGCATGAGCAGTGGCAAGCTGCCGACCTACATCATGCCGTGCCTGTTGCCGCTGGCACTGCTGATGGGCCATGCGCTGACTAGCCTGCTGGAACAAGCACGAGGACGGACGATTCGCTTCAACGGCTGGCTCAACGTCGTCATTGCCACGACGGCCTTGATTGCTTTGCTGTACCTGCAATTGAGCAAAGAGATTTTCGAGAATACCGAGATGTTCAGCCTGTCCCTGGCGTTCATCGTGCTGCTGGGCTGGATCATCACCAACGCCCTGCAAATCTTGCGGCCATTGACGTTATGGGCGATGCCGGCCCTCGGCATCTGGCTGCTGGTGGCGCTGCTTCCCGCCGCCATGCCGAACCAGATCGTCGACAGCAAGATGCCCGACCGGTTTATCTCCGAACACCTGGACAGCCTGAACCAGACCACCTCGCTGCTGAGCAACGACCTGGGTGCGGCCTCGGCCTTGTCGTGGCTGACCAGGCGACCGGAGGTGGCGCTCTACAATGTCGTCGGTGAAATGAAATACGGCCTCCAGGATCCCGCTGCCGCCTCGCGCAAAGTGACCCTGCAGGAGGTCGGACACTGGATGACCGAAGCGCGGAAAAAGGGTTCAGTCGGGGTGGTGATGCGGGTCAACAGCGTCGATGAGATTCAGGAAGTCGAAGCGTTGCCCATCGACGGAAAACGCTATCAGCGCGGCAACCTGCACGTCCTGATCTTCCCGCAAATCCAGCCCTGATAGCCAAGACGTAAAAAACCCGAGTGGCCAAACCGGCCTCTTGGGTTTTGTCGTTTCTGTCAGTTGCAGGTGATCCGACAAAAGGCAGCCGGAGCAGCGTCATAGTCTGCTCGACGACATCGTTTGATCGACGAGTGGAACCACAGTGGGCACAGCGCTGCTAATCTGAATGAAAATTACATGTATTTACGGTTTTTTTTACGTTATTTTCTCATTTGGATCTCTACATTCCCTGCAATTCAAAACATGCAAATGATTCGCATTGATTTACAAGCGTTTCAATGCGTATGACTTTCAAAAAAATGCACCAGGAGCAGCCCGCAGAATGATTCCCAACATCCCTTCGTTCTTGAAAAAGGCCCTGCTGGCCACCGCCTTGCTGAGCGCTGGCCAGGTTTATGCGGCCGACTCCGTCGGCATCGTGGTGTACAACGCGCAACACGAAGGCCTGACCAAGGCCTGGGTCGAGGGCTTTACCCAGGAAACCGGTATTCCCGTCACCTTGCGCAACGGCGATGACACCGAGATGGGCAACCAGATCGTGCAGGAAGGCGCGGCTTCTCCGGCGGACGTATTCCTGACCGAAAACTCCCCGGCCATGGTGCTGGTCGACAACGCGGGGCTGTTTGCGCCTGTCGATAAAACCACGCTGGAGCAGGTTGATTCCGCCTATCGCCCGGCCCACGGCAAATGGGTCGGGATTGCCGCGCGCTCCACGGTATTTGTGTACAACCCAGGCAAACTGTCGGAAGCCAATCTGCCGAAATCGATCATGGACCTGGCCGATCCGAGCTGGAAAGGACGCTGGGCTGCGTCGCCAGGCGGTGCTGACTTCCAGGCCATCGTCGCTGCCATCCTGGAACAAAAGGGTGAAGCCGCCACGCTGGAATGGCTGAAAGCGATGAAAACCAACTACACCAACTACCGTGGCAACAGCTCCGTACTCAAAGCGGTGAATGCCGGGCAGATCGACAGCGGCGTGATCTACCACTATTACAGCCTGGTCGATCAGTCCAAGACCGGCGAAAACAGCAAAAACACCGCCCTGCACTATTTCAAGCACAAAGATCCGGGCGCTTTTGTTAGCATCTCCGGCGGCGGCGTCCTCGCTTCCAGCAAACACAAAGAACAAGCCCAGGCGTTTCTCAAATACATTACCGGCAAGGATGGCCAGGCCGTCTTGAAAAACGGCAAGTCGTTCGAGTACGCCGTGGGCAAGAACGCTGAATCCAACCCTAAACTGGTGCCTCTGCAGCAACTCGATGCGCCGACTGTCGATGCTTCGAAACTCGACAGTAAAAAAGCCGTAGAGCTGATGACACAGGCCGGACTGCTCTAAATTGATGCCTGAAACCCTGCCTGCGGGGGTCGCTGAGGCGACACCCGCACAATTGCGTCGACGATCCCGCGGAGTCTTTGCGGGACGTGGCGGTGTATGGGTGATCGGTTTGTCGGTGCTGGTTTCATTACTGGCACTGCTACCGATCGCTTACGTTATTGGCGTGTCCCTGCAGACAGGCTGGTCAACCGTTGTGGCCCTGGTGTTCCGCCCTCGGGTCGGTGAACTGCTGGTAAACACCGTGTTACTGGTGCTGTTGACGATTCCCTTGTGCGTGGCGCTGGGGGTGACATTGGCCTGGCTGACTGAACGCACGAACTTGCCCGGACGGCGCTGGTGGTCGTTGCTGGCCACCGCACCGCTGGCGGTGCCTGCGTTCGTTCACAGCTACGCCTGGGTCAGCCTTGTGCCGCCTATTCACGGCTTGTATGCCGGTGTCCTGGTCTCGGTCATCGCCTACTTCCCGTTCCTGTATTTGCCGGTGGCGGCCACCTTGCGCCGACTCGACCCGGCCATCGAAGACGTCGCCGAATCCATGGGGCTCAAACCCTGGAAAGTGTTTTTCCGCGTGGTGTTGCCGCAATTGCGCCTGGCGATCTGCGGCGGCGCCCTGCTGGTCGGCCTGCACCTGCTGGCCGAATATGGCCTGTACGCGATGATCCGCTTCGACACCTTCACCACCGCGATCTTCGATCAGTTCAAATCGACCTTCAACGGCGCAGCGGCGCACATGCTGGCCAGTGTGCTGGCTTTGTGTTGCCTGGCGATGTTGACGGCCGAATCCGCCGCCCGGGGTTCCGCGCGTTACGCTCGCGTCGGTTCGGGAAGCGCCCGGGAGCAACGGGTCGTGCGTCTGAAACCGGCATCCACCCTGCTTTCACTGACGCTGCAAATCGTGACCTGCGCGCTGGCCTTGGGCGTGCCCTTGATCACCTTGGGTAAATGGCTCATCGCTGGCGGTGTGGAAGTCTGGGACATGGCCGAATTGTTGCCCGCGCTGGAGCAAACCCTGTTGCTCGGTATCGCGGGCGCGGCGCTGACCACCTGCGCAGCGATACCGATTGCCTGGCTGTCGATCCGCTACCCCGGCCGACTGCAACGGGTACTGGAAAGCTGCAACTACATCACCAGTTCCTTGCCCGGAATTATCGTGGCGCTGGCGCTGGTGACCATCACCATCCATTTTGCCCGGCCGATTTACCAGACCACCTTCACCGTGCTGCTGGCGTACCTGCTGATGTTCTTGCCCCGCGCCCTGGTGAGTCTGCGCGCAGGCATTGCCCAGGCCCCGGTGGAACTGGAAAACATTGCCCGTAGCCTGGGCCGCTCACCGGCCCGGGCACTGTGGCTGATCACCTTGCGCCTGGCCGCGCCGGGGGCTGCCGCCGGTGCGGCGCTGGTGTTCCTGGCGATCACCAACGAATTGACCGCCACCCTGCTGCTGGCGCCGAATGGCACGCGCACCCTGGCGACCGGATTCTGGGCCATGACCAGCGAAATCGATTATGCCGCTGCTGCACCCTACGCCTTATTGATGGTTGTGCTGTCGCTTCCGTTGACCGGACTTCTTTATCACCAATCGAAAAAAACGGCTGGCCGATGAACACTCTTGAATTGAATGCCCTCTACAAGTCCTATGGCGCCCATTGCGCCCTGGACAACGTCAGCCTGTCGGTGCCGAGCGGCAGTCGCACGGTCATTGTCGGCCCTTCCGGCTCGGGCAAGACCACGTTGCTGCGGATGATTGCCGGCTTCGAGTTCCCCGACGCCGGGCGCCTGTCGCTCAATGGTCAGACCCTGGTCGACGGCACCCACGAAGTGCCGGCCCATCAACGCCTGATCGGCTATGTGCCGCAGGACGGCGCACTGTTCCCGCACATGACCGTGGCGGCGAACATCGGCTTCGGCTTGTCCATCAAGGGCACTGAAAAACAACAGCGCGTCGCCGAACTGATGGACAGTGTGGCGCTGGACGCGAAGATGGCCGAGCGCTGGCCTCACGAATTGTCCGGTGGCCAGCAACAGCGCGTGGCCCTGGCCCGGGCGTTGGCGCAACAGCCACGGTTGATGCTGCTGGACGAGCCGTTCTCGGCGCTCGATACCGGATTGCGCGCCGCAATGCGCAAGATGGTTGCGCGGCTGCTGGAAGACGCGGGCGTCACCACCATTCTGGTCACCCATGACCAGAGTGAAGCCCTGTCGTTCGCCGACCAGTTGGCGGTGATGCGCCATGGCCGATTGGTCCAGTCAGGGCATCCGCTTGACCTCTACCGCTACCCCGAGGATGAACAGACCGCCCTGTTTCTGGGGGATGCCGTGGTGATGCCCGCGCGCATCGAGGCCGGTTGGGCCCATTGCGACCTGGGGCGGATCCCGGTCAACAACCACCGCAACAACAGCTCGGCGCAGATCATGCTGCGCCCCGAACAACTGCAACTGGCCAGTATTCTCCCCAGTGACCCGGAAGCCAGCGGTTGCCGGGCCGTGGTCACTGATCGGGACTTCAGCGGCAACACTTGCACACTGACAGTGGAACTCCAGCCATTGACCCGCAACGAGCAACCGGGCCGATCACTGCTGGTGCGCAGTTCAGGCATGTATGCGCCACCCGCCGGCAGCTCGGTTCAGGTCTCGACTATTGGCCACGCCCATGTGCTGAGCGAGATGTGATCGTTCACAGATCGAATCGATCCACTGCCCGACGCCGCTCGTTGTCATCGCGCACATCGTAGTTGGCCGTGGTCTGGATGTTGCTGTGGTGCGCCAGCTTCTGCGCAATCGACAAGTCATGCTCTTCGATCACCCGGGTTATGAATGAACGCCGGAAGTCGTGGGGCATGATTTTCACCCCTACCTGCGCGCCCCGCTGCCGGGCAATGTAGTAAATCGCGTGCTTGGTGATGCGCTCACGGGTGATATGGCTGCCACGGCGGATGCGGTTGAATAGAAACGGGTCGTCCGACTCACCTTCCTTGAGCAACGAACGGCGCAGCTCAAGCCAGGCTTCAAGCTTGGCGAAGGCCCAGGCCGGGGCGTACTTGATCAACTGCTTGTTGCCCTTGGCCGTCACCCGCAGGCTGCGTTCGGTGAAATCGACCTGGTTCAGCTCCAGGTTCACCGATTCGGATTTGCGCATTCCCGAACCGTACAAAATCCCGATAATCGCTGCATCCCGCAGGCCTTGTGGTCGCGGATCGGCGGCGCAGACCGCCATCAGCTCCTGAATCAGCGTCCGCCTGAGATTGCGCCCCTGGGACAGCCGTGTACCGGCCATGCCCTTCACCGTACGCATCTTCAACAGATGTTCCTGAGAGATCAGGCTCATGCGCCACGCCTCGTTCATCACCCCGCGCACCGCGTTGACATACAGCGAGGAGGTGTTCGGCGCATAACCATCCGAACGCAAAGTGGCCACCAGCGCGATCACGTCTTCGGGCTGCAAGTTATGCCAGGGTATCTCCTCGATATCGTGATCTTCGAAGCCCAGGCGGTCGGCGGCATCCTGCAGCACATAGCGCATGGTCAGTTGGCTGGACGGCGCCAGCCGCGCCAGATACAGGGTCAGCGGATTGGTGAGGGATGAGCGTGTGTCAGTAACAGGTAAGTCAATCAAACGAAACAGCCTTGAATGTAAACAGTTCAATGAAACAACTAAGAAGTGAAATAACGATGATGTAAAAGACATTACTGCTGTAGGACTTTTCCTAAAAAACGCGATAAACGGAAGAAGTCTGAACAGCGGCTTAATAGCCTTCAGATAAAACGATTCCCCAACCGTTTTTTCATGTTCCTTTCACAAAATCGGGCATAACCTTCCGTAAACTCGGCACAACCCAAATGGATGCCCAACCTGCCGGCCACGGCGAAAAAAGTCAACCGACACGATTTTTCGCCTCCATCCGGTAACTAGTTGATTTGACGCAGATTCTGATTTAGCGTCTAAGCTGATTTTTGGATCCCTTTTAGCCTCAAAGGCTATTTACGTTTTCAGCCCCTGAGGTGCCCATGAGTCAGGCGTTTCTCCCTTTCTCCCGTCCCAGTATCGGCGACGAAGAAATCGCTGCCGTCGAGCAAGTATTGCGTTCCGGGTGGATCACTACCGGGCCGAAGAACCAGGCACTGGAAGAACACTTCGCCAACTACGTCGGTTGCCGACATGCCGTGGCACTTTCCTCGGCCACCGGCGGGATGCATATCACCCTGCTGGCATTGGGCATCGGTCCCGGCGATGAAGTCATTACGCCGTCGCAGACCTGGGTTTCCACCGCCAACATGATCACCCTGCTGGGTGCCACGCCAGTGTTCGTCGACGTCGACCGCGACACGCTGATGACCGACGTGGCCACTATCGAAGCAGCGATCACGCCGCGTACCAAAGCCATCATCCCGGTGCATTACGCCGGTGCGGCATTCGATCTCGATCCGCTCTACGCCCTGGCCGACAAACACGGCATTGCCGTGATCGAGGACGCCGCCCACGCGGCAGGCACTTTCTACAAAGGTCGTCACGTCGGCGCCAAAGGTACGGCAATCTTTTCGTTCCACGCGATCAAGAACATGACCTGCGCCGAAGGCGCCATGTTCGTCAGCGACGATGAAGCCCTGGCCTCGCGGGTACGCATGCTCAAGTTTCACGGGTTGGGGGTTGATGCCTACGACCGCCTGACCCACGGCCGCAAGCCCCAGGCCCAGGTGGTCGAACCCGGCTTCAAGTACAACCTGGCCGATATCAACGCGGCCATTGCGCTGGTGCAACTGGAACGCCTGGACGAAATCAACGCCAGGCGCACTCAATTGGCCCAGACCTACTTGCAGCGCCTGGAAGGTTTGCCGGTGCAACCGCTGGCCGTCCCCACTTACTCGCAAAAGCACGCCTGGCACCTGTTCATCCTGCGCATCGATGCCGAGCGGTGCGGGCTCGATCGCGAAGCGTTCATGAAAGCGCTCCAGGAACAGAATGTCGGCACAGGTATTCACTTCATTGCAACGCACCTGCACACTTACTATCGCCAGCGTTACCCCAACCTGTACCTGCCCAACACCGAATGGAATTCGGCGCGGCTGTGTTCGATCCCGTTGTTCCCCGACATGACCACCGATGATGTCGAGCGCGTCGTCGGTGCCATCGAAAACTGTATGGACAGATGCCTTTGAGACCTTACCCAATCAACTTCGTTTCGATCGTCATTCCGGTCTACAACGAACAGGAAAGCCTGCCTGAGTTGCTCCGGCGCACCGAAGCGGCTTGCCAGCAGTTGCACCAGGCCTATGAAATCGTGCTGGTCGACGACGGCAGCCGTGATGACTCCGCGCAGATCCTGGAAGACGCCGCCTCCCGCGAAGGCAGCCCGGTGGTGGCGGTGATCCTCAACCGCAACTACGGCCAGCACGCGGCGATCATGGCCGGCTTCGAACAGTGCAGGGGCGATGTCGTCATCACCCTCGACGCCGACCTGCAAAACCCGCCCGAAGAAATCCCGCGGCTGGTAGCGCAGGCCGAACTTGGCTATGACGTCGTCGCGACGGTGCGCAACAACCGCCAGGACTCGGCCTTGCGCCGCTGGCCATCGAAGCTGATCAACCTCGCCGTGCAACGCTCTACCGGCGTGGCCATGAGCGACTACGGCTGCATGCTGCGCGCTTACCGTCGCACCATTGTCGACGCCATGCTCGCCTGCCGTGAGCGCAGCACCTTCATTCCGATCCTGGCCAACAGCTTTGCCCGCCACACCACGGAAATCCTCGTGACCCACGCCGAGCGTGAACACGGTGATTCCAAATACAGCCCCATGCGCCTGATCAACCTGATGTTCGACCTGGTCACCTGCATGACCACCACGCCGCTGCGACTGCTGAGCATCGTCGGCGTCGGCATGGCGGCCCTGGGCGTGCTGTTCGCCATCGCGCTGATCCTGTTGCGCCTGGTGTTCGGCGCCGGCTGGGCCGGTGGCGGTACCTTCGTACTGTTCGCCGTGCTGTTCGTCTTCACCGGTGGTCAATTCATCGGCATGGGCCTGTTGGGTGAATACCTGGGCCGCATGTACAGCGACGTGCGCGCACGTCCGCGCTTCTTCATTGAAAAGGTGCTGCGTAGCCAGCCCGACTCCCCCGCTTCCGTTGTTACCGTCGACGGCCTCACTTCCACTTCTTCAGATCAGGTTCCTTCATGAGTGCAAAAGCTGTTGTCTTCGCCTATCACGATATTGGCTGCGCCGGCATCGAATCCCTGCTCTCCTCCGGTTTTGAGATCGCTGCGGTGTTCACCCACGCCGACGATCCGAAAGAGAACGCGTTCTACGGTTCCGTCGCACAGCTGTGCGCCCGCCACGGCATTGCCGTGCATGCACCGGAAGATGCCAACCATCCGTTGTGGATAGAGCGTATCGCCAAGCTCGATCCCGACTACATTTTCTCCTTCTACTACCGCAACCTGCTGAGCGAACCGCTGCTGGCGACGGCGCGCAAAGGCGCGTTCAACCTGCACGGTTCCCTGCTGCCGCGCTACCGTGGTCGCGCACCGGCCAACTGGGTGCTGGTCAACGGCGAAACCGAAACCGGCGTGACCCTGCACCGCATGGTCAAGCGCGCCGATGCGGGCGCCATCGTTGCCCAGCAAAAGGTCGCGATCGAGCGCAGCGACACGGCGCTGAGCCTGCACGGCAAACTGCGCGCGGCAGCCTCCGACCTGCTGCGCGACACCTTGCCGGCGCTGCTGCAGGGCAAAGTCAGCGAATCACCGCAAGACGAATCCAAAGCCACGGTTTTCGGCCGTCGCACCCCGGCCGACGGCAAACTGGTCTGGGCCAAACCGGCCGAGGAACTGTTCAATCTGGTCCGTGCCGTGACCCAGCCGTACCCGGGCGCCTTCTGCGCGGTGGGCGAGCACAAGCTGATTGTCTGGAGCGCCGTAGTCGCCAAGGGCAACGAAGGCCTGGCGCCGGGCCGCGTCATCAGCGTCGACCCGCTGCGCATCGCCTGCGGTGAAGACTCGCTGATCATCAACGCCGGCCAGCGCAACGACAACGGTCTGTACCTGAGCGGTCCGCAACTGGCCAACGAGCTGGGCCTGGTGGACGGTTCCGTGCTGCGCGGTGCCGAATCCGGTCGTGCCCCGCGTCGCACCCGCGTGCTGATCCTCGGCGTCAACGGTTTCATCGGCAACCACTTGTCCGAGCGCCTGCTGCGCGACGACCGCTACGAAGTCTACGGCCTGGATATCGGTTCGGACGCCATCGAGCGCCTGCGCAGCCACCCGAACTTCCACTTCGTCGAAGGCGACATCAGCATCCACTCCGAGTGGATCGAGTACCACATCAAGAAGTGCGACGTGGTGCTGCCGCTGGTGGCCATCGCCACGCCAATCGAATACACCCGTAACCCGCTGCGTGTATTCGAACTGGACTTCGAAGAGAACCTGAAACTGGTTCGCTACTGCGTCAAGTACAACAAGCGCGTGATCTTCCCGTCGACGTCGGAGGTCTATGGCATGTGCCAGGACCCTAACTTCGACGAAGACAACTCCAACCTGGTGGTCGGTCCGATCAACAAACAGCGCTGGATCTACTCGGTCTCCAAGCAACTGCTGGACCGCGTGATCTGGGCTTATGGCCAAAAGGGTCTTAACTTCACCCTGTTCCGTCCGTTCAACTGGATGGGTCCACGCCTGGACCGTCTGGATTCGGCCCGTATCGGCAGCTCCCGCGCGATTACCCAGTTGATCCTGAACCTGGTGGAAGGTACGCCGATTCGCCTGTTCGACGGTGGCGAGCAAAAACGCTGCTTCACCGACATCGCCGACGGTGTGGAAGCACTGGCACGGATCATCGACAACGACAACGATGTCTGCAACGGCCAGATCATCAACATCGGCAACCCGGAGAACGAAGCCAGCATTCGTCAGTTGGGCGAAGAGCTGCTGCGTCAGTTCGAAGCTCACCCGCTGCGCGCCAACTTCCCTCCGTTCGCCGGTTTCCGCGACATCGAAAGCAAGGCGTTCTACGGCACCGGTTACCAGGACGTGTCGCACCGCAAGCCAAGCATCGCCAACGCCAAGCGCCTGCTGGACTGGACGCCAACCGTGGAGATGAGCGAAACCATCGGCAACACCCTGGACTTCTTCCTGCGTGAAGCCATGCTCGAAATCGCGGACAAGCGCTGATGCAGGCGGGACTGCGGATCGATGTCGACACCTACCGAGGCACCCGTGAAGGGGTGCCCCGGTTGCTGGAAATCCTTGATGAAGCACAGGTCAAGGCGACGTTCTTCTTCAGTGTCGGGCCAGACAACATGGGGCGCCACTTGTGGCGCCTCATCCGTCCACAGTTTCTCTGGAAAATGCTCCGTTCCAACGCAGCCGGCCTATATGGCTGGGACATTCTGCTGGCCGGTACCGCATGGCCTGGAAAACCGATCGGCCGCGACCTGGGGCACCTGATGCGCCAGGCCCGGGATGCCGGGCATGAAGTTGGCCTGCACGCCTGGGATCACCACGGCTGGCAAGCCAACGCCGGGCGCTGGAGCGACGCACAACTGGTCGAACAGATACGCCGTGGCGTGGACACCCTCGGCGACATTCTCGGGGAAAAGATCACCTGCTCGGCGTCCGCCGGCTGGCGTGCCGACGAGCGTGTGATCGAAGCCAAGCAGGGTTTCGGCTTTCGCTATAACAGCGATTGCCGCGGCCTGAGTCTGTTCCAGCCGCAATTGGCCGATGGTCGCCTGGGCGCACCGCAAATCCCGGTGGACCTGCCGACCTTCGACGAAGTGGTCGGGCCGACTGTCGCCGCCAAGGATTTCAACACGTTCATCCTGGACCGGTTCACCCCGGAAAAACTCAATGTCTACACGATCCATGCCGAAGTAGAAGGGATTCTGATGGCCAACGATTTCCGTCAACTGCTGAGCGATGCACGTCAGCGGGACATCCGTTTTCAACCCTTGGGCGACTTGCTGCCCGAGACCCCTGGCAGTTTGCCAATCGGCCGCGTGGTACGCGGTGCACTCGAAGGTCGCGAAGGCTGGCTGGGAGTGCAAGGCGCATGAGCAAACGCTGGGCTCTGCCGTTATTGCTGGCCATGGTGGCGCTGGCGTACCTGCTACCACTAGGCAGTCATGGCTTATGGATTCCTGACGAAACCCGCTACGCCCAGATCAGCCAGGGCATGCTCCTGAGCGGCAACTGGGTGTCGCCGCACTTCATGGACGTGCGCTATTTCGAAAAACCCGCGGCCGGCTACTGGATGATCGCCATCGGTCAGGCGCTGTTCGGCCAAAACCTCTTCGGGGTGCGCTTCGCCTCGGCACTGAGCACCGGTTTGAGCGTGCTGCTGTGCTACCTGGTCGCCCGCCGGATGTGGAACGAACCGCGCAAGAGTTTTGCCTGCGCGCTGCTGTACATGAGCTTTTCGGTCATTGCCGCATCGGCGGGGTATGCCAACCTCGATCCGCAATTCACCTTCTGGGTGAATCTGAGCCTGGTCGCGTTGTGGTTTGCACTGGACAGCGTCACCCGCGGTCAACGCCTGATCGCGTGGGCGGTGCTGGGCCTCGCCTGTGGCATGGGTTTCATGACCAAGGGCTTTCTGGCCTGGCTGTTGCCGGTGCTGATCGCCCTGCCCTGGATGCTCTGGCAAAAGCGCTGGCGTGAACTGCTGGTCTACGGCCCGGTGGCGGTCGTCGTGGCCATCGCCGTCAGCCTGCCGTGGGTCCTGGCAGTGCATGCCCAGGAACCCGATTACTGGCGGTTCTTCTTCTGGCACGAGCACATCCGTCGCTTCGCCGGGGACGATGCTCAGCATAATGCGCCATGGTGGTATTACCTGCCGTTGCTGGTGGCTTTCAGCATGCCGTGGGTTGCATTGCTGCCGCCCGCGCTGAAGCAAGCCTGGCAGACCCGACGCCAGTCCAATATCGGGTTCCTGCTGCTGTGGTTGTGGATGCCATTGTTTTTCTTCAGCCTGAGCAAGGGCAAATTGCCCGCCTACATCCTGCCGTGCCTGCTGCCCCTGGCCCTGTTGCTCGGCCATGCATTGGCTGACCGATTGAAGCTGGAGCAAGGCCGCGCCCTGGGCATTAACGGCCTGCTGAACCTGGTGGTGGGTGTGGTCACCCTGCTGGCCCTGGTTTATCTGCAACTGAAAAAGCCGATTTACGATCATGAACTGCACAACCTGGTGTTGGTGTTCATCGGCTTGATCGGCTGGATCATGGCCAACCTGCTGCAGGCCTTCCGCCCGTTGCAGTGCTGGGCAGCCCCGGCTTTTGGCAGCCTGTTGCTCATCGGTTTATTGCCTGCCGGACTGCCCAACTCCGTAGTCGCCAATAAAACGCCTGACCAATTCATCCTCGATCACGCCCAGGAGCTCGGCCAGAGCGCCAAGTTGTTGAGCAACGACCTGGGTGCCGCGTCGGCGTTGTCCTGGCGGGTGAAGCGGCCGGAAGTGGCTTTTTTCAACACGATAGGCGAATTGAAATATGGCCTTGCCTATCCTGATTCGCTTAAGCAGCGCGTCGACCCCGACCAGGTGCAACAGTGGATGCACGACGCCCGCCAGCAAGGCTCGGTCGGTGTGGTCATGCGGGTCAAGGGCGAGGAAGAGCTGCGCGAACTTGATCAATTGCCCAAAGAGGGCAAGCGGTATGAACAAGGCAACCTGGTGATTTTGATTATCCCTCAGGCGACGCTATGAGCTTGCTATTGCTACTGGCCGCCTGCCTGCTGACCTGCCTGGGCCAGATCGCGCAGAAGTATGCGGTGGAAAGCTGGCGCGGCAAACCTTCCGGGTGGATGGAAAAACTGCGCTCGCCCTGGCTTTGGCTGGCCCTGGCCTCTCTTGGGCTGGGCCTGCTGGTGTGGCTGCTGGTGCTGCAACGCCTGGAAGTCGGGATTGCCTACCCAATGCTGAGCCTGAACTTCGTGCTGATCACCCTGGTTGCACGTTTCGTGTTCCACGAAACCATCGACCGCCGCCATTGGTTGGGTGTGGCGCTGGTGATCGGCGGCGTGGCATTGCTGGGGCAACAGGCATGAACCTGAGTCGCGGTATTACCTTCGCACTGGGCAGCGTGTTGCTGGTCAGCGCCGCCCAATTGGGCATGCGCTGGAGCATGAGTCACCTGCCACAACCCGAACAATGGCTCAGCGCTCACATCGACCTGACCGCCGTTGCCGTGGTGCTCGTGGCCATCTTCGCCTACGCCTTGTCGATGCTCTGCTGGCTCGCCGCCCTGCGGGACCTGCCCCTGGGCCGGGCCTACTCATTGCTGAGCATCAGTTACGCGCTGGTGTATCTGCTGGCCGCCAGCCTGCCGCTGTTCAACGAAACATTCAGCCTTACAAAAAGCCTTGGCGTGGCATTGGTCATCCTCGGCGTCATTACCATCAACTCTCGACCTGCTCGTGCGCCCGAATTAAGGAGTGCCCCATGAAAATCAGTGTGTTTGGTAGCGGTTATGTTGGCTTGGTGCAGGCAGCGGTACTGGCGGAAGTCGGCCACGACGTGGTCTGCATGGACGTTGACGAAAAAAAAGTCGAACTGCTCAAACAGGGCCACGTGAGTATTTTCGAACCCGGGCTGGCCAGCCTGGTACGCGAAGGCCTTGACGCCAAGCGGTTGCAGTTCACCAGCGACGAAAAATTCGCGGTCCAGCACGGACAGGTGCTGTTCATCGCCGTCGGTACTCCGTCCCGGGACGACGGCTCGGCGGACTTGCGCTACGTGATGTCGGTGGGCGAAGCGGTAGCACGGCATCGCGAACAGCCGGCGATTCTGGTGGAAAAATCCACCGTCCCGGTCGGCACCGGCGACGCCTTGCGTGCACACATCGACAAGTGCCTGCTCAATGTCGGGCGCGTGTTGCAGTTCGATATCGTCTCCAACCCGGAATTCTTGAAAGAAGGTTCGGCCGTGGCCGACTGCCGACGCCCGGACCGTATCGTCGTCGGTTGTGAGCGTGACGAAGTACGCGAAGTGATGCGTGACCTGTACTCGCCCTTCAACCGCAACCATGAACGCATCATGTTCATGGACCTGCGCAGTGCCGAGCTGACCAAGTACGCCGCCAACTGCATGCTGGCGACCAAGATCAGCTTCATCAACCAGATCGCCGAGCTGGCCGAACACCTGGGTGCCGATATCGAATCGGTACGCCTGGGCATCGGCGCCGACTCCCGCATTGGCTACCACTTCATCTACCCCGGTTGCGGCTACGGCGGCTCATGCTTCCCCAAGGACATGCGCGCCCTGATCCACAGCGCCGAGGAGGCCCATTGCTCCAGCGACCTGCTGCAAGCGGTGGAAGCCATCAACGAGCGGCAGAAACACAAACTGTTCGAACGCATCAACGCGTACTACAAGGGCGACTTGCGCGGCAGGACCTTTGCCTTGTGGGGCCTGGCGTTCAAGCCAAACACCGACGACATGCGCGATGCACCGAGCCGGGTGTTGCTGGAATCGTTGTGGGCCGCCGGGGCGAATGTCCGTGCGTTCGATCCGGAAGCCATGCAGGAAACCCAGAAGCTGTATCCCGATGAATCGAAACTGATGCTCATGGGTACGCCTGAGTCAGTCTTGTCCGGTGCCGATGCACTGATCATCTGCACCGAATGGCAACAGTTCAAGGCGCCGGACTTTGAGCTGATCCAGCAGCGGCTCAACGCACCGGTGATCTTTGACGGCCGCAACCTGTACGACGCAGACCGTCTGGCACGCATCGGTTTCACCTACTTCCCGATCGGCCGGGGCGAGTCGCGCAAACTGCCGATTCCTTACCAGCAATGGTCGACCGAATCCGTGGTCGCCTGAACCTCATGATCCCTCACATCCGCCAACAGTCCCTCGCGCTGGGTCTGTTGGCGCTGTTGTTGTTCTGCGCCGGGATGTATCAGCAGGCGGCCATCGGTTTCGATTCGCGCTTCGTGCTGTTCGCCCAGGAAATGCTGCGCAATGGGCCGTCGTTTTTTCCGACGACCTATGGCCAGCCCTACGCAGACTATTCGGGACTTTCCACGGTATTCATCTGGCTGCTTTCACTGCCGTTCGGCCAGGTCACCAGCCTGACCGCGTGGCTGCCGAGCGCCATCGCCGCAGCGGTCATCGTCACCTTGATGTACCGCTTGCTGGCGCCCTATTCCACCCGTTGGGCGCTGCTGAGCATCGCCTTGATGCTGTTGACCAACACCTTCATCACCGAAACCCGTGCCGTTTCCCTCGACCTGATGCTGGCGGCTGTCGCGTTCAGTGTGTTCTACCTGGGTTACACAGCCGATCATTTTGCGGCGCCGCGCCGCTGGGTTCTGATCTTTGCCTTGCTGATGCTGGGCTTCTGGATTCGTGGGCCCATCGGCCTGGTCATCCCTACGGGGATGCTCTGCAGCTATTTTCTGGTCGATCGCCAATGGCGACGGCTGATCGTCTTCGGATTGCTGGCAGCGGTGCTACTGGCGGTGTGCATCAGTCTATTGTTGTGGCTGGCGGACGTCAGCGGCGGCCCGGCGTTCTTGCAGGACGTGATTCGCATGCAGTTCATGGGACGCATGGACGGCAGCGAAGGCAGCGAAGGCAGCAACGGTGTGTTGTATTACTTCACCAGTTCGATGGGTAACTACGCGCTGGCCTGGCCTTTGGCAGTGCTGGCGCTCGGGGCCATTGCGCTGTCAGATCCGCGGCAAGCCGGGCCGGCCTTGCGCCTGTTGCAGTACTGCGTAGCGGCCGGTTTGATCGTGATGATCGGCCTTTCCGTCCCGCAGGCGAAGAAGGCCCGTTACCTGCTGCCGATGCTGCCCATGGCGGCAATCGTGGCGGCGTATCCGTTTTACGCCACGCAGGGTCGATTGTTTGCCTGGCTGCGGGGGTTGATGCAGGGGCTATGGCTGCTGATCCCGAGCCTGCTGATCGTGGCATTGCTGGTGGTACGGCAAAAATTCCCCGAGGAAGTGGCTCACCTCACTTCCTTGTTCATCATTCTCGGTGTGCTGCAAGTGATCGCCCTGGCAGCACTCAAGAAGCCTCGCTGGCGGGCACAGACACTGGCCATTTGCGCGGTCCTGGCACTTTGGTCGTTCTACATCCTGCAGTTCGAGCCCATTCAGCGCCAGCTCTACGACACCCAGACTTTCAGCCGCGAGGCTTTTGAACTGGTGCAAAAAGACCCGGCACCGCTGGTGATGCACGGGATGGGCAAAGACGCCAAGGCCATCAAATTCATGGTCAACATCCCCCAGGACCTGCACCCGGTTTTCACCGACTCCCCACCGGAGCTTGAAACCCTCAAGGGCCCGGCGTGGCTGATGATGGACCTGAACGTATACAACACATTGCAAGGCACGGCTGTTGGTGCATTGCCTGCCGTACTGAGCGGGCGGTTCGACAAGAATGATTTCGTGCTGCTGCACCTCCAGTAAATCCCGTAGCAAAGACCGAGTGTCCGACTGCTAGAGTAGCGCTCACGATCGGGCTGATGCCGGCCCGATCGAATAAGGACATTCACGCCGTGACCAGCTACTCCCCCCTCATCCGCCGCCTGCTGATCTGCTCGCTGACCATCGTCGTCAGCCGCGCCATCACCAGTCCGCTGCTCACGCTGTTCGTCAGCGACAAGCTTGGCCTCAACCAACAGGACGTTGGCTTGCTGCTCGGCATTGCCGTGTTCATCGCCACCCTGCTCTCCCTCTACGGCGGCTACATCATCGATCGCTTCGAAAAACGCCGATTGCTGATTCTCTCGATGGCGTCCAGCGCTGTCGGCCTGGTGTTGCTGACCTTTGCTGAAAACCTCTACCTGACCACGATCACCCTGATCGTCACCGAAACCGCTTCATCGCTGTTCCTCATCGGTTCGAAAGCGATCCTCAGCGACAACCTCCCGGTGGGCCAGCGCGCCAAGGCGTTTTCCTTGAGCTATACGCTGACCAACATTGGCTACGCTGTCGGGCCGATGCTCGGTGTGCTGATTGCCGGCGCTTTTGCCAGTGCACCGTTCCTGATCGCTGCGGCCATCGCCTTTTTCAGTATTTTCCTGATGACCGGGATCGCGAAGGACCCGGCGCGCTCGCTTGTCACCGGCCAGGCGCAGAGTTTTCTCAAAACCCTGATCACCCTGAAAAACGACCGCACCCTGATCCTGTTCACCGGAGGTTGCCTGCTCAGCACCGTGGTGCACGGGCGATTTACCTTTTACCTGTCGCAGTACCTGCTGGTGACCAGTAATCCCCAGCACACCATGGAAATCATGGCCGCCCTGCTCGCCAGCAACGCCATCAGTGTGATCTTGCTGCAGTACCAGATCGGGCGTTTTCTCAAGCGTGAGCAACTGCGTCAGTGGATCGTGGCCGGCACCGGCCTGTTCATCCTCGGGCTGATCGGCTTCAGCTTGGCGGACAGCCTGGTGAGCTGGTGCGTGGCGATGTTTATCTTCACCCTCGGTGAAATCATCATTTACCCGGCCGAGTTTCTCTTCGTCGACACCCTGGCTCCGGAAGAACTGCGCGGCAGCTACTACGGTGCGCAAAACCTTGCTGCGCTTGGCGGTGCGTTGAGCCCGGTGATTTGCGGCTTCATGTTGATGCACACCCCGGCGCCGACGATGTTTTATGCCTTGAGCGCACTCGCTGCCCTGGGTGGTTTGCTGTGCTACACAAGCGGCCGACGGGGCAAATTACAGCAAAATTAATGCACTGAAAGATCATTAATATGAATTTGTCAGCGCCTTAATTGAACGGCACACTGTGCGCGTTCCTCCCCCAACAGTTGGAACACCTTCAAGGGCTTTCTGGGTTTCCCAGCTAAGCCCTTTTTTTGCCTCGATTTTTCTGCCGGAGTTGTTCTCAGAATGCTTGCTCGCTGGTTGCCCGCCGCCATCAATACCCGCCCCACCGAATGGAGCCGCGCCGCCATCGGCATGGCCTTGGGGACACTGATGAGCGTGTGGCTCTGTAGCCAGGTGTTCGGCATTGAGGTGGCCCAGCACCTGATCGGCCCGCTGGGGGCGTCGGCGGTGCTGCTGTTTGCCGTGTCTTCAGGCGCGCTTGCCCAACCCTGGTCGATTCTGGGCGGCTACTTGTGCGCCGGGGTGATTGCCTTGCTGGTGGCCCATGTGTTGGGCCGAACCCTCGGTAGCGCTTGCCTGGCGGCGGGCATGGCGTTGATCCTGATGTGCTGGCTGCGGTGCCTGCATCCACCGGCCGGTGCATTGGCCCTGACCCTGGTGCTGGCCGATCCGGCAACCATTGCCATGGACTGGAGAGCCATTGAACCGGTGATGCTCAGCGCGGCGACGATGCTGCTCTGCGCCCTGGCCTACAACAACTTGACCCGCGTTCGTTACCCCAAGAGTGCCAGCGAGCCGGTGGCCAGGATTCCTGCCGATCACCCGCCGGTCGACCGACAGGCCATCACCGCCGAAGACCTCAAGCTGGCGCTGGCTGACATGGAGGCGTTCTATGACGTCACGCCCGAAGACCTCGAGCAGTTGATCCAGGCCAGCCAACTGCACGCCAAACGCCGCAGCGTTGGCGAGGTGTTCGCTCCACGACTGTAAACCACTGATTTGGAGGTTCTTTTGCCGTGGCCGGGCGGTTCTGGCATCCTGCGCCTCCATTTTCTGACCCGGCCCGCCTTCTGGCACGCAAACCACCATGACCGCCTCCGAAAAAGCCCCTGCTCCACGCCACAGCGACCTGATTTACGGCCTCGATGACCGCCCGCACCTGACCGCCACTGTCTTCGCCGCCCTGCAACATGTGCTGGCGAGTTTCGTCGGCATCATCACCCCGACGTTGATCATGGGCAGCGCCCTGGGCCTGCAAAGCGAAATTCCTTACCTGATCAGCATGGCGCTGTTCGTCTCCGGCCTGGGCACCTTCGTGCAAGCGCGGCGCTTTGGCCCGGTGGGCTCCGGCCTGTTGTGCCTGCAAGGCACCAGTTTCTCGTTCATCAGTGTGATTCTCAGTGCCGGCTTCATGGTCAAGGCCCGGGGCGGCGGCACCGATGAGATCCTCTCGACCATCTTCGGCGTGTGTTTTTTTGCCGCGTTCATTGAAGTGGTGTTGAGCCAGTTCATCGGCAAGCTGCGCATGCTGATCACCCCGGTGGTGACCGGGACGATCATCACGCTGATGGGCTTGTCGCTGATCAAGGTCGCCATGACTGACATCGCCGGCGGCTTCGGCGCTCCGGACCTGGGTGCTGCCAGTCACCTGGCCCTGGCCGCGCTGGTGCTGGGAACCATCGTGGTGTTGAACCGGGTGGACGTGCCGTTTCTGCGTCTGGGAGCGATTGTCATCGGCCTGACCCTGGGCTACGGGGTGGCATGGCTCTTGGGCCAGGTGGATTTCCACAGCCTGCCCKAAGTCCCGCTGGTGAGCGTACCGGTACCGTTCAAGTACGGATTCTCCTTCGATTGGGTGGCGTTCATTCCGGTGGCGGTGATTTTCCTCGTTTCACCGCTGGAGGCCGCCGGCGACCTCACGGCCAACTCGATGATCTCGCGGCAACCGGTCAAAGGCCCGGTGTACATCCGCCGGATCAAGTCCGGTCTGCTCGCCGATGGTCTCAACTCGGCCATGGCGGCGGTGTTCAACAGCATGCCGATGGTGACCTTCGCCCAGAACAACGGGGTGATCCAGCTCACGGGCGTAGCCAGTCGCTACGTGGCGTTTTTCATTGCCGGCTTGCTGGTGGTACTCGGTTTGTTCCCGATGATCGGAGCCGTGTTGCAGTTGATGCCGAAACCGGTACTCGGTGGCGCGGAGCTGGTGATGTTCGGCACCGTCGCCGTGGCCGGGATCAAGATTCTCGCCGAGGCCGGCCTGCATCGACGCAACATGCTGATCGTGGCGATTTCCGTCGGCATGGGCCTGGGGGTGGCCGCCGTGCCGGAAGTCTTGCGTGAACTGCCCAAGGCACTGCACAACATTTTCGAATCGCCCATCACCGTCGGCGCGCTGTGCGCTATCGTTCTTAATATCTTCCTGCCTGAGGAGTTCATCGAGCTGGAGGAAGACGAATTCGACCCGGAAGCCTCCGTGCTTCAGGTGATGCAGAACCCCGATGTGATCGCCAGGGATGAACCCGCAAAGGCTGCGGTGGTCGCACCGTCAAACCGCTAGACGGGCTTGAGGGCTGAGCCGCTGGCGGTTCAGCCCATTTCAGATGAGAGCACATCCATGCGCAGCGTCCACGCGGTCCTGATTTCCCTCCTGCTCTGCCTGAGCGCCTGTTCCTCGCTGCCCAATCGAGATCCGTTGAAAGTCAACGTCGTGGGCATCGAGCCCCTGCAAGGCGAGGGCATGGAAATGCGTTTCGCCGTGAAAATCCGCGTGCAAAACCCCAATGACACCACCCTCACCTACAGCGGCGTCGCGCTGGACCTGGACATCAACGGCCAGCCATTCGCCTCCGGTGTCACCGATGAGAGCGGCTCGATCGGGCGTTTTTCCGACACCGTCGTGAGCGTGCCGGTCAGCGTTTCGGCGTTTTCGGTGATCCGCCAGACCTATGGCATCAGCCAGATGAAAACGCTCAACAACATGCCTTATATCCTGCACGGCAAGCTCTCGGGCGGCGTGTTCAACACGATGCGCTTCGTGGACAGTGGCACGCTCAATCTGCCGGGATCGACCACTGGCAGCCGTAAAACTCCTGCGAAGAAATGACCGTTGCGCCGCTGAACTTACTCGGTGTCATTGAGAATCAGGCTGCGGTAATGCCCCGGATTTGATCCCGACCACTTGCGAAACGCCTTGTAGAACGAACTGACGTCAGCGAACCCGAGCCGCGTGGCGATTTCGCTGAAGCTGATCGTGGGTTCCGCCAGCCAGACAATCGCCAACTCCTTGCGCACGCCGTCCTTGAGGCCTTGATAGGTTTGCCCTTCTTCGGCCAATCGGCGGCGCAAGGTTGAAGCCGACATGCACAGGCGTTGCGCCAGGGCTTCGGTTTCCGGCCAGTGTTCGGCCGGCAGGTGGCGCAGGTCGTGTTTGATGCGGCTGGCCAGGCTCTGCGGATCGCGGTACTTCACCAGAATGTTTGCCGGCGCACGGGCCAGGAATCGCTCGAGTTCTTCAGGGTTGCGCTTGATCGGCAAATCCAGGCAATCGGCGGAGAAAATCATCCGTGTGCGTGGACGGTCGAAACGCAGGTTCTCGGAAAACATCACCTGATAGTCATCGCAGAAATCCGGTTTCGAGCAGCGCAGCTCGATGGCCAGAATCGGAATCCGCCGCCCTGCCAGCCAGCAGGCAACGCCGTGCACGATCATCCAGTAGGTGAAATAAGTGAAGGCCCTGCGCGGTTCTTTGTCGTCCTCCAGCAGGACGATTTCCGCCAGGCTTTGCTGACGCACCAACTGTGCCGGCAGGTGTTCGAGGATCAACGACAGAAACGCCAGGCCGCTGGCCAGTCCCGCCGCCACGTTGGGCTGGAGCATGGCGCTGCGACACAGAAACGCAAAACTGCCGGATTTCAGTTTGCGTGGGTCCATGCCAAAAAACTCATCATCCCCGCGCCGCGCCAGCAGCCGCCACAGGCGCGCATAAGCCGTGGCCGGAACGCGGGCGTCGGCGCTGCCCAACAGCTGTGGGGCGATGCCAACCTTGATCAATACCTCGTCCGTGGCGATTCCCGGCGCGCAGCTTTGCAACAGTGCTTCACGCACCAGTTGGATGGAGATGGTGTCTTTTTCCGACATGGATCGCGGCAAGCCCTGTTCTTGTTCGAGTGGGGGGCATATTAGCCGAAACCACCCGCTCAACGCAGATCCCCTGTGGGAGCGAGCTTGCTCGCGATTGCTTTTCTGAGGTCCAACCGGATTTACAGGATGCGGTAAAGCAACCGCTCGATCCGCACGCGACTCACGCGCTTGAGGAACTTGGCCACGCCCGCCGGGTATTCGGCCAGGGTTTCCAGGTTCTGGAAGTGCTCGATTCGCCGGGTATGCTGGAAGATCTCTGCCAGCTCATGGCGACGCGGCTCCAGCAGTTCGCCATAGGGATCATCGATCAACAAGGCGTTTTCCAGATCGAGTCGAAACGCCCGCGGGTTGAGATTGTTGCCGGTCAGCAAGGTATAGCGCCGGTCGATCCACATGCCCTTGAGGTGATAGGTGTTATCACCATCACGCCACAGGTGCAGGTTCAACTGCCCACTGTCGATATTGCGCTGATGACGCTTGGCAAACCGGCGCAAGCTGATTTCGTACAGGTACGGCAGCGCCGAAATGACCCGGAACGGTTCGCTCGGCGGAATGTAGAAGTCGTTGGCCGTCTTGTCGCCGACCACAATGTCGATCTTCACCCCACGGGCCAGCGCGCGGTTGATCTCGCGGATGATCGCCAGCGGCAGGTTGAAGTACGGTGTGCAAATGGTCAGTTGCTGCTGGGCGCTGGCGATCAGTTCGCAGATCACCCGGTTCAGCGGGTTGTTCTTGCCGACGCCGAGCAACGGGCTGACGGACAAACCGCTCCTGTCGGTGGTGCCCCGCGTGGTGTCGTATGTCGCGTGCTTGAGGCGGCTGCGCAGGTCACCGATGTCATTGCGCAGGCTGCGAGTGGTCGGCAGGTTCGGCAGGTCGAGGCGGTGCACCGCTTTGGAAGCCACCAGGCCGTGCTGCACCAGGTGCTGCATCGAATCGGCCAGTTCACGATTGTGCAGCAGGTGATAGCGGTCGTAGCGGTACTTGTCGAACTTGTGCAGATACACGTTGTTCAGGCTCGCGCCGCTGTAGATCACCCAGTCATCGATCACGAAGCCTTTAAGGTGCAACACGCCGAACAGTTCGCGGGTTTGTACCGGGACGCCGTAGATCGGCACTTCACTTGCGTGGGTGCGGGTCATTTCCTGATACCAGGCGGAGTTGCCCGGCTGCTTGCCGGCACCGATCAGGCCGCGCTGGGCGCGCAGCCAGTCGACGACGACCACCACGTCCAGTTCCGGACGCGCCAGCTTGGCCGCGTGCAAGGCATCGAGAATTTCCTGGCCGGCTTCATCCTGTTGCAGGTACAGCGCAACGATGTAAATGCGCCGGGTTGCGCTGGCGATTTTCTCCAGCAGACAACGACGGAATTCGGCAGCACCGCTGAGGATGCCGATGGCATCGGCCGTCAGCGGAAAACTGCGCAGTTTGGGCAGCAGGGAGCGTTTGAAAAGCAACGGCATAGGGCTCGCAATGGGTCGAATCCGAAGAACCCGAGAGCTTACACCATCGATGGGTTCGGGTCTTGTTACTGTCTGTAATGTCCCCTTCGCGAGCAGGCTCGCTCCCACAGGAGAATGCATTTCAATGTGGGAGCGAGCCTGCTCGCGAAGACCACTTGTCAAACACCACAAAAACCGATTGACAAAGGAGAACGATCATTCTACTGTTCAACACATGAACGAAATCACTAGCAATGACACACGCGACATCATTCTGGATGTCACCGAAAAGTTGATCTACAAAAGTGGCATAGCCGCCACTGGCATGGATCTTCTGGTGAAAACCGCCGGCGTCTCCAGAAAAAGCATTTACCGCTACTTCGCCAACAAGGACGAACTGGTGGTGGCCGCCCTGCAACGCCGCGACCAGCGCTGGATGCACTGGTACAGAGGCGCAGTCGACCAGGCACAAACCCCGGCGGAACGACTGCTCAACCTGTTTACCGTACTCAAGTCGTGGTTCGCCTGCGAAGGCTTCCGCGGCTGCGCCTTCATCAACACCAGTGGCGAAACCGGCGACCCGCAAGACCCAGTGCGTCTGGTCGCCAAAGAGCATAAACAGAAACTGCTCGACTACCTGTGCGAGCTGTGTACCGAACAGGGTGCCGAGGATCCGCAGCTGCTGGCCAGACAGCTGCTGATCCTGATTGACGGTGCCATTACCGTGGCGCTTGTAACGGGTGATCACAGTGCCGCCGATAATGCGCAATGCATGGCGCGAAAGTTATTGGGCCTGTAGTAACTCAATCAAGCGCAACACTATGCTTCAACTTTAACTTGATACGGAGACTTGAAATGTCTAATGCCGAAGTTCGTCCGCCATTGCCCCCGTTCACCCGTGAATCGGCCATCGAGAAAGTTCGCCTGGCTGAAGACGGCTGGAACTCCCGCGACCCCGAGCGCGTGTCCCTGGCCTACACCCTGGACACTAAATGGCGCAATCGCGCCGAGTTCGCCAACAACCGCGAAGAAGCCAAAGGCTTCCTGACCCGCAAATGGGCCAAGGAACTGAACTACCGGCTGATCAAGGAGCTCTGGGCATTTACCGGCAACCGCATTGCCGTGCGTTATGCCTATGAATGGCATGACGACTCGGGCAACTGGTTCCGTTCCTACGGCAACGAAAACTGGGAGTTCAACGAGGACGGCCTGATGGCCCGCCGCTTCGCCTGCATCAACGACATGCCGATCAAGGAAAGCGAGCGCAAGTTCCACTGGCCGCTGGGGCGTCGTCCTGACGATCATCCGGGGCTGTCGGATCTTGGCTTGTAATTCAGCTTCACGCTAAACCCTGTGGGAGCGAGCTTGCTCGCTCCCACAGGTTTTTGTGTTGTTCACAAAGCATCACGCAAAGGTTACAGGTAACATGTCGCCCCTTCCCCGCAGCCCTTTCTGCACCCGCCGAATAAGCCGATCCCATGCCTTTCGAACTCAGCGTTGACCTCTCCACCCTGGCCATCCTGGCCCTTGTCGCTTTTGTTGCCGGTTTCATCGACGCCATCGCCGGTGGCGGTGGTCTGTTGACCACCCCGGCCTTGTTGACCGCCGGCCTGCCGCCGCATCTGGTGCTGGGCACCAACAAGCTCAGTTCGACCTTCGGCTCGGCGGTTGCCAGTTTCACCTTCTACCGACGCAAGCTGTTCCACCCCGCGCAATGGGTGCACGCCATCGTCGGCACCCTGGTCGGCGCGCTGACCGGTGCCGTGGTCGCGCATTACCTGCCGGCGGAATGGCTGAACAAAATGCTGCCGGTGATCGTCTTCGCCTGTGGCGTTTACCTGTTGTTTGGCGGCACGCCGAAAGCGCCGCTGGACAGCGACGCACCGATCAAGAAAACGTGGCAGTCGACCCAAGGCTTCAGCCTCGGCTTCTACGACGGCGTGGCCGGTCCCGGCACGGGCGCGTTCTGGACCGTGAGCAGCCTGCTGCTCTACCCCGTCGACCTGGTGAAGGCCAGCGGCGTGGCGCGCAGTATGAACTTCGTCAGCAACGTGGCGGCGCTGTCGATCTTCATCTTTTCCGGTCAGGTGGACTGGATCATCGGCCTGTGCATGGGCTCGTCGTTGATGGTCGGCGCCTTCTTCGGCGCCCGCACCGCCATCAGCGGCGGCGCGAAATTCATTCGCCCGGTGTTCATCACCGTGGTGCTGGGCCTGACCGTGCGCCTAGCCTGGCAGCACTGGTTCAGCGTGGCCTAAACGCCGCGCCACGTAGACGTCGATCAGGTAACGGGCAATCGAGCGTGACGCCGGCAACGGCGGCAGCTCGTGCACGTTGAACCACTGGGCGTCCTCGATCTCGTCTTCCTGACAGACGATCTCGCCGCCGGCGTATTCGGCATGAAAGCCGAGCATCATCGAGTGCGGGAACGGCCAGCACTGGCTGCCCATGTACTGGATGTTCCTGACCTCGATGCTCACCTCTTCGCGAACCTCGCGAATCAGGCAGTCCTCGGCCGATTCGCCAGGTTCGGCGAACCCCGCCAATGTGCTGTAGACACCGCTGACAAAACGCGGTGAACGAGCCAACAGCACTTCATCGCCTCGGGTCACCAGTACGATCATGCTCGGCGAAATCCGTGGGTAGCTGCGCAGATCGCACGGCTGGCAATACATCGCCCGCTCGCGCGGCACCTGAGTCATGGCCTGACCGCAGTTACCGCAAAAGCGGTGCTCGCGGGCCCAGGTGCCGATCTGTGCGGCGTAACCGAGCACCTTGTAGAGCGTGTGGTCGCCTTCAAGCATGAACGCCCGCAGGCCTTTCCAGTTGCAGCCCGGCACTTCGCTTTGGCTGCGCAGCTCCAGCAGATAGACCGGCTCGCCATCGAGATGACCGATGCCATGTTCGGCAATAATCGACAGGTCCTGACGCTTGAGCCATTCGCGCGCGAACAGTGCGCCATTGTCATCGAACAGAAAGCCTTCGGGACTGCGCGCGACGGCCCAGCCGCCGGGTTGATCGGTGTCCAGTACTGCGGTGGTCCAGCGAGGAATCATGGTTAATCAATCCAGAAATTCGGGTTTCTGTTTGCTCATATGGGCGGCCATGGCCACGCGCAGATCGGTGGATTGCAGCATGGCGGCGTTCCAGGTAGCGATGTATTCGAGGCCGTCATCGATGCGATGGTCACGCATGTAGCTGATCATCTCCTTGGTGCCGGTGACGGCAATCGGCGACTTGCTGGCGATTGTGTAGGCAATGCCCATGACGCCGTCGAGCAGGCTGGCGTTGTCGCTGTAGACGCGATTGACCAGGCCCATGCTCCGCGCTTCGTCGGCGCCAAACGTGCGTCCAGTGTAAGCCAGTTCGCGCAGCATGCCGTCACCGATGATCCGCGGCAAGCGTTGCAATGTGCCGACGTCGGCGGCCATGCCGATGTCGATTTCCTTGATCGAGAACTGTGCGTCCTCGGCGGCATAACGCATGTCGCACGCGGCAATCAGGTCGATGGCGCCACCCAGGCAGTACCCCTGAATCGCTGCAAGCACCGGTTTGCGGCAGTTATCGACGGCATTGAACGACGCTTGCAGGGTGAGGATCTTGCGCCGCAACAGGCGCGCATTGCGGCCGACATCCTTGCCCAGCTCATTGGCCACGCCGGCCAACATCATCAGGTCGATGCCCGAGGAGAAATGCTTGCCGGCCCCGCTGAGGACCACCACGCGCACTTCATCGGTATCGTCGATCCACTGGAAGATCTCGACGATCTCGCTCCAGAACGCAGCGTTCATCGAGTTGATCTTCTCCGGGCGGTTGATCTGCACGTGGGCGATTTTATCGACCAGTTCGACGTTGAACGCGCTGTACTGAGACATGCCAGTGATCCTTTTGCGGGCAAAAATAAGGTCCGAACTATAACAAGGCACCAAGGTGGGCAGTAAGGCAGCGGTTCGGCCAAATGCGGGACTCCCCGAGCGCGCACCACAACAGTGCACCACCACCAAAACGCCTCGCACGTTTATGTGACTGCCCGGTGACTTTTTGAGGCTGAAACGAAAAAAAACATGCACTTCGTCGGGGCGTTTGCACCTCGATCAGGCACGTCCGTACCGCTACAAACCGATTGTCGAACAATTTTGCCATCTGGCCTTTACCGCTCTAAGTTCTGGCCTAGACTCATTTTCTCAAGACGAAACCGGTCGGTCACAAAGTGGAAAAATAGTCGAAACTTTTTCCAATCCCGATCGGTCCTCTGACAAGAAGGTGCGTTGCGACTGGTGCAATCTTTGCAATGGCTCATTCACCCCTCTTGCTTTGACGCATTGGGCAGCGCTTGCTCACTGATGCGCAGCGCGTTTGCGCCGGCCACGGGAAGTGGCCATGAAACACCGTTTGCCAGACCTAAGAATTAGATCAACAACACGGGAGATTCATATGATCAGTACGGCTTTGGAAATACAGGGAGAGCGTGCTCATCAGGTCGGCGAATCGAGCGCCGTAACTGCCGCAAACACCCAACCCGTCAGTGTTCCAGGCACCAGGACCCTGACCCCGGCAGCCAAGCAGAATCCGAACCGTAAAAAAGTCTTGTTCGTCACCTCGGAAATTGCCGACCTGGTGAAAACCGGTGGCCTGGGCGACGTTTCCGCTGCGCTGCCACGGGCCATGGCCCATCTGCACGATGTGCGGGTGTTGATCCCGGGGTACCCGCAGGTGCTGCACAGCGAGAACCCCATTCATATCATCGGTGAGCTTGGTGGTCATGCTGCGTTGCCACCGTGCAAGATCGGGCGCATGGACATGCCCGACGGTCTGGTCATTTACGTGTTGATCTGCCCCGAACTCTATGAGCGCGAAGGTTCGCCCTACGGCGCCAACAACGGTCGCGACTGGCCGGACAACCATATCCGTTTCGCCCGCCTCGGCCTGGCCGCTGCCGATATTGCCGCCAACCTCGCGCAAATCCACTGGTGCCCGGACCTGGTGCACGCCCATGACTGGCCGGCCGGTCTGGCCCCTGCTTATATGCATTGGCGTGGACAGCGCACCCCCACGCTGTTCACCATCCACAACCTGGCGTACCAGGGCGTGACCAGCCTGGGTTCGTGCCCCGAACTGGGCATTCCCCATCACGCGCTGCAACAGGAAGGCATGGAGTTCTACGGCAAGATGTCGTTCCTCAAGGCCGGCATGGCCTATTCGAGCCACATCACCACGGTCAGCGCGACCTACGCCCAGGAAATCACCACCCCGGATTTCGGCTGCGGTCTCGACGGTTTCCTCGCCGCCAAGACCCAGCAAGGCCTGCTCAGCGGGATTCCCAACGGTATTGATGAAAGCTGGGATGCGGCGACCGATCCGCACCTGTTCTGCCCGTTCAACATCGGCGACTGGGATGGCAAGGCTGTGAACACCGCCCATGTCCGCGAGCTGTTCGGCCTGGAAGATTCCGAAGGCCCACTGTTTGCGGTGGTCTCGCGGCTGGTTTATCAGAAAGGCCTGGACCTCACCGAGGCAGTCTCCGAGTACATCGTCAAATCCGGTGGTCAGATCGCGATCATCGGCCGTGGCGAGCCGGAAGAAGAACAGTCGATGCGCGAACTGGCCCTGCGTTTCCCCGGGCAGATCGGCGTGCGCATTGGCTTTAACGAAACCGATGCCCGGCGCATGTTCGCCGGCAGCGACTTCCTGCTGATGCCTTCACGTTACGAGCCATGCGGCCTGAGCCAGATGTACGCCCAGCGCTTCGGCTCGTTGCCGGTGGCACGCAACACCGGTGGCCTGGCCGACACCATCGAAAACGGCGTGACCGGTTTCCTGTTCGATGAATCCACGGTGCAGAGCTATCAGGAAGCCCTGAGTCGTGCGTTCAAGGTGTTCGCCTTTCCCGACCTGCTGCACGCCATGCGCTGCCGGGCCATGGCCGCGCCGTTCAACTGGTGCAAGGCGGTCGAGCCCTACGCAGAGCTCTATGAGCAACTTGTGGCGAAAGCGTTGGGGAAATCGAACAAACAGTAAGAGGCTTTCAAGATGCCGTTACGGACCCTTGAGACCTGGCCTCACGGCGCATTCATGCTGGACGCAGAGCACACGAGATTCGCGTTGTGGGCGCCAGATGCGTTCTACGTCAGTGTCGAACTGGAAAATGGACAGTCCTTGCCGTTGCTGCCCCAGGCCGACGGCTGGTTCGTGAGCAACACCCGATGCGCGGCAGGCACGCGTTACCGCTACAGCATCGACGGCGAGCTGGAGGTGCCCGACCCCGCCTCCCGCGCTCAGGCCGGCGATATTGACCAGCCCAGTGTGGTGGTCGATCCGCTGGCCTATGCGTGGCAACACAGCGCCTGGCTGGGGCGACCGTGGAACGAGGCGGTGATCTACGAACTGCATGTCGGTACGCTCGGCGGCTTCAGTGCCGTCGAGCAGCATCTGGCACGCTTGGTCGAACTGGGTGTCACCGCGATCGAACTGATGCCCGTCGCACAGTTTCCCGGCGAGCGTAATTGGGGTTATGACGGCGTCCTGCCCTATGCGCCCCAGGCTTCATACGGTTCTCCCGAGCAGCTCAAGCACTTGATCGACACCGCCCATGGCCACGGCCTGGCGGTGATTCTCGACGTGGTCTACAACCACTTCGGCCCGGACGGCAATTACCTGCATCGTTATGCTCAGGGCTTTTTTCGCGAAGACCAACACACGCCGTGGGGCGCGGCCATCGACTTCCGCCGGCGCGAAGTACGGGACTTCTTCATCGAAAACGCACTGATGTGGCTGCTGGAATACCGTTTCGACGGCTTGCGCCTGGACGCGGTGCACGCCATCGAAGACCCGGATTTCCTCCAGGAACTGGCGCAACGGGTGCGCGAGCAGACGGGACCGGCGCGGTATGTCTGGCTGATGGTCGAGAACGAACACAACCAGGCCAGCCTGCTCGAACAGGGTTACGACGCGCAATGGAATGACGACGGCCACAACGCTCTGCACGTATTGCTGACCGGCGAAACCGACGCCTATTACGCCGACTACGCGCAAAACCCCACCGAACAACTGGCGCGCTGCCTGAGCCAGGGTTTCGTGTTCCAGGGCCATCTCAATCGCCATGGTGTGGCGCGGGGTGAACCCAGCGGGCATCTGCCGCCCAGTGCATTCATCCTGTTTTTGCAGAACCATGACCAGATCGGCAACCGGGCCTTCGGCGAGCGCCTGCATCAACTCGCCCACCCGCAAGCGCTGCGGGCCGCCACGGTGTTGCTGCTGTTGTCGCCGATGATTCCGCTGCTGTTCATGGGCGACGAGTTTGCCGTCGAGCAACCCTTCCTGTTCTTCACCAGCCATCACGGTGAATTGGCCAAGCAGGTTCGCGACGGCCGACGCAACGAGTTCGCGGCGTTCAGCGCCTTTGCCGACCCGCGTCAACGCGAACACATTCCGGACCCGAATGATCCGCAGACGTTTGCAGCGTCCCGCCCGGTCCTGCCATCGACCGGCCATTGCGAGATGCACGACCTGTATCGCCGACTGTTGCAGATCCGTCACCGGCACATCATCCCGCACCTGCCGGGCGCCCAGGCATTGGGCACCGATGTGCTGGGCGAAGGCGCGGTCAGTGCATCCTGGCGCTTGAGCGATGGCAGCCAGTTGCGCATTGACCTGAACCTCAGCGCCTGGCCTGTAGTCCACACCTCACAGAACGATGCCATGCGCTTGTTCGAATACCCGCCACAGAACCCCGACCTACCGGCCCCAAACACCCTTGCCCCGTATTGCGCGCTCGTCAGCCTCGCCGCCGCAGCCCCCTTTGCTACCTCGTTTGGAGAGCGTCCATGAGTGATGCGCAACTGGAAATCCTGGCCAGCCGTGCCGGCCTCGCCGTCGACTGGATCGACGCCAACGGCCGCCCGCAAAAAGTCTCACCTTCCGTGTTGCGCAATGTGCTGACCGGCCTTGGCCATCCGGCCGGCAGTGCCCAGGAAATCGACGCCAGCCTGCTGGAGTTGCAAGCGGCGCAACAGACCCTTCACTTGCCGCCATTAATCACCGCCGATGTGGGGGTGGGCCTGGACCTGGCGCGTTATTTCGAGCCTGGAACCCCTTGCGAAATCCACCTTGAAGACGGTTCACGGCTCAACCTGAAACTGGACGCCAACGCAGTGCTGCCGGGGCTGGTGCCGGTCGGCTATCAACAGGTCAGCATCGACGGACAAACCTTCACTCTGGCGGTGGCCCCGTCCCGTTGTTACAGCGTGGCCGATGCCGTGGATAACCCGATTCCGCGTGCCTGGGGCCTGAGCGTGCAGCTGTATGGATTGCGCCGCCCCGGTGATGGCGGGTTTGGTGACACCCAGGCACTGGAGGACCTCGCCCGGGTCGCCGGTGAGCGTGGCGCCGAGGCGCTGGCGATCAGCCCGTTGCATGCGATGTTCTCCAGTGACACCCAACGCTACAGCCCGTATTCGCCGTCCAGCCGTTTGTTTCTCAACAGCCTTTACTGCGCCCCCGGCACCATTCTCGGCGAACGTGCATTGCGGACCGCCATTGATGCAACCGGACTGGCCATTGAACTCAAAGCGCTGGAAGAGCGTCCGCTGATTGACTGGCCGGCCGCCGCCGAAGCCAAGCATCGGTTGTTGCAGGCACTGTATGAAGGCTTCGTCCTGGGTGAACACCCGTTGCACGAAGACTTCAGCAGCTTTCGTCACGCCGCTGGCGAAGCGCTGGAAAACCACTGCCGCTTCGAAGCGATCCAGGAGGCTCGCGCGGCCCGCGGTGAACACCTCGACTGGCGGCAGTGGCCCGAACCCTGGCGCAACCCGCGTAGCGCCGAACTGGCGGCATTCGCCGAAGAGAACGCCGGGCGCATCGGCTTCTTCGCCTTCTGTCAGTGGCTGATCACTCGCTGCCTGGAGCGCGCGCAAACCGCCGCCCGCGCCAGCGGCATGAGTATCGGCCTGATCGCCGATCTGGCGGTCGGCGCCGATGGCGGCGGCAGCCAGGCCTGGAGCCGTCAGGACGAACTGCTCGCTGCCCTGACCGTCGGTGCGCCACCGGACATTCTCAACCGCAGAGGCCAGGGCTGGGGAATTTCCGCGTTCTCCCCTGAAGGCCTGGTGCGCAATGGTTTCCGTGCCTTCATCGAAATGCTGCGGGCCAATTTCGCCCATTCCGGTGGCTTGCGCATCGATCACGTCATGGGGCTGCAGCGTTTGTGGGTGATCCCCAACGGCTCGCCGCCGGCCGACGGCGCCTACCTGTATTACCCGGTGGACGACCTGCTGCGTTTATTGACCCTGGAATCTCATCGTCATCAGGCCATCGTCCTCGGCGAAGACCTCGGCACCGTGCCGGACGGCCTGCGGGAAAAACTCATCGCCCGCTCGATACTGGGCATGCGGGTATTGCTGTTCGAGCAGGACAACACTCACTTCAAGCCGATTCTCGACTGGCCGGACAACGCCCTGGCGACCACCAGCACCCATGACCTGCCCACCCTCAACGGCTGGTGGCATGGCCGGGACATCGACTGGAACGCCCGGCTCGGCATGGTCGATGCCAGCGCTGAAATCGAATGGCGCCAGCACCGCGAACGCGAGCGTGAGGGCCTGCGCCGGGCGTTGAGCCAGGACCCGCAGAACTTCCGCGAAGAATCCCACGAAACCGACCAGGTGCTCGATGCCAGCGTGCGCTTCCTCGGCCATACCCGGTCGCCGTTGGTGTTGCTGCCACTGGAAGATGCCCTTGGCGTGGAACAACAGGCCAATCTGCCAGGCACCATCGATACTCACCCGAACTGGTCGCGGCGCTTGCCCGGATACAGCGAGGCCCTGCTCGATGGAGAGGATGCCGCGCGGCGTCTGGAACTGCTCGCCTGCGCGCGGCTTCAGGCGGCCGAGCGTGATCGATGACTCAAGTGCCGAGCCGACCACTGCGCGCCACCTTGCGCCTGCAATTTCATAAAGGCTTCACGCTGGAAGATGCGGTGCCACTGGTGCCGTATTTCGCGCGGCTCGGCATCAGCCATGTCTACGCCTCCCCGCTGTTACGTGCCCGCGCCGGGTCGATGCATGGCTATGACGTGGTGGACCCGACAAGGGTCAATCCGGAGCTGGGCGGTGAGACGGCGCTGCGCAGCCTGGTCAGCGCATTACACGCGCAGAACATGGGCTTGATCCTCGACATCGTCTCCAACCACATGGCGGTTGGCGGCAGTGCTAATCCCTGGTGGCTGGATTTGCTGGAGTGGGGGCGCCTCAGTCCCTACGGCGAGTTTTTTGATATCCAGTGGCACTCACCCGACCCGTTGATGGAAGGCCAGTTGCTCCTGCCGTTTCTGGGCAGCGATTACGGCGTCGCGTTGCAGGACGGCACCCTGCCCCTGCGGTTCGATGCCTGGCACGGCACCTTCCATGTCGAGCACTACGAACACCACTTTCCCATTTGCCCAAGCGATTACGGCGAACTGCTCAAGACCGATGCGCCGCTCGATTCGCAACAGACTGAACAACTCAAATCCCTGGCCGATCGCTTCAGCACCCTGAGCTATCAGACCGACGCCCACAGCCTGGCGCTACCGCTGAAAGCAGAACTACGCGACCTGGTCAGCGATCCGGCCATTGCCCAAGCCATTGACCAGCACCTGAAACACTACGACTCAGTGACCGGCGAAGGCTTCCAGCGCCTGCACAACCTGCTGGAACGCCAGAGCTATCGCCTCGCCAGTTGGCGCACCGCCGCCGATGACATCAACTGGCGGCGCTTCTTTGATATCAATGAACTCGGCGGACTGCGCGTCGAGCGTCCCGCCGTGTTCGAAGCCACCCACGCGAAGATCTTCCAACTGGTGGCTGAAGGGCTGATCGACGGGTTGCGCATCGACCACATCGACGGCCTCGCCGACCCGCGGGGCTACTGCCGAAAACTGCGCCGTCGGGTCGACAGCCTGTCCGCGGGCCGCCACCTGCCCATCTATGTCGAAAAGATCCTCGGCGAAGGCGAAACCCTGCATCGCGACTGGTCGGTGGATGGCACCACCGGCTACGAATTCATGAACCAGTTGTCACTGCTGCAAACCGACCCTAGGGGCGCGCAGGCGCTGGCTGAGCGCTGGAAGCGTCATAGCGAGCGGTCCGCCGACTTCTCCCAGGAAGCACAACTGGCCCGTCAGCAAATCCTCAATGGCTCCCTCGCCGGAGATTTCGAAAGCGTCGCCCAGGCCTTGCTGCAAGTGGCCCGGGACAATCTCATGACCCGCGACCTGACCCTCGGCGCCATTCGCCGGGCCTTGCAGGAGCTGATCGTGCATTTCCCGGTTTACCGCACCTACATCAGCGCCCTCGGCCGGTCGGCCCAGGACGAGGTGTTTTTCCAGCAGGCCATGGACGGTGCCCGGCAAACCCTGGGTGAGGTGGACTGGCCGGTGCTCGACTGCCTGGCCGGCTGGCTCGGCGGTGAACCCTGGCGGCAGCGCCCGGCCGGTCGCCAGCGCAAACGCCTCAAGCACGCCTGCGTACGTTTCCAGCAACTGACCTCGCCGGCAGCGGCGAAAGCGGTCGAGGACACTGCGTTCTATCGTTCGGCAGTCCTGCTCTCGCGCAACGACGTGGGGTTCAATACCGAGCAGTTCAGTGCGCCGGTTGCCGATTTTCATCAGGCCTGCATCGAGCGTCTCGACACCTTCCCGGACAATCTGCTGGCCAGTGCCACCCACGACCACAAGCGTGGCGAAGACTCACGCGCGCGACTGGCGGTATTGAGCGAGCGCAGCGGCTGGTACGCCGACCAGATCGGCCTGTGGCGCGCCCTCGCCCGGCCATTGCGCAGTGACGATCAAGTGCCGTCGGCGGGCGATGAGTTGATTCTGTACCAGGCGATCCTCGGCAGTTGGCCGCTGGAGCTGGGTATCGATCATCCGCCGGCGCTCGAGGGCTACGCAAAACGCCTGTGGCAGTGGCAACGCAAGGCCCTGCGCGAAGCCAAACTGCAAAGCAGCTGGAGCGCGCCCAATGACACTTACGAGCAAGCGAGCGAGGACTTCATCCAGCGCCTGTTGCTCAGCCCCGAAGGTGAGCTGTTGCGTACGGCCCTCGCCAAGGCTGCCCGTTCGATTGCCGTCCCCGGTGCGCTCAACAGTTTGGCGCAAACCTTGCTGCGCATGACCGTGCCCGGCGTGCCGGACCTTTATCAGGGCAACGATTTCTGGGACTTCAGCCTGGTCGACCCGGACAACCGTCGCCCCGTGGATTACACCAGCCGCCAGCAGGCATTGCAGCAAACGGTGGACCTGCCGGACTTGTTGCAGAACTGGCGTGACGGGCGCATCAAGCAAGTCTTGATTGCGCGTACCCTGAGCCTGCGTGCCGAACATGCCGAGCTGTTTCGGCGTGGCACTTACCAGGCCCTGGAAGTGGTGGGCAGCGAGGCCCATCGAGTGCTGGGTTTTGTCCGTGAACGGGAGGGAAAACGCGCCATCGTGATTGTGCCGATACGTTGTGCCGAGCTGCTGGAAAACGGTGCCGAACCACAGGTCCACGCGCCGCTGTGGGGCGATACCCGGGTCAAATTGCCGTTCACCGACCCTGACGAAAATCTGCAGGGACTTTTTTCCGGCGTCGCAGTCACACAACACAGGGAGCTGCTGGTCAGCGCCGCGCTGGGGGATTTCCCGGTCAATCTCATTATTCACACTACCCACACTTGAGTTCAGTTGAGGAGCATTGCGATGAGTACCGACGATAAACGCATCCGCGAATTCGCCTATCAAATCTGGGAATCCGAAGGGAAACCCGAAGGTCAGGAAGCCCGCCACTGGGAGATGGCGCGCAAACTGGCAGAAGCCGAAGCCCTGGCCCCGAGCAAACCACCGAAGGTCGCCGCCAGCAAAGCCGCGCCGAAGAAAACCGGCGACGGCAAACTCACCACAGACAAGTCACTCAACGGCAAGGCCGCCGCGCCGAAGACCAAAGCCAAACCGGCGGCGGCTTCGAAAGTGATCCCGCCGGGCGAAAAGACCGTCGAGAAAAAGCCCCGGGCTGCGCGAAAACCACCGGCGGTTTGAGGCGCACGGCGTTTGACCTGATAGATCGGGTGGTAAGTGCGCTTGCCACCCTGGGCATGTTCGCCCTGAAAAACTGCAGGAGCACTTATGACCAGTCCGAAGAAAGCCGCCGCGCCAGCCCCCCGCGCTGAAGCCTCGCGAATCCGCGAAGGGCTGCCCTTCCCGCTGGGTGCCACCTGGGATGGACTGGGTGTCAACTTCGCCCTGTTTTCCGCCCACGCCACCAAGGTTGAACTGTGCCTGTTCGACGACACCGGCGAGGTGGAGCTCGAACGCATTGAACTGCCCGAATACACCGACGAGATTTATCACGGCTACTTGCCCGATGCCCATCCGGGGTTGATCTATGGCTATCGCGTGTACGGTCCGTACGACCCGGCCAACGGCCATCGTTTCAACCCCAACAAACTGCTGATCGACCCCTACGCCAAACAGCTGGTCGGCAAGTTGAAATGGTCCGAAGCATTGTTCGGCTACACCATCGGCCACCCCGACGCCGACCTCAGCTTCGATGAACGCGACAGCGCGCCCTTCGTGCCCAAATGCAAGGTCATCGACCCGGCGCACACCTGGGGCCACGATCATCGTGTCAGCGTGCCGTGGGACAAGACAATCATCTATGAAGCCCATGTGCGCGGCTTCAGCATGCGTCACCCCGCCGTCCCCGAGAACGTGCGCGGCACCTTTGCCGGGTTGATGGTCGATGATGTGGTGGAGCACATCCGCAAGCTCGGCGTTTCGACCGTGGAGCTGCTGCCGATCCACGCGTTCGTCAACGACCAGCATCTGCTGCACAAGGGCATGACCAATTACTGGGGCTACAACAGCATTGCGTTTTTCGCCCCCGACCCGCGTTACCTGGCCAGCGGCAAGATTGCCGAATTCAAGGAAATGGTCGCGCACCTGCACGAAGCCAATCTGGAGGTCATCCTCGACGTGGTCTACAACCACACCGCCGAGGGCAATGAACAAGGCCCGACCCTGTCCATGCGCGGTATCGACAACGCGTCCTACTACCGCCTGAAGCCAGAGGACAAGCGCTTCTATATTAACGATTCCGGCACCGGCAACACCCTGGACCTGAGCCACCCCTGTGTGCTGCAAATGGTCACCGACTCCCTGCGCTACTGGGCCTCGGAAATGCACGTGGACGGTTTCCGCTTCGACCTGGCGACCATCCTCGGGCGATACCATGACGGCTTTGACGAACGCCACAGTTTCCTCGTCGCTTGCCGCCAGGACCCGGTGCTGCGCCAGGTCAAACTGATTGCCGAAGCCTGGGACTGCGGCCCCGGCGGTTATCAGGTTGGCAATTTTCCGCCGGGCTGGGTCGAGTGGAACGACAAATTCCGCGACACTGTGCGCGCCTTCTGGAAAGGCGACCACGGGCAACTGGCGGACTTTGCCAGCCGCCTGACCGCTTCGGGCGAAATGTTCAATCAACGTGGCCGGCGGCCCTACTCATCGGTCAATTTCGTCACCGCCCACGACGGCTTCACCCTCAATGACCTGGTGTCGTACAACGACAAACACAACGAAGCCAACGACGAAGACAATCAGGACGGCAGCAACAACAACCTGTCGTGGAACCACGGTGTCGAAGGCCCCACCGACGACCCCGGCATCAACGCGCTGCGCCACAGGCAGATGCGCAATTTCTTCGCCACCCTGCTGCTGGCCCAGGGCACGCCGATGCTGGTGGCCGGCGACGAGTTCGCCCGCACCCAGGACGGCAACAACAATGCGTACTGCCAGGACAGCGAGATCGGCTGGGTCAACTGGGACCTCAGCGAAGACGGCAAGGCCCTGCTCAAGTTCGTCAAACGCCTGATCAAGTTGCGCCTGACCTACCCGATCCTGCGCCGCGGGCGTTTTCTGGTGGGTAATTACAACGAGGACATCGGGGTCAAGGACGTGACCTGGCTGGCGCCGGACGGTTCGGAAATGACCACCAAGCATTGGCACGATGCGCACAATCGCTGCCTGGGCATGCTGCTCGATGGCCGCGCCCAGGAAACCGGCATTCGCCGCAAAGGCGCCGACGCGACGTTGATGCTGGTGTTCAACGCCCATCACGACATCGTCAATTTCCGGCTACCGGAAGTGCCTGACGGTGGTTTCTGGACGTGCATGATCGACACCAACCAGCCGTCGATCCACGGCCAGGAGCGCTTCGAGTTTGGCCACGAGTACTCGGTCACCGGCCGCTCGTTGCTGCTGTTCGAGTTGCAGCATGAGGAAGAAGAGTAAAAGAAACTTCAGGCATACATGGCTCCACCACCGCAGAGCGGAAAAATCATTCTGGATAACGTCGCGACGCGACGAATAGCGTTACATGAGCAATACTCGATTCGCGGCCATCCAGGGTCGGGCTTGTCGCACCACGCTATCCACCAGCCCTCACGGGTCGGCCGGGCTTGACTCGCGCACGACTGAAGGCGAAGCAGAACAAGGACGTAACCCCCATGAAATCCGTTTCCGTCAGCGAAGCCAGCCTGCCATCACAGATCTGGAACAGTGCCCCGCAACTGGACAGCATTCCGGTCATCAGCACCCAATCCCTGGTGCCCACCGGCGCACGCGCGGTGCTCATTGCACCGCACCCCGGCGATGAAGTCGTGACCTGCGGCGGCCTGCTGCAATTGCTCAGCAACCTGGGCCATCCACTGCAATTGATCTCGATCACCGACGGCAGCGCCAGCCATCCGGGCTCTCGGCAGTGGTCGGAAAAACGCCTCAGCGTATTTCGCCCTCAGGAAAGCGTTGAGGCCATTCGCCGACTCGGGGTGCCGATGCACAGCCTGAAGTGGATTCGCGGCGGGTTTACCGATAATGCCCTGGTGGAGCACGAAGAACAGATCGCCCAATTCATCACGCGCTACCTGCGCCCCGGTGATGTGGTGTTCAGCACCTGGCGCGAGGACGGCAATGTCGACCACGACACCGTTGGCCGCGCCAGCGCCAGGGCAGCGGCCAACGCAGGGGCAACCTACAACGACGTACCGCTCTGGGCCTGGCACTTGCCGGCACGGGACCGGGAGCTGATTCCCTGGCATCGTGCACGCAAGGTGCGCCTCGATACCTGGACCGTCGCCCGCAAGAGCCACGCCATCCACGCCTACGCCAGCCAACTCGACGGCGAACCGGCCATCGGCCTTGCGCCGTTGCTGCCCCGGACGCTGCTCGAGCGCATCCGTTTGCCTTATGAAATTGTGTTGGTTTGAAAGCGCAACCCATCAGACTGAACTGCCTGCCGTCGCATCAGTCGCATACATAGGCAGCCCTGAATCAGAGGAGTGCATGTGGCCAGTCATCCAAAACGGCAGGTAGCCCAATCAACGCCGTTGAACACACCCCCGGCGATTCATCGGCTTCGCGTGCTGACGGTCAACACCCATAAGGGGTTTACCGCACTCAACCGGCGTTTCGTCCTCCCCGAGTTGCGTGAAGCGATGCGCTGCACGTCGGCAGACCTGGTGTTTTTGCAAGAAGTCGTCGGCGAGCACGACCGCCACTCTTCCCGCTACAACGATTGGCCACAAACTTCGCAATATGAGTTTCTCGCCGACAGCATGTGGAGCGACTTCGCCTATGGGCGCAATGCCGTCTATCCCGACGGTCATCATGGCAATGCCCTGCTGTCGAAGTACCCGATCCGCGAGTACCGAAACCTGGATGTTTCCATTACCGGCCCGGAACGTCGCGGCTTGCTGCACTGCGTACTGGACGTGCCGGGGCATAGCGAAGTCCATGCCATTTGCGTGCACCTCAGCCTGCTGGAAAGCCACCGTCAGCTGCAGTTGCAGTTGCTTTGTCAGCTCCTTGAGTCCCTGCCCGAGCAGGCGCCGGTGATCATTGCCGGTGACTTCAACGACTGGCAGATGCAGGGCAACGCCGCCCTGGCCCGTCGCGATTATCTGCACGAAGCCTTCGAACGCCACCATGGCCGCCCGGCGAAAACCTACCCCGCGCGGTTTCCCTTGTTGCGCCTGGACCGCGTCTACCTGCGCAATGCCAGCAGCCATGAGCCGAAAATACTCGGGCACAAGCCGTGGACGCACCTGTCTGACCATTTGCCGCTGGCGGTGGAAGTGCATCTCTGAATCACGGCCATTCATTGCCAGGCGCCAGGTGTGGGCGTCGACTGCACCGTCCCCCTTCGCGAGCAGGCTCGCTCCCACACGGGATTTGAGTACGACATCAATCCAATGTGGGAGCGAGCCTGCTCGCGAAAGGCAGCAACGCGGCTCTGGATCAGCCCTGCGGCCTTAACATCAACACCGCCAACGGCGGCAAATTCAGCACCAGCGACAACGCCTGCCCATGGCTCGGCGTTTCCTCGGCCATCGCCCCGCCGCTATTACCGTAGTTGGAACCGGCATAGATCGACGAATCGCTGTTGAGTACCTCGCTCCACTGCCCGGCAAACGGCACCCCGACGCGATAAGCCTCGCGTGGCACCGGGGTGAAGTTGGCCACCACCAGCACCGGCCTGCCCTCCTTGCTCCAGCGCAGCCACGCATAAACGCTGTTGATCGCGTCATCGCCGATCAACCATTGGAAACCCTGCGGTACGTCGTCCTGCTCATGCAGCGCCGGCTCTTCGCGGTACAAGCGATTGAGGTCGCCCACCAGTTTCTGTACGCCCTTGTGTTCGGAGTATTGCAACAGGTACCAATCGAGTTGCTGATCGTGGTTCCACTCGCGCCACTGGCCGAATTCGCAGCCCATGAACAGCAACTTCTTACCCGGATGCGCCCACATGAAACTCAGGTAGGCCCGCAGGTTGGCGAACTTCTGCCAGCGGTCGCCGGGCATTTTGTCGATCAGTGAGTGTTTGCCGTGCACCACTTCGTCGTGGGAGATCGGCAGGATGAAGCGCTCGGACCACGCATACACCAGGCCGAAACTCAGCTCGTTATGGTGATGGGCACGGTATACCGGGTCCTGCTGGATGTAATGCAGCGAATCGTGCATCCAGCCCATGTTCCATTTGTAGGCAAAGCCAAGGCCGCCCTGTTGCGTGCCCTGGCTGACGCCCGGCCATGCGGTGGATTCTTCGGCGATCACCAGTGCACCGGGCGCTTCGAGGGCCACCACGTCATTGAGGTGGCGCAGGAAGTCGATGGCTTCCAGGTTCTCACGCCCGCCATGGCGGTTCGGCACCCATTCGCCGGCCTTGCGCGAGTAGTCGCGGTACAGCATCGAGGCCACCGCATCGACCCGCAGGCCGTCGACATGGAAATGCTTGAGCCAGTGCAGCGCCGACGCCAGCATGTAGCCGTGCACTTCGGTGCGACCGAGGTTGTAGATCAGCGTGTCCCAGTCCTGGTGGAAACCTTCCTGCGGGTTGCCGTACTCGTACAGCGCCGTGCCGTCGAACTGGGCCAGGCCGTGGGTATCGGTGGGGAAATGCGCCGGCACCCAATCGAGGATCACCCCGAGCCCGGCCTGGTGGCAGGCGTTGACGAACGCGGCGAACTCGTCCGGCGTGCCATACCGCGCACTCGGCGCGAATTGCGACAACAACTGATAGCCCCACGAGCCGCCGAACGGGTGCTCCATGATCGGCATCAGTTCGATGTGGGTGAAGCCCAGGTCTTTTACATAGGGAATCAGCCGCTCGGTCAGTTCGGGCCAGGTGTACTGACGGGCCACTTCGCCCAAGTCATCCAGCTCACATTGCCACGAGCCGGCGTGCAATTCGTAGATCGACAACGGCGCCGTCACCCGGTGGCGGTCGCCCCGGGCCAGCATCCAGTCCTGATCCTGCCAGTCGATTTTCAAGGGTGAGGCGACTTTCGAGGCCGTGTCCGGTGGCAGGCTGGTGGCCAGCGCCATGGGATCAGCCTTCAACGGCAGAATGCCGTGGGCGCCGAGAATCTCGTATTTGTAGGCGTCCCCTGCTTGCAGGCGCGGGATGAACAACTCCCAGACGCCGGTGGGATGACGCAGGCGCATCGGATGCCGGCGCCCGTCCCAGACGTTGAAATCACCGACCACCGACACCCGCCGGGCATTCGGCGCCCACACGGCGAAACGCACGCCGTCGACGCCGTCCACGGTCTTGAGTTGCGCGCCCAGGCACGCACTGAGGTCGCGGTGATTGCCTTCGGCAAACAGGTACAAGTCCATTTCGCCCAGCAACGGGCCGAAGCTGTAAGGGTCTTCAGCGGTTTGCTCGCCGCCGGCCCAACGGGTGCACAGCAGATACGCTTGCGCACGGTCGAAATGCCCGACAAACAACCCCGGCGTCTCTGTGGCCTGAAGATGACCGAGCTCTTCGCCGGACTCCCTGGCCAACACCTGCACACCGAGGGCACCCGGCAGGTAAGCGCGGATGAATTGCCCGCCGACGCCATCAGCGTGAGGGCCGAGAATGGCGAAAGGATCGATATGCTCGGCGCGCACCAATGCATCGATATCCCGCGCGCTGGGCAGCAGCGCTTCTTTGTGATGACCCTGTTCCTTGTTCGAGACACTCATGACTACTCTCCACCAAGATCGGAAAAGGGTTTAAGCCCACTCAATAATCCATATAAACCGTGCAACGGTACGGGCAACCAGGTGGGGCGATTTTCCGCCTCATAGGCCACTTCATACGCCGCCTTCTCCAGACCGAACAACGCCAGTGCGACATCCTCGCCTTCGGGATCTTGCCATGCATGGGCAAGACTAGCTGCCGCCAGCCGATAAGCGTCGACAAATGCTTGTCGTGCCTCGCTCAAGTAGCGATCGGTCACCCGTAACCGCGCGGCAGCGGCTGCAGCGGTGTTGTCGACGCTCTGCACATTGATCGCCATCGCCGCCGCGTAATCGAAGGAACGTAGCACGCCGCTGACATCCTTGTACGGGCTGTGTTTGCCCCGTCGTTCATGCAACGATCGCGCCGGTTCACCTTCAAAGTCGATCAGGTAGGCATCGCCCTTGATCACCAACACCTGCCCCAAATGCAGGTCGCCGTGCACACGAATGCGCAAGCCGCCTGCGGTCTTCTTACCCAGTGCTTGCACATGGCCGAGGATCGTTTTCCTGTTGTCGAGCAAACGGCTGACCAGGGTCTGGTCCGCCGTATCCAATTGATGTTTATGCTGCTCGAGCAAGTTCAGTGCGTGCTCGATTTGCGTCGCAATATCCCTGGCCGAGGCCAGCGCCTCCTTCTGCGTAGTGACCTGCGGCGTAAAGTCCGGATTGGTACCCGGCGCTGCCAGTACCTGATGCATTTCCCCCAGGCGCCGGCCCAGCATAGCGGCGAAATCTTTCAGTTCGCCGAGCGCGTTGTAGTGTTGCTCCTGCTCGGACATGGCGTCGGCCAGTTCATCGCGCAGCGCCCGTTCGAGGTTGTTCTGCGTCCACTCCCAGGCGTCGCCCTGATTGCTCAGATAGCCTTGGGCGATCATCAGCAGGTTGTCTTCACCTGCCGCATCCCGGCGCACCACCGCACCCAGCAATGGCGAAATATTGCCGAACCCGGCGTTGGTCAGATACGCGCTCATTTCCAGTTCCGGATGCACGCCTGAGGCAACCTTGCGGATCAGCTTCAGCACCAGGCTGTTACCGATCACCACCGAGCTGTTGGACTGTTCGGCGGACAGGTAGCGCACCGGCGACTCGGCATTGAGGCCGAGCTTTTCCAACTCGGCGGTGGGCTCGAAGCGGATGTCACCATCGCTGGATGACAACACGGTGCTGGCCTGAATGCCCTGTAATACGGCATGCACAAAGGAGTCCAGGCTGAAGGCATCGGTGATCAGGCCAACCTGGCGCCCACGCCGTACCCGTGACAACGCCAGTTGCTGGGGCAACGGAGTACCGACCTGATCCTCGGAAATAAAGCCGAACGGCAACTGGTAGCGGCTGCGCTGGCCGCCACTGGTGACATTGATCTCACTGAACAGCACCGGATGCTGCGGATCGCCGAACCGCACGCCATACGCCAGATCGACCTGTTCAATGGCGGCGTCCTTGCCGGCGAACCAGCGGCGATTCTGCAACCAGCTCGGCAGGATGCTTTGCTCCAGCGTGGTGCGTGACGGCGCTTCGAGCAGTTCTTCCATGCGTTTTTTCAGCACCAGCGTAGTGAAGTCCGGCAGGCTCTGTGCGGGCTCCACGTGCCAGCTCGGCATCTGGTTTTCCGCGGCGAGGCCGAACCAGTAAAAACCGTAAGGCGCCAGCGTCAGGAGGAAATTCAGCTGACCGATAGGCGGGAATGCGTTACCCCCGAGCATTTCCACCGGCACCATGCCGACGTAGGCCGACAAATCCAGCTCGGCGGCCTGGGCGCTGCGCGACACGTTGGCCACGCACAGAATGACTTCGTGCTTGCCGTCCGCCCCGGTGTATTCACGGGTGTAGGCCAGAATCCGCCGGTTGCTCGGCGACAGCATCTTCAACGTACCGCGCCCGAAGGCCTTGGATTGCTTGCGCACGGCAAGCATGCGCCGGGTCCAGTTCAACAGCGAATGCGGGTCGCCAGCCTGGGTTTCGACGTTGACCGACAGGTAGCCATATTGCGGGTCCATGATCGGCGGCAGCACCAGGCTCGCCGGGTCGGCGCGGGAGAAACCGCCATTGCGGTCGATGGACCATTGCATCGGCGTGCGCACGCCGTCGCGGTCGCCGAGATAGATGTTGTCGCCCATGCCAATTTCGTCGCCGTAATACAGGGTCGGCGTCCCAGGCATGGACAGCAGCAGGCTGTTGAGCAGCTCGACTCGACGGCGGTCGCGCTCCACCAATGGCGCCAGACGGCGGCGAATCCCCAGATTGATCCGCGCCCGGCGGTCGGCTGCATAGTAGTTCCACAGGTAGTCGCGTTCCCTGTCGGTGACCATCTCCAGGGTCAGCTCATCGTGGTTGCGCAGGAAGATTGCCCATTGGCAGTTGGCGGGAATATCCGGGGTCTGGCGCAGAATGTCGGTAATCGGGAAGCGATCTTCCTGGGCCAGCGCCATGTACATGCGCGGCATCAACGGGAAGTGAAAGGCCATGTGGCATTCATCGCCATTCAGGCCTTTTTTATCGGTGTCGCCGAAGTACAACTGGGTGTCCTCCGGCCATTGATTGGCCTCGGCCAACAGCATGCGGTCGGGGTAGTTGGCGTCGATTTCGGCGCGGATTTTTTTCAGGACGTCGTGGGTTTCCGGCAGGTTCTCGTTGTTGGTGCCGTCGCGTTCGATCAGGTAAGGAATCGCGTCCAGGCGCAAGCCGTCGATGCCCATGTCGAGCCAGTAACGCATCACCGACAGCACCGCTTTCATCACTTGCGGGTTATCGAAGTTCAGGTCCGGCTGGTGGGAGTAGAAACGGTGCCAGAAGTATTGGCCGGCGACCGGGTCCCAGGTCCAGTTGGACTTCTCTGTATCGAGAAAAATGATGCGGGTGCCATCGTATTTTTGATCGTCATCGGACCACACGTAGAAGTCCCGCGCCGCCGATCCGGGCTTGGCCTTACGCGCGCGCTGGAACCACGGGTGCTGGTCGGAGGTGTGGTTGATGACCAGCTCGGTGATCACCCGCAGGCCGCGTTTGTGCGCCTCGGCAATGAAGCGCCTGGCATCGGCCATGGTGCCGTAGTCGCTGTGCACGCCGCGGTACTCGGCTATGTCGTAACCGTCATCGCGCCGTGGCGAGGGATAGAACGGCAACAACCAGATGGTGTTGACACCCAGATCCGCGATGTAGTCGAGCTTGGCGATCAGGCCGGGAAAATCGCCGATCCCGTCGTTGTTGGAGTCGAAATACGATTTGACGTGAACTTGATAGATCACCGCATCCTTGTACCAGAGCGGGTCCTTGATGAACGTGGCTGCCTTGGGTTTCTTCGCCATGGGAAACTCCTGGTGAATTCGACTTGGCCACAGGCTGAGAATCCCCTGTGGTGAGGAGGCTTGCCCCAGAGGTTGTGGTGTTCTCAAGAGGCGGTAATTCTCCAAATCCCGAACGGCTGATACGCCGGATCGATCCGCATGAATTGCTGCTTGCCGTGCCAGGTCCAGCGATGGCCATTCATCAAGTCTTCACCGTGAGTGCTGGCGTCGTCGGGCAAGCCCATTTCCCACAACGGCAACTCGAAGTTCGCTTCCTGTACGTTGTGCGGATCGAGGCTGACCGCCACCAGAATAAAGTTGCTGCCGTCAAAGCTGCGTTTGCCGAAGTACAGGATGTTGTCGTTCCACGCGTTGTAGACCTTCAGCCCCAGATGCGTATGCAGCGCCGGATTCTGCCGGCGAATGCGGTTGAGCTGGGCAATCTCGGCAATGATGTTGCCCGGCGCATTGAAGTCCCTGGGGCGGATCTCGTACTTCTCGGAGTCGAGGTACTCCTCCTTGCCCGGCACCGGCGCCGACTCGCACAGTTCGAACCCCGAATACATGCCCCACAGGCCCGAGCCCATGGTCGCCAGCACGGCGCGGATGAGAAACCCGGGACGCCCTGAGTCATGCAGGAACGCCGGGTTGATGTCCGGCGTATTGACGAAAAAATTTGGCCGGTAGCATTCGCGCCAGGGCGATTCGTTGAGTTCGCTGAAGTAGGTCGCCAGTTCGGCCTTGGTGTTGCGCCAGGTGAAATAGGTGTAGCTCTGGGAATAACCGACCTTGCCCAGGCGCGCCATCATGGCCGGGGTGGTAAAGGCTTCGGCGAGGAAGATCACCTCGGGGTACAACGCCCGTACATCGGCGATCAGCCATTGCCAGAACGGTAACGGTTTGGTGTGCGGGTTATCGACGCGAAAGATCTTCACGCCCTCCTCGACCCAGCCCACCACGATGTCGCGCAGTTCCACCCACAGGCTCGGAATCGCCTCGGGGGCATAGAAGTCGACGTTGACGATGTCCTGGTATTTCTTCGGCGGGTTCTCGGCGTACTTGATCGTGCCGTCCGGCCGCCAGTTGAACCAGCCGGGGTGTTGCTTGAGCCAAGGGTGGTCCTGGGAACACTGGATGGCGAAGTCGAGGGCGATTTCCAGTCCATGGGCCGAAGCGGCCGCCACCAGTCGCCGGAAGTCATCGCGGGTACCCAACTGCGCGTGAATCGCCCCGTGCCCACCCTCTTCGCTGCCGATCGCATAGGGGCTGCCCGGGTCATCGGGACCCGCCGTCAGCGAGTTGTTTGGGCCTTTTCGGTAGCTGCGCCCGATCGGGTGGATCGGCGGGAAATACAGCACGTCGAAACCCATGTCCTGGATCATCGCCAACCGTGAATGCACGTCATTGAAGGTGCCGTGGCGCGCCGGACTGTCGGTGATCGAACGCGGGAACAATTCATACCAACTGGCGAACTGCGCCAGTTCGCGTTCCACATCCACCGGGTACTCCGGGCTCAGACTCAGATAAGCACGATGATCGACAAGGGCCATGAGGTCGGCACTACGCTGGTGCAAAAACAGCGCGACCTGCTCGGCTTCGAGCAGTCCTGACAGTTCATGGTGCAAGGCCGCCAGTTGCTCGCTAAGTGGCCCTTCGCTACGTTCGGCGGCTTGTTGTACATGCATCCGCCCTTCCTGCAATTCGAGGCTGACCGGTACCGCCGCCGCATGTTTCTTTTCCAGTTCGTAGCAAAAACTGGCGAACTGATCGATCCAGGCTTCGATACAGAACAGATAACGGCCCTGGTTGTCGACACGGAACTGCCCTTGCCAACCGTTGTTGCCCAGATCGTTCATGAAAGCGCTTTGCCAGACCTCCTCGTCCTCAGCCCGCCAACGCACGCGAACTGCCAGCTTGTCATGCCCGTCGGCGAAGACCTTGGCTGTCACCACCACATCCTGTCCCACCACGGTCTTGACCGCGAACTGCCCGCCTTCAAGGGTCGGCATGATGTTTTCTATGACGATACGCGGCAGCAACAACGCCTGCGACAGCGGCATGTGCGGGTTGTAGCTCAACTCAGTCGGTTTTTCAGCCGTCATCGAGCCTCTCTCCTTACGCCCCATGGACGCGCTTGTGTCTGGTCGCCATCCCGCTGGACTGTCCGCCCCGGAATGCACTCACTTAGGTTCCGAGCGACAGCCGCCGGGAAAGTTTCATCTGCAACTTGCGCAATCAAGTCCTAAGCGCAGCGGTCAACCAACTGGTCCACCTACTTAAGCACGACTCACGCCATGTGCCACTGGAGGCTTGAACAAACCATACCCGGCTGCCCCAACGCCAACAACGAACTGAACACCGCCGTCGCCTCCCTGCCCAGCCCGGCCGCGACGCCGGCACTTGAAAGCCACCGACAGTGATTCGGTGATTTGACTGACATTGATCAACTACCTCCGTCGCTGTTTTGGCAAGGCGTTTACGCCTTTGTCTAGCGGGTGCTTCAAGTTGTCGCAGGCCACGCGCTCACCACCATCTGATCCGCTTTTTAATGCAATACCTGAGTCTGTTATGCAAACAGATCGCCGCTCATAGTGCTCATGCCTGATGGAGGCTGATGAGCGAAAGACCATGAGCGAGAGAATCCCCGTCCGAACCGTAGAAACATTCGAGCCTTCGCGTCCAAAGATGAAGGCCAAATCCAGCGACAACCACATCCACACCCGCAGCTTCACCGGGCTGTTCCGCAACCTGCGCATCAGCGGCGCGGGTTTTCTGTTTCTGCTGTTTTTCGGCACTGCGTGGTTGAACTGGGGCGGCCGCCAGGCGGTGCTCTGGGATCTTTCCGAAAGCAAATTCCATATCTTCGGCGCCACTTTCTGGCCGCAGGATTTCATCCTGCTGTCGGCGCTGTTGATCATTGCCGCGTTCGGCCTGTTTGCGATAACCGTGTTCGCGGGACGGGTCTGGTGCGGCTACACCTGCCCGCAAAGTTCGTGGACCTGGATCTTCATGTGGTGCGAGAAGATCACCGAAGGCGAACGCAACCAGCGGATCAAGTTGCAAGCCGCGCCGTGGGGCCTGAACAAGCTGATGCGTCGCTCGGCCAAGCACACCTTGTGGCTGGTCATCAGCCTGCTGACCGGCCTGACCTTCGTTGGCTACTTCACACCGATCCGGCCATTGGCCGAAGAGCTGCTGACCTTGCAAATGAGCGGCGTCAGCCTGTTCTGGGTGCTGTTTTTTACCGGCGCCACCTACATCAATGCCGGCTGGCTGCGTGAAGCGGTGTGCATGCACATGTGCCCCTACGCGCGGTTCCAGAGCGTGATGTTCGATAAAGACACCCTGACCATTTCCTACGACGTGGCCCGAGGCGAAAACCGTGGCCCGCGCAAACGCGAGGTCAAACCCGCCGAAGTCGGCCTGGGCGATTGCATCGATTGCCAGCTCTGCGTGCAGGTCTGCCCGACCGGCATCGACATCCGCGATGGCTTGCAGATGGAATGCATCGGTTGCGCCGCATGCATCGACGCCTGCGACTCGATCATGGACAAAATGGGCTACGCCCCAGGATTAATCAGCTATACCTCCGAGCATCAGTTGCAGGGTGGCAAGACACACCTGTTGCGTCCGCGCCTGATCGGCTACACCGCCGTGCTACTGGTGATGATCGCAGCCCTGGTGATGGCGCTGGTGGAACGGCCGATGGTGTCCCTCGACGTCAGCAAGGACCGCGGCCTGTTCCGCGAGAACAGCCAGGGGCAAATCGAAAACATCTACAGTCTGAAGGTGATCAACAAAACCCAGCAGCGTCAGGACTATCAATTGCGCCTGGTCGATGCCGATGGTTTCGAGTTGCGGGGCAAGACCGGGTTGAGCCTGGCGCCGGGCGAGATTGTCGATGTGCCGGTGTCGGTGGTGATGCTCACGGAGCGTCCGGCCAGCAGTTCGCAGAGCCTTGGCTTCAAGGTGGTCGACAGCGACGAGCCTGGCGTCTACAGCGTGGCGAAGAGCCGGTTTGTGGCGCCGATGAATCGCTGAGCCTTTAAGATGCAGAGCTTTAAAGATCGCAGCCTTCGGCAGCTCCTACGCACGCAAGCCGATCCATTGTAGGAGCTGCTGAAGGCTGCGATCTTGGCGGTACGACCGTCCCCTTTCTCCAAATGACACCCAACCGGGCTTTTGATGAAACGCTACGAAAAATTCGCCGATGACATCGCAGAACTGATCCGCTCCGGCGTTCTCGGCCCCGGCCAGCGTGTACCGTCGGTGCGCTACGCCAGCCAGACCTACGGCGTCAGTCCGTCGACGGTGTTCCAGGCCTACTACCTGCTGGAACGTCGCGGGCTGATCCGCGCCCGTCCGCGCTCCGGCTACTTCGTCAACGCCCATGCACCAAGGCCGTTTTCAGAACCTGTGATCAGCAGCCAGGTCAACGAGTCCACCGAGGTCGATGTCAGCGAACTGGTGTTTTCGGTGCTCGACTCGATCAAGGACCCGAATACCGTGCCCTTCGGCTCGGCGTTCCCCAGCCCGGCGCTGTTCCCGCTGCAACGCTTGTCCCGTTCCCTGGCCAGCGCCAGCCGCGAGATGGACCCGCGCATGGTGGTCACCGACATGTCGCCGGGCAACCCGCAACTGCGCCGGCAAATCGCTCTGCGCTACATGGTCGGCGGGCTGATGCTGCCCATGGAAGAACTGCTGATCACCAACGGCGCGCTGGAAGCCCTCAACCTGTGCCTGCAAGCGGTGACGGAGCCTGGCGACCTGGTGGCCATCGAAGCCCCGGCGTTCTACGCCTGCCTGCAAGTGCTCGAACGCCTGAAGCTCAAAGCCGTGGAAATCCCCGTGCACCCGCGCGACGGCATCGACCTCGGCGTGCTCGAGCAAACCCTGGAGCGCCATCCAATCAAGGCCTGCTGGTGCATGACCAGCTTCCAGAACCCCATGGGCGCGACCCTGCCCGAGGCCAAGAAACAGCAGCTTGTGGAATTGTTGCGCCGCCACCAGGTGCCGCTGATCGAAGACGATGTCTACGCCGAACTGTATTACGGCCAGCAAGCACCGAAACCGGCCAAGGCCTTTGATACCGAAGGCCTGGTGATGCATTGCGGCTCATTCGCCAAGAGCCTGGCCCCCGGCTATCGCATCGGCTGGGTCGCCGCCGGGCGTTTTGCGCAGAAAATCGAACGGCTGAAACTCATGACCTCGCTGTGTGCCTCAATGCCGGCCCAGGCGGCTATCGCCGATTATCTGCAACACGGGGGCTACGACCGGCATCTGCGTAAATTGCGTCACGCGCTGGAAGATCAGCAAAGCGCCATGCTCGCCGCCATCGCCCGCTATTTCCCGGCACAGACGCGGGTCAGCCAACCGGCGGGCGGGTACTTCTTGTGGCTGGAATTGCCGGAGCAGATGGATTCGTTGAAGTTGTTTCAGATGGCATTGGCCCAAGGCATCAGCATTGCACCGGGGCCGATCTTTTCGCCGGCGCAGCGGTTCAGGAACTGTATTCGGTTGAATTACGGGAGCCCGTGGGACGAGGCTGCGGAGAAGGCGATGGAGACGTTGGGGCGGATTGTGCGGTCGTTCTGACAGCGCCATGTCGTTTTATAAATTGCTATCGCGAGCAAGCTCGCTCCCACAGGTTCCTCAGTACACACAAGATTTGTGAGCAATGGAGATCTATACTGTGGGAGCGAGCTTGCTCGCGATGAGGCCAGCGCAGACAACGCCTGTCTCAGCAATTAACGCCCACCACCCAGATCAACAAACGTCCCCGTCGCATACGAAGCCTTGTCCGACAGCAACCAGACAATCGCCTCCGCCACTTCGTCCGGGCGCCCGCCCCGTGCCATCGGGATTGCCGATTCCAGTTTACTGACCCGGTCCGGGTCACCGCTCAAGGCATGGAAATCGGTATAGATGAAGCCGGGGCGCACCGCATTGACCCGAATCCCCTCACCCGCCACTTCCTTGGACAGGCCGATGGTGAAGGTGTCGAGCGCGCCTTTGGAGGCGGCGTAGTCGACGTACTCGTTGGGCGAGCCCAAACGCGAGGCCACCGACGATACGTTAACGATGCTGCCGCCCTGCCCGCCGTGTTTGGGCGACATGCGCAGGATCGCGTGCTTGGCACAGAGGATCGGCGCCAGGACGTTGGTTTTCATGATTTTTAGAATGCGGAACTCGGACATTTCGTCGACCCGGGACTTTTGCCCGACGGTGCCGGCGTTGTTTACAAGCGCGGTGACCCGGCCCAGTTCACTGTCTACCCGGTGGAACAGTGCGATGACTTCGTCTTCGATGCTGACGTCGGCCCGTACTGCAATGGCTTGCGCACCGAGGGCGCGGACTTGCTCCAGCACGCCCAGTGCAGCCTTTTCGTCAGCCTGGTAGTTGATGCAGATCCGATAGCCCTGCGCGGCGGCCAACAGAGCGGTGGCGGCACCAATGCCGCGGCTACCGCCGGTGATGACGATGACTTTGTCCATGCGAGCTTTCCCCCAATCAAAGCTTAAGCGGTCGGGGGCAAGAATAACCGCCATTGACGTTTTTTGCATGGCTTCATGTCAGCTGTCATGTCATCGACATTTCGCGCTCGGCACTGGCTTTCAACTGCTCGACCAATTGCTCCCCGCGATGGATTTCCACCATGAAACCTGCGGCCGGCAGCGGATGCCCCAGCAGGTAACCCTGCAACGAATCGCAGCCGAGTCGAGTCAGGAAGTCCTGCTGCACACCCGTCTCCACCCCTTCGGCAACGATGCGCAGCCCCAGCGCCTGGCCGAGGGCGACGATGGCCGAAACGATGGCGGCGTCATCGCTGTCGTGCTCCAGGTCGCGGACAAAACCGCGGTCGATCTTCAGTTCGTTGGCCGGCAGGCGCTTGAGGTACATCAAGCTCGAATAGCCAGTACCAAAATCGTCGATGGACAGGTCGACGCCCATTTCCGAGAGTTCCTGAAGCACCGTCATGCTCGCATCGGCATCGCTCATCGCAGTGGTTTCAGTGATCTCCAGGGTCAGGCTGTTGGCCGGCAGATGGTGCGTCGCCAGCGCCTTGGCGACGCTCTGGACCAGCCCGGCATGGCAAAACTGAATGGCCGACAGGTTCACCGCAATGCGCCAATCGGTGTAGCCCGACACGTACCATTCGCGCATCTGCCGGCAGGCTTCGTTGAGCACCCATTCGCCGATCGGAATGATCAACCCGGTTTTTTCCGCCAGTTCGATGAATTTATCCGGCAACAGCATCCCTTGCGTCGGATGCTCCCAGCGCAACAAGGCCTCGGCGCCCACCGGGCGACCATTGGCGGCATCGAACTTGGGCTGGTAATACAGGCTGAATTCCTGCTGTTCCACGGCATTGCGCAGGTCCTGCAGCAATTGCAGCTGTTTGCGCGCGTTGCTGTTCATCGAGGCATCGAAAAAGCTGTAGCCGTTTTTACCCGCGCCCTTGGCGTGATACATCGCCGCGTCGGCGTTCATCAGCAATTCGTGGGCGGACTGCCCATTACCCGGGTAGAGCGCGATGCCGACGCTGGCGGAAATGTGCAAATCATGTTCGGCAACCCGGAACGCACGTGCGATCAACCCGACCTGGCGGGCCGCGAGGTTCAAGGCGTCGATCTGCTCGCTCAATTGCACCAGCAACACAAACTCATCACCGCCGATCCGCGCCAGGGTGTCGTGGCTACGCAAGTCTTCGCGCAGGCGCACGGCCACTTCGCGCAACAGCAGATCACCCATGTGGTGGCCGAAGGCATCGTTGACCGGTTTGAAGCCGTCCAGATCGATGAACATCAGGGCAAAGCAACCGCCCTCTTCCCGGACCCGCGACATGGCCTGATCGATACGATCGGCGAGCAACATGCGGTTCGGCAACCCGGTGAGGGTGTCGTGCAGGGCCAGTTGGGTCAGTTCACGGTTGGCCTCGGTCAGCGACTCGGCCAGGCTCGCGGTGCGCGCCTCCAGGCGTGCATCGAGGATCGAGGTCAGCAAGGCGATGCTCAGCACCGCCAGCGTGGTGACCAGCACCAGGTTGTCCAGGCCCTTGCCGCTCAGGCCATTGACCGCGGCTCCGCAAAAACTGCCGTCGGCAAAGCGTGCGGCGGCCATCCCGGTGTAGTGCATGCCGACGATGGCGATGCCCATGATCACCGCGGCACCACCACGGATCAGACGGACATAAGGCGTGTGCTGGCGCAGGCGGAATGCGATCCACAAAGCTGCGCCCGAAGCACCGACAGCGATCATCAGCGAAGCGCCGAACAGCGTCGGGTCGTAGTCGATGCCTGGTTGCATGCGCATGGCGGCCATGCCGGTGTAGTGCATCGCGCTGATGCCGGCGCCCATGACCAACGCGCCAAAGGCCAGTTGCCAGGCCGGCAATTGCGGTTGGCTGACCAGCCACAGCGCAAAACCGCTGGAGAGCACGCCAATCAACAGCGACAACAGGGTGATCGTGCCGTCGTAGCCCAGATCGATCGGCAACTTGAACGCGAGCATGCCGATAAAGTGCATCGACCAGATGCCGACGCCCATGGCAATGGCCCCGCCCGCGGTCCACAAATGCACGGCACGGCCTTTGGCGGTGGCAATGCGTCCGGTCAGGTCGAGTGCGGTATATGAGGCGAGAATCGCTACGCAGAGGGAAATGATAACCAGGGTGGGGGAATAGCTACCGATGAGCATGGGGACTTCTCGCGCATGCCCCCGTTAATGGTATTGACTCTCGCTGGGGGGGGGCAAATGCGGCGATTGTACTGATTCCAAATGAGAACGCACCCACAAAATGAGCAAAGGGCCATCAGTCCGATGAAACGCTTGTTTTAAGGTTTTACATTAACTCGCTTCAAGCTGCTGGCGCCACAATCCCTGTGGGAGCGAGCTTGCTCGCGATAGCGGTGGGTCAGGCAACATCCATGCTGAATGTGACGCAGCCATCGCGAGCAAGCTCGCTCCCACAGGTTTTTTTGCGTGCGTTAGATTGCGCTATCGGTTTTCGCTCACCTCAAGCTGCCCATCCCAGCCACCCCCCAACGCAGCAATCAACTGCACGCTGGCTATCAAGCGGCTTTGCAACAGGTCCAGGTTACTGCGCTCATTGCTCAGCGCCGCCGCCTGGGTCACTACCACATCGATGTACGCAATCAAACCGGCCTTGTACTGGTTCTGGGTCAGGCGCAACGATTCACGGGCGGCGTCCAGTGCCTGTTGGCGCACGACGGCTTCGTCTTCAAGCACCTTGAGCTGCACCAGGAAGTTTTCCACCTCGCGGAAACCGTCCAGCACGGTCTGGCGATACTTGGCCACCGTTTCGTCATAGGCCGCTTCACTGCGGTCGACTTCTGCCGAGCGCTGGCCGCCGTCGAACAGGGTCATGGCCAATTGCGGTCCGACCGACCAGAAGCGGTTCGGCAGGCTGATCCAGTTGGAATAGGTGCTGCTGCTGTAACCGCCGTTCATGTTCAATGTCAGGTCGGGGTAATAGGCGGCCTTGGCCACGCCGATGTTGGCGTTGGCAGCCATCACCGAGCGCTCGGCGGAAGCGATGTCCGGGCGTCGCTCCAGCAACTGCGAAGGCAGGGCCGGCGGTACCTGCGGCAACTGCGGAATATCCTGGCTTTCCGCCAGGCTGAATTCCGACGGTGGCAGGCCGATCAGTACGGCAATGGCGTTTTCGAACTGGGCGCGTTGCCAGATCAGGTCAACCATATCGGCTTCGGTGCCTTTGAGCTGTGTCTGGGCCTGGGCCACGGCGTCCTTGCCCGATACGCCTGCGCGGTACTGGTTCTCGGTCATCTTCAGCGAGCGCTGATAAGCCTCGACCGTGTCCTGGAGCAAGCGTTTCTGGCCATCGATCACGCGCAATTGCAGGTAATTCTGCACCAGCTCCGACTGTTGACTCAGGCGCATGGCCGCCAGATCGGCAAAGCTGGCCTGGGCATTCGCGGTGTCGGCTTCGAGGCCCCGGCGCAGCTTGCCCCACACATCTGCTTCCCAACTGACGCCCGCCTGGGCCGAGTATGTGTCGCGAATACCGCTGGAAGAACTGCTCAGGCTGGAGTTGCTGCTGCCGGTGCCCTGGCTTGAACGGTTCTTGCTGACGTTCAGGTCGACCGTCGGGAAAAACGCCCCGCGTGCGCTGCGCACCAAGGCCTGGGCCTGGCGGTACTGCGCTTCGGACTGGGCGACGGTCTGGTTGGCGCTGTTGAGTTTTTCGATCAGGTCGTTGAGCTGCCGATCGCCATACAACTCCCACCACGCACCACGCGCCAGGGCATCGCTGGGATTGGCCTGACGCCAGCCCTCTGCTGCCTTGTATTGCGCCGGCTCGGCGGTTTGCGGGCGCTGGTAATCCGGGCCGACGGCGCAGGCACTGAGCATCGCCACACACAGTGACAGGCTCAACAGACGCGAGCCTCGAGCCGTGATCAGCGGTGCAGCCAGGTTGAAAAGCGAACGTTCAGTCATAGCGGAGTTTCCAGAGCAGCATCGGTACGCACCCCACGCCATTTATTGAAGCGATGGCGCAGTTGGTCGAGATAGAGGTAAACCACCGGGGTGGTGTAAAGCGTCAGCACCTGACTGAAGATCAGCCCGCCGATGATGGTCAGGCCCAGCGGCTGACGCATTTCCGCCCCTTCGGCGCGGCTCAGCAGCAACGGCAAGGCACCGAGGATCGCCGCCAGGGTGGTCATCAGGATAGGTCGCAGACGTTGCAGGCAGGCGCTGCGAATCGATTCCAGCGGTGCCATGCCCTGGTTTCGCTCCAGCTGCAACGCCAGGTCGATCATCAGAATCGCGTTTTTCTTCACCACGCCGATCAGCAAAAACAGCCCCAGCAACGAAATCAGGCTGAACTCGCCGCCCAGCGCATAGATCGACAGCAACGCGCCGACCCCGGCCGACGGCAGGGTCGAGAGAATCGTCAACGGGTGTATGTAGCTTTCATACAACACACCCAAGACCAGATACACTGCCACCAGCGCCCCCAGAATCATCCACGGCTGACTTTTTTGAGTCGCCGCGAAAGCGTCGGCTGTGCCGGCCATTTTTGCGATCACGTCTTCCGGCAGGCCGACCTTGGCAATCGCCCGCTCGATGGCGGCACCGCCCTGCTCCACGGTCACGCCTTCGGCCATGTCGAAGGCAATACTCTCCGAAGCAAACTGACCTTCGTGGCTGACCCGGTCGTTTTCCAGGCTGTTTTCGTAATGGGCGATGGTCGACAGCGGGATCCGCGCGCCGTCAGCGGTGATCACCTGGACCTGCTTGAGGGTGATCGGGTCCTGGGCATACTTCGGATTGACCTCCATCACCACCTGATACTGGTTGAGGCTGTCGTAGATGGTCGAAATCTGCCGCTGGCTGTAGGCGTTGTTCAGCACCGCCGTGACCATGTCCATGTCGACACCCAGGCGCTTGGCCTGGTCGCGGTCGACGATCAGGGTCACTTGTCGGGCGCCCCGGCCTTCCCGCGCGTCTATCGCCGTCAGCTCCGGCAAGGCCCTGAGTGCGGTGACGACTTTCGGATACCACTCGCGCAATGCCCCCAGATCCCCGCTTTGCAGGATGTAGGAATACTGCGACGAGGTCTGCTCGCGTCCGCCACCGAATTGCAGGTCCTGGTCCGCCATGAGCATCAGTTGCGCACCGGGAACCTTGGGCATCTCCTTGCGCAGGCGTTCGATGACTTTCTGCGCGGAAATGTTGCGTTCCTTGATCGGCTTCAGGCGCACCAGCATGAAGGCGTTGTTGGTGCCATTGTTACCGCCAATGAACCCTGCGACGCTTTCTACCGCCTCGTCCTTCAACACCGCCCGGCGGAAAATCTCCATCTTCGGCTGCATCACACTGAACGACAGGCCGTCGTCGCCACGCACGAAACCGATCAGCTGGCCGGTATCCTGTTGCGGCAAAAACGTTTTAGGAACAACTACATACAACGCAATGTTCACACCAATCGTCACGAACAGACTGAGCAAGGTCAGACGCTTGTGGCGCAGCACCCAGTCGAGGCTGGTGGCGTATTTGCCGACCATCCAGTCGTTGGTCCGCCGGCTCCAGCGTTGCAGACGGTTCTCCTGCCCCGGCGTGTGTGGTTTGAGCCAGCGGGCGCAGAGCATCGGCGTCAGGGTCAGCGATACCAGCAACGAGACCACGATGGCCGCCGCCAGGGTGATGGAAAATTCGCGGAACAGGCTTTCAATGATCCCGCCCATGAACAGGATCGACAGGAACACCGCCACCAGCGAAACGTTCATCGACAGCAAGGTAAAACCGACTTCCTGGGCGCCGAGGTACGCGGCCTTCATCGGCCGCACGCCTTCGTCGATGTGCCGGGAAATGTTCTCCAGCACCACGATGGCATCGTCCACCACCAGCCCGGTGGCCAGGATCAGCGCCATCAGCGACAGGTTGTTCAGCGAAAAGCCGTAGAGGTACATCACGGCAAAGGTGCCGACCAGCGACACCGGCACCGCCAGGGTCGGAATCAGCGAGGCGCGGAAGTTACCGAGGAACAGGAACACCACCAGAATCACCAGCGCCACAGCGATCAGCAGGGTCATTTCCGCTTCGTGCAGCGTCGCCTTGATCACCGGCGAGCGGTCCATGGCCAGGTTCAGCTTGACGCTGGCCGGCAGCACCGCCTGCAATGCCGGCAACTGGGCCTTGATCTCGTTGACCGTCTCGATGATGTTGGCGCCGGCCTGGCGGTTGATCACCAGCAGCACCGCCGCGTCATCGTTGAAGAAACCGCTGTTGTAGCGGTCCTCGACGCCATCGCTGACCTTCGCCACATCCTTCAGGCGCAGGGCCGCGCCGCCGTTGTAGTGGATGATCAGCGACTCGTAGTCCTTGGCTTTTTCCAGCTGGTCGTTGGCCTGGACCTGCCACAGCCGTTGATCGTCTTCCACCGAGCCCTTGGGCCGGCGCACGTTGGCATTGGCGATGGTGTTACGCACATCGTCCAGGGCCACGCCGTACTGGTTCAGCGACTGCGGTTCGAGCTCTATACGCACCGCCGGCAGCGAACTGCCGCCAATCTGCACCTCGCCGACGCCCTGCACCTGGGACAGGCTTTGGGACAGAATCGTCGAGGCCAGGTCATAGAGCTGGCCTTTTTCCAGCACATCGGACGTCAGCGACAGCACCATGATCGGCGCCTGGGACGGGTTGACCTTCTTGTAGGTCGGCATGCTGCGCATCCCGCTGGGCAGCAGGTTGCGCGAGGCATTGATGGCCGCCTGCACTTCCCGCGCCGCGCCATTGATGTCGCGGTCGAGGTCGAATTGCAGGATCACCCGGGTCGATCCCTGGCTGGACCGGCTGCTCATGGTGTTGACCCCGGCAATGGTGCCGAAGGAGCGTTCCAGCGGCGTGGCCACCGTCGACGCCATCACCTCGGGGCTGGCCCCGGGCAGGCTGGCCTGGACCACGATCACCGGAAAGTCCATTTGCGGCAGCGGCGACACGGGCAGTAAACCGAAGCTCACCCCACCCAGCAGCATAATCGCCAGGCTCAGCAACATGGTCGCGACCGGGCGCTTGATGAAAGGTCCGGAAAGGTTCATGGCAGCTCTACCGCATCCACGGACTCAGGCTTGCGGCCCCAGCGCCGACCGAGACGGTCGAAGTACAGGTAAATCACCGGTGTGGTGAACAGGGTCAGAATCTGGCTCAGCAACAGGCCGCCGACCATCACCAGACCCAGCGGCTGGCGCAGTTCCGCGCCGGAACCGGTGGCCAGCATCAACGGCACGGCACCGAACAAAGCCGCCAGGGTAGTCATCAGGATCGGCCGGAAACGCAGCAAAGCCGCCTGATAGATCGCCGTCTGCGGATCCATGCCCTGATTGCGCTCGGCGTCGAGGGCGAAGTCGATCATCATGATCGCGTTCTTCTTCACGATGCCGATCAGCAGAATGATGCCGATGATCGCGATCATGCCCAGGTCATTGCCGCTCAGGATCAACGCCAGCAAGGCGCCCACCGCCGCCGAAGGCAAGGTCGAGAGGATGGTGATCGGGTGGATGTAGCTCTCGTAGAGCACGCCCAGCACGATGTACATGGTCACCACCGCCGCCAGAATCAGCAGCAAGGTGCTCGACAACGACGCCTGAAAAGCCTCCGCCGCGCCCTGGAACTGGGTCTGCACGCCAATCGGCATGCCGATGTCCTTCTGCACCTGCTCGATGATCTCTACCGCATGCCCCAGCGCCACGCCAGGCGCCAGGTTGAAGGACATCATCACCGCCGGGAACTGGCCGATGTGGGTGATCGCCAGTTGCGCCTGACGCTCCTCGATATGCGCCAGGCTCGACAGGCGCACCTGACCGCCATCGGTAGTCTTGACGTGAATCTGGTTCAACGCATCTGGGCCGATCTTCTCGCCGGACTGCGATTGCAGCACCACGCGGTACTGACTGGCCTGGGTGTAGATGGTGGAAATCTGCCGCTGACCAAAGGCGTCATACAGCGCATCGGTGATGTTCGACACCGACACCCCGACCCGCGACGCCGCATCGCGGTCGATCACCAGGTAGACCTGCAAACCCTTGTCCTGCAAATCACTGGCAACGTCGGTCAATTCCGGCCGGTCGGCCAAGGCCTCCACCAGGCGCCCGCTCCACAGGCTCAGCAACTCCGAGTCGGGCGACGACATGCTGAACTGATACTGCGTGCGGCTGACCCGGTCTTCGATGGTCAGGTCCTGCACCGGCTGCATGAACAGGCGAATGCCGACCAGTTTGTCGAGTTCCGGTTGCAGGCGGGCAATCACTTGCGTGGCGCTCAGGTCGCGGTCGTGGTGCGACTTGAGGTTGATCAGCAAGCGACCGCTATTGAGGGTCGAGTTGTCGCCATCCACGCCAATGTAGGAGGACAGGCTCTCGACGGCCGGGTCGGCCAGAATCACCTTGGCCAGTTCCTGCTGGCGCTCGCTCATGGCCGCAAAGGAAATCGATTGCGGTGCTTCGGAAATACCCTGAATGACGCCGGTGTCCTGCACCGGGAAGAAGCCCTTGGGCACCACCATGTACAGGAATACCGTCAGCGCCAAAGTGCCAATGGCCACCATCAGGGTCAGTGGCTGATGCTTGAGCACCCACTGCAACTTGCGTCCGTAGGCGGCGATCATCCAATCGATGAACGCACCGCTGGCACGGTAGAAACGGCCCTGCTCTGCTTCCTTGGGTTCACGCTTGAGCAACCGCGCGCACATCATCGGCGTCAGGGTCAGGGAAACCACCAGGGAAATCAGGATCGCCACCGCCAGGGTGATGGCGAACTCGCGGAATAGCCGCCCGACCACGTCCGCCATGAACAGCAGCGGGATCAGCACGGCGATCAGCGACAACGTCAGGGAGATCAGGGTGAAACCGATCTGCTTGGCACCTTTGAGCGCCGCGTTCAGCGGGCTGTCGCCCTCCTCGATAAAACGCGCAATGTTCTCCAGCATGACGATCGCATCATCCACCACGAAACCGGTGGCGATGGTCAGGGCCATCAGGGTCAGGTTATTGACCGAGAACCCGGCCAGGTACATCACGCCAAACGTACCGATCAGCGACAGCGGCACGGCCACCGACGGAATGATCGTGGCGCTGGCGCGACGTAGAAACAGGAAAGTGACCATGACCACCAGGGCGATGGCGATCAGCAATTCGTGCTGCACGTCCTTGACCGAGGCGCGGATGGTCTGGGTGCGGTCGGTCAGGACCATCACGTCGAGGCCGGCCGGCAGGTTGTCGGTGATGCTCGGCAGCAGGGCCTTGATCCGGTCCACCACCTCGATCACGTTGGCGCCGGGCTGACGCTGGATATTCAGCAGCACGGCCTGGTTTTCGTTGGCCCACGCAGCGAGTCGCTCGTTTTCGGCGCCGTCGACGATTTCCGCCACGTCCTTGAGTCGCAACGGCGCGCCGTTGGCGTAAGCCAGAATCAGGTTGGCGTAGTCCTTGGGCGACGTCAGTTGATCGTTGGCATCGAGCATCGAGACCCGAGTCGGGCCGTCGAAGTTGCCCTTGGGCTGGTTGACGTTGGACGCGCCGATCAGGGTGCGCACATCCGACAGGTTCAGGCCATTGGCGGCCAGCGCTTCCGGGTTGACCTTGATCCGCACGGCCTGGCGTTGACCGCCGGCAATGCTGACCATGCCGACACCGCTGATCTGGGCGATTTTCTGCGCCATGCGGGTGTCGACCAGATCGTTGAGTTTGGGCAGCAACATGGTCTTGGAAGTGATCGCCAGGGTCAGCACCGGTGTGTCGGCCGGGTTGACCTTGTTGTACACCGGCGGCGCCGGCAAGTCCTTGGGCAGCAAGTTGGTCGCGGCGTTGATCGCTGCCTGCACTTGTTGCTCGGCCACGTCCATATTGATGTCGAGACTGAAACGCAGGGTCAGCACCGACGCGCCACCGGAACTGGTGGAAGCCATTTGCGTCAGGCCGGGCATTTGCCCGAACTGCCGCTCAAGCGGTGCAGTCACCGCGCTGGTCATGACATCCGGGCTGGCGCCGGGGTACAGGGTCATGACGCGAATGGTCGGGTAATCGACCTGGGGCAGCGCCGAAACCGGTAGCAACCGATAGGCGATCACGCCGGCCAGGATAATGGCCAACATGCTCAGCGTGGTGGCTACCGGGCGAAGGATGAACAGCCGCGAGAGATTCATGCGCCGCCCTTTTTCGCCTTGTCAGTGGTCGCGGGCTCAGCCGCGTTGGTCGCCGACTTGCCTTGCAGGTGTTCGGTTGGCGTGGTCGGCACGTCCTGGCTGTCGTTGACCACCTCCACGTCGCTGCCGTCCTTCAGGCGGTCAGTGCCCTCCAACACGACCCGGTCGCCCGCCGACAGGCCTTCGGTGACCACGGTGTTCACGCCGTCACTGGCGCCGACTTTCAACTGACGGATCTTGACCTTCTTGTCACCGTCCAGGGCATAGGCGAACGTGCCGTTAGTGCCGAACTGGATCGCGGCGGAAGGCGCCAGTACTACGTCTTTGAGGGTGTCGGCCAACAGGCGCACATTGACGAACTGGTTGGGGAACAGCGACTGATCAAGGTTCTCGTAACGGGCCTTGAATTTCAGGGTGCCGGTGGTGACGTCGATCTGGTTGTCCAGGCTCTGCAGCACGCCAGTGGCCTGCAATTTGGTATCACCGCGATCCCAGGCTTCAGCCGGCAATTTGGCGCCGCTACGATAACGGGCGAGTACTGTATCGAGGTTGTTTTCCGGCAGGGTGAAAGCCACGCTGATCGGTTGGGTCTGGGTGATGATCGCCAATGCGGTGGTGTCGTTGGCCGCTACCAGGTTGCCGACGTCCAGTTGACGCAGGCCAACGCGACCGGTGATCGGTGCGCGGATCCTGGTGAATTCGAGGTTGAGTTTGGCGTCGTTGACCGCTGCCTGATTGGTCTTGACCGTGCCCTGGAATTGGCCGACCAGCGCTTCGGCGGTGTCCAGGGTCTGTTTGGCGATACTGTCTTCGCGGTACAGGCCGCGATAGCGCTCGACGTCGACCTGGGCGTTTTTCAGCTGCGCCTGATTCTGCAGCAAGGTGCCTTCGGCCTGCAGCAAGGCATTCTGGTACGGGCGCGGGTCGATTTCGGCCAGCAGGTCGCCGGCCTTGACCATCTGCCCTTCTTCGAAATAGATCTTGACCAGCTCACCGCCGACGCGGCTGCGGACATTGATGGTGTTCAGCGCCGTGACCGTGCCCAGCGCCTTGAAATACAGAGGAAAATCCCCCTTGACTGCCGGCGCCACACGCACCGGTACCGGCCCGGACGCGCCACCGAATCCAGGACGCATCCCGCCTGACCTGCCGGTATGCCCAGCGACAGCTTTCTGCCCCGCAGCCTCTTTGGGTGCAGCGCTGCCGGGCCAGAATTTCCAGCACAGGGCGGCGATGACCAACAGGACAAGCAGGCCGAACAGCCAGCGACGAGGACTACGGGAAGCGGAGGATTGCATTGAGTGATCAACCATTGGGCGCGTGGGCTTTTTTTACATGATGCTGAACGATAAGCACTGGCGGGTTTTAAGCAAAGCGCCTTTACCGGCAATTTACCTTTGGCTTACGTAACAGGAGTTTTGTGTAAGACACTGAAGCACAAATGAAAACGGCCTGGACAGAGCCAGGCCGTTAAACATTGTAAAGCCCGACTTATTTCAGAACAGCAAGTGCAGCTTCGTAGTTCGGCTCGTCAGCGATTTCGCCAACCAGTTCGCTGTGCAGCACGTTGTCGTTTTCGTCCAGAACCACAACGGCACGGGCGGTCAGGCCTTTGAGCGGGCCCTCGGCGATGGCCACGCCGTAGTTCTGGATGAACTCGGCGCCGCGCAGGGTCGACAGGTTCTGTACGTTTTCCAGGCCTTCGGCGCCACAGAAACGGGCCTGGGCGAACGGCAGGTCAGCAGAGATGCACAGCACCACGGTGTTGTCGACGCTGCCGGCCTTGGCGTTGAACTGGCGCACGGAGGTGGCGCAGGTCGGGGTGTCGATGCTTGGGAAGATGTTCAGCACTTTGCGCTTGCCGGCAAAGTCTTTCAGGGTGACGTCGGACAGATTGCCGGCAACCAGGGAAAAGGCTGGCGCCTTGGAACCGGCTTGTGGCAGTTGGCCGTTGACTTGAACCGGGTTGCCTTTAAGAGTGACTTGAGCCATGAACGGAGTCCTTCTGACGTTGGTGTGGAGTGTTTTGACGAGGCCGAAGTTAACCACGAAATTGTCCGACGACCTACGGTCAAACATAAATTGTCATGTATCAGCACACAAAACTGGATACAACCCACAAATCTGTGGGAGCGGTGTCACTTGAGTAACTGCAGCATATTGCGATGTCGCGCCTCGAAAATCCGCCGCATGTAGCCATTGACCTGCAACCACTCCAATGGCACCCCCCCGATCGCCGAATACGTCACCCGGTCGGTATATAGCGTACCGCCCTCTCCCGCCTCGACCCGATGTTCATGACGAAAGGCACGCATCGGCCCCTTTAGCATCTCGTCGATGAAATGCATTTCACCGACTTCACGGATCACCACCGTCCAGTCCGACGGAATCACATTGAACATCCAATGGCGAAAGCGGAATTGCCGCCCGGCTTCAATCCGCAAGTTGTTCAGATCGATATCGCCCAGCGGGGTAATGCGTTCGGGAAAAATCCTTGGAAAATTGACGCCTTCCAGGCAGAAATCGAGGACCTGTTCGGGCGTGCGACCCGGGATGAGTGTGGTGAGTTCCAGAATTGGCATACAGGAAACATTCCTTTGATCGTTGGACAGGCTCGCCAGAAATACGGTGTAGCGAAATGGCGGTCGAAATGAAACCTGCCAAAGTGTCTGCTACGACAATTTTTTCGAGGGGCTGTCGATTTGCAACGCAGCCATTCGACCATTAAGCGACTCACTCAATTACAACGGAGACATCACCATGCGATTTATGATCATCATCAAGGCCAGCCAGGATTCCGAAGCCGGTGTGATGCCCAGCCAGGAACTGTTGACCGCCATGGGCAACTACAACGAAGAGCTGGTCAAGGCCGGCATCATGCTTGCTGGCGAAGGCCTGCAACCGAGCAGCAAAGGCGCCCGCGTGAAGTTTTCGGGAGACCAACGCTCGGTAATCGACGGCCCCTTCATCGAAACCAAGGAGCTGATTGCCGGTTTCTGGTTGTGGAAAGTGAAGTCCAGGGAAGAAGCCATCGAGTGGGTCAAGCGCTGCCCCAACCCGATGCCGGGCACCGAGGCCGAGATCGAGATTCGTCAGGTGTTTGAAGCCGAAGACTTTGGTGCCGAATTCACACCTGAACTGCGCGAGCAGGAAGAGCGGGTTTGGGAGCAGGCGAAGAAAAACTGAAACCGCCAAATCGAACGGTCATGTCCTTAAGTCCAGTTAATTTAAGGACATGACCGCCCCACCGCTACTCATCCCTTATACCGGGTACTCACGCTCACTCCCGAACATGACGTAGAGCGGTTCAAGCCCAAATTCTGAGGGGAAGACAACGATGTAATCATCAAACAGCCTGTCCGCAGCGGTATATACCTCGCGTTCAATTGCAGGAACCGTCGATACGTGAACAACCCCAAGTCGAGGCAATGAAGCTGGAGACGCAGGCATATTTGTTTCAGGGTTGGGACGGACGGGCCATTGGACCGTGATGCGGGCGTTACCATCACCCGTAAAAACAAAGGTGTCTGTTTGCCGGTCGTACCGTGCGGCCCTGACCCCAACTGGCGTAGCCGATGTTTTTGAGCCGGTTGCTGAAACCTGGATTTGCACCAGTGCCTTGATCTCGCGCAGCCCTCGAAACATCGTTCCCGGTTTAGCGGGTACGACGGTGGCGCCCATTCTGTAAGGAAGGTCAATTTCGCCTTGGCGGGCAGCCAACGTCGACCAGTCCACGCCTTCAGTGGGGAAAAGTTCGGACAAAAGCACGCTCAGACCAAAAACCTGTGTATCCGCGCGACTGGAAAACTCAAATTGCAGCACGCCTGCATTGCAGCTTTCGTCCGTCGACTCTCCTGCAGTCTTGCGCCAAGTTAACTCGGCAACAGCAGATCGAATGGCTGTTCGTAGATCCACCCGTTCAGGCCGCAGTAACTCCGAGGTATCCCCCGACAGTAGTAAGTCCGGGCGTTTATCGGCAAGCATCAATGGGGCGGTGATGACTCTTGCTGTTTGCATTACGCCAACGTCCGCCAGCGCTCGTGCGCGAAGCAACTGTTGCTTTGCGGCTATCAACAACGCTTCGGCCTGATCATGCAGTGCACGATGGCGCTGAGTGATTCCCGACCTCTGCACAATGTAACGGTCGTAGGTAGCGCTGATTTGCTGAACGATGCTTTGCCACTGCGCCAATTCTTTTCCCGCAAATGCCAGGCTTGACTGGGCGTTGTCCCTGGCGAACCTTGCGCGCATTTCTAAGCTTTCAAATTTCCTGATGGCAATCTGTGTTTCATGATGAGCGTTTTCCAGGGATCGGATACTCGTTTCCTGCGCAGAGACAGTCACAGGAACACCCTGTTGAATATGCGCCTGCTGAATGCCCTGTTCCAAAACACCGAACGCAACTGTAACGACACGTTCTGATTCGGCCACGTCTGCTGCGACTTCTTGCACGCCGGTAAGATTACGGGCGAGATTGCTCATTGATACGAACGGGCGAGAGACCGGTGCAGTCTCCGGCTTGAACCCCACAATGCCTTGTTGTTGGTGCCATCCCTTGATGTGATGCACCACCCAGTCCGGGCTGTTCTCACCAAACTGGTCGTCCGGGTAAAACAGCAAGTCCGTGCCACTGGGGTGGTCAACAACCCGGTCAAAGTGATTGATCAGCCGATCATGATCCTGCCTGGGTAAATCAACGGCCCAAATCCGTTCAACCAGGGTTTGGAATTCTGTTGCCGTGTAGTCCTGAAGGGTTGCCTTGAGTTCCATCCTTGGTACTTCCTTGTATTTTCTTGTGAATGGCCGAGGGTCTCGGCACCTGCTCATTGGAAGATGGGCAGGTGGCCCGTTAATCATTCCGATTTGAAGCCTGGTTTGTTATTCGCTGCTCGCCACGCCTTAACTTCCCTGAGGATTCCCTCAGGGCTGTCTTCCTGACCTTCTTTTGGGTAGAAGATGACGTCAGAGCGGCCTGGGTGTTCGGTGACAACCTCAAAGTGCTTGACGCGCGCAATCATGTAATTATCGAACTCACTCGCCTCCAATTCCTCCCCCCCCTCAAAGAGCTCTCTAAGGAAGTCGAGAAATTCAGACTCAGTGTAATCTTCGAGTCGCGTAGTATTTTTCATAGCTGATTTTGTCCTTTATGCACGAATACATGCCGCTCAGGTGTCATTACGACAATATTTTCCATGTCGTACACCGCTCCCCCTTTCCCAATTTCTAACTGGTGATGGAGCTCAAACTTGACTCGACCACCATACTTGTCACTTGCCCTAGGAAAAGGCGCACGACCTTTGCGCATAAACCTCAAGTTACTTGAGTTGAATTGCGCGCGTAACGTACTGTCGGCTGCGACAGCCCTCCAAAACGCCTCCCTGAATCGATGGAAGTTGGCAAACTCCTTCCCCCTTAACTGATCCGCAATTTGCAATGGAACAGGCGCGCCCTCCCCTCGAGTCGTTTCACCCAACCATATACCTGATACCGCCTGACCTACCCCGGTTGCGACACCCGGATCGTCCCGCCGATCAAGAAACAGAACATCCGGCGAAGGCAGTTCCATATCCCCTGGAAACCCGGGAATACTCGCACCCATCTCCCCTTCATCAACAGCCGGAAACGTCCCGTTTTCAGGTAGGACAGGGACGGTCGGGCTGCCGGGATAAATACCAGGAACTACAGGCGTTATCGGCGATGTGGTCGAACCAAGCAGTTCACTGCCTGGCGGCACCAAAGGCTTCCACGTGGTGGCTGGCGGAATCGGCCAAGGCACAACTGCCGGTGCGACGCCAATCCATCCCTCGGCGCTGCTCGGAGTCTTGATGCTGATTTGATCGAGATCGAAAGGATCAGACCAGAACCCCGGCCGCTCCTGATAACGCAATTCGAACTCACGGTTTTCACCGGCCCATGTGCTTTTCGGCGCATAGGGGGCGTAACCTTGTTCGAGGCGTTTTTGGTTAACCTCGTCAAATTGCGAAACAATCTCGTGATGCTCTCCGAGCGTTCGCCAAAACGCTTCGTCGAAGGCCTCGAACGACGTGAACTCCCGACCTCGAAACTGATCGCCGATCAGCGTCGGAATAGCTGCGCCTACAGGCTGTGTAGCGGCTTTCCACCAGTCGTTGGTAACCGGCTGACCTGTTCCCGTGACAACACCGGCGCCCATGGGTGGGGTATTGAAGGACAGATAGATCGGCTCCAGCCCCGGCACGCAAACGATGCAGTCCTGAATGCGCCAATCGACACCCGCCGGTATGCCCAGAATCTGTGGTTGGGTGACAGCCAGGGGCTGCGGGTTCGGTACCTGCGCTTGAGGCGCCGTGTCTGGTGCGAATTCCACATAACGGGTCGGGGAACCGGGCACTTCAGCGGTGTACACGCCGGTCAACGGGTCCAGCGCCGCATTGACCACCGGTACCCAGGAGTCGATCTCGGCACCGGTGCTGGCGACAATGATCGCAGCGCCTTGGGCATCGACTACTGGCTTTAAGCGGTACTCAACCTCCGCCGAGCCGCCCGCATCAGCAATGGCTTGCAACTCTCGACTGTCGTGAAGCTCCAGTGTGTGCGCCGGGACGGCAACCGCGTGAAACAGGCGAGCACGTTGTTCCGGCGTTAACTCTGCGTTGCCCAACTCGGATGTATAAAGCATCCCTCCGGTAAACATCACGACCTGACGAGCAGTGAGCGTCGCTGCAACTTCACCCAACAACTCAACCGACCGGGTTACCGCGACTGCCAATGCATCGGCCGCCCCGGCAACCGATGCCCCGCCGGGAATGGCAAGCGCCGACACGGCAGCCATCGACGGATTGACCGCAAAACGGCAGGTGTTGGCCTGCTTCAACCGCTCTATGCGTACATCGGCGTCTGCCTGCTGCTTGAACCGCACCCGCGCATCACGCTGCTCGGCAACCTGTCGATGACGCTCCCAGATGGCCTCTCTTTCCCGCCAGACAATGGTCTGCTCCGCGTGACGCCGAGACAGCGTCGCAGACCGCTCCGTCAGTGCCTTGATCTGCGCCGATAACAACTGCGCTTCATGGGCCGCTTTGTAAGCGGTTTCCCAAGCCTGGTGACCACTGTTGAGTGCATCGCCGAACTGATCCAGCCGCGCCATGTAATCGCTAGTCGAACGGACGAGTGGATCGTATCCATCGAATGAGCGGGCTAACGAATCCTGAGCACTGAACTCTGCAGTTTTGCGGGCAATCAGCCCGTCGATTTCGATTTTTTCCCTGGTAATGAGATAGAGCTGCCAGCGCTCGCTCGGATTGATAGCTGGTGGCCGTCTTGCAGCCAGGACTTCACCGTCAAGCGATGAGGCAAGCTGTTCAACCCTGGCAGCAAAACTGCGATCTGCCTCGACCTTGAAGGCGCTTTGACGCTGGGCCATACCCTCAAGTTGTTGCTGCCGCGTTTGCAGGCGTGCCTGCTCTTGAGCCGCTTGGGCTCGGGCAACGGCTTCTGCCTGCTCTTTTGCCTGCCTGGCGGCAAGCTCCAGCTTGGCCTGCCTCCTGAGCGCCTTGGTCCTGGCGCTGGGGCCACCAAAGTTGCCAGAGGCGCCTACACGGTTGCCGCCAAAACCACCACCGCTCCCACCGCCACCACCCGCGGCCGGCGGCCCCGACCTGATGACAACGTCCCCAATTGATCCATCATGCAATGTTCGTTGTGCCATACAGTTTCTCCTTGTCTGTAGGGCACAGGTTCTCGATAGGGTGGGGATCAGGTGCGGTACATATTTATATGGGTGCAATAAACCAGCATCGACCGTGAGCGATTCAAGATCGTTGCTGCCACGCTCAACGTGACGGCGCTTTGAGCTTTTGGCCCCAACCCTCTGTTATGCATTAACTTTTTAGTACACGAAATTAACGAGAAACTGCACACAAAACGAAAGAATTAACTCATTCGACTGGCTAACTCATATTTAGATGCTTAACTCTATCTGACGCGTCCTACGGCTCGTTCAGAAAGGGATTACGGAGTAACGGCCAAAAATAAGGCCGAGTACCCAATGAGCCACCAGGGAATCGGGGGAATCATGTCGAAAAATATGGAGATGCGCGCCTGTCTTTTGGCGAATCTGCATACGCCTTGCTTTTATACCCTGGCACACCCCAACACCCCGTCCAACCTGTCGCCCGCCGCAAGGTATTCGGCTGACACGCCTTTCTTTCCTGCGCTCCACTCCGTCCGGATTGAGCGCCAGCGACTCCCTCAATGTGTTCACCAAACGACTGCCGCACGAGCAGCTCAGGCCATAAGGACCTATCCATGAACGTTGCCCTTCGCGCAGCCGGTTTCAGCCTGATGACCATGTTTGCCAGCTGCGGTGTCGGCGCACAGGACGCCAGGTCTGATTTTACGGCCACCCCCGACGAAGCCCGGGCCATCGCCAGGGAAGCCTATTTGTACGGCTTCCCGGTAGTGGAGATGTACAAGACCCTCTACACCCAGGCCGTGGACAAGAAGAGCCCGAACTTCAAGGCGCCGTTCAACCAGATCGGCAACACCGCCAAGGCCTTCACCGCCAAGGACACTGCGTTTGTCACGCCGAACGCCGACACGCCCTACTCCTTTGTCTGGATGGATCTGCGCGCCGAGCCACTGGTACTGACCCTGCCGCCCATCGAAGAGCATCGTTATTACTCGGTGCAACTGATCGACGCCTATACGCAAAACTTTGCGTACCTGGGCACCCGCAGCACCGGCAACAACGGTGGGCATTTCATGATCGCCGGGCCCAACTGGCAGGGCCAGCAACCGCTGAACATTGACCGCTTGCTGCGTAGTGAAAGCAACATCGCCTATGCGCTGTACCGCACGCAGTTGTTTGATGAAAAGGACCTGGCCAAGGTCAAGCAGATCCAGAAGGGTTACAAGGTTGAGACCCTGAGTCATTACGACAAACACAAAGCGCCGGCTGCCGCACCAAAGATCGACTGGCCAAAACCCACGCCGACCATGAGCGAAACCCCGGACCTGTTCCGTTACCTTAATTTCATGCTGTCGTTTGCCCCGGCCCAGGACGTGGAAAAAGACCTTTTAGCGCGCTTCGCTAAAATCGGTGTCGAGGCCGGCAAGCCTTTCAACGTGAACACACTCAGCGCCGAACAGCGTAAAGCGCTGGAAGACGGCATCAGCGATGCCAAGGCCGGGTTTGCCGAGTTCAAGAAAACCAAAGTCGATACCCACGAGGTCACCAGTGGTGATTTCTTCGGCACCCGCGATCACCTCAAGGGCAATTACCTGTACCGCTATGCCGGCGCCAACATGGGGATTTTCGGCAACTCCGCCGAAGAGGCGAACTACATCGGTTATTTCGTCGACAAGGACGGCAAACCGGTTGACGCCTCGAAAAATGACTACACCCTGCATTTCGACAAGGGCGCCCTGCCCCCGGCCGATGCGTTCTGGTCCCTGACCATGTATGACGGCAAGAACAAGCTGCTGGTGGCCAACCCGCTCAATCGCTACCTGATCAACTCGCGCATGCTGCCTGACCTCAAGCTCGATGCGGATGGCGGCCTGACCCTTTACGTGCAGCACAAGGCACCGGCCAAGGATTTGCAAAGCAACTGGCTGCCGGCACCGAATGGCCCGTTCTACGGTGTGCTGCGTCTATACCTGCCAAAACCGGAAGTCACCAACGGCCAGTGGAAAATGCCGCTGTTGAACCCCGTCAATCAAAAACAATAAGTGGAGTCAGTCATGATCAGGCCTTTCGTAGTGCGCCCCCTGTTGGCGCTGTGCATGGTCAGCGGCAGCCCGTTGGTACTGGCGGCTGAGGGTGGCGTCGGTCGCCCCATTACCGGTCAACAAGTGTTTTCCAACGCCGGGATCGTGCCACCGGAGCCGGGTTGGGTCATGTCCCTGACCAGCATCTGGTACGACGGCGATCTCAAGGGCAACGCCCAGGTGCCGATCGTCGGTGCCCTGAGTACCGGGCTGGACATGAAAGTGTCCTACACCATGGCCAACTTCACCCATGTCTGGGACACCGGCAAGGGTCGCTGGAACTACGCCTCGGCCATTGGCGTGCCGGTGCAGTACACCGACATCACCGCGAGCATCACCGGCCCTCGCGGCAGAACCCTGGGCTCCTCGGACACCGGCACCCAGTTCGCCGACATGCTGGTGACGCCGATTGCCGCCGGCTATCACTTCGACGAGCTCAACCACATCTCGTTTTCGCTGCCGATCTACGTGCCGACCGGTGCCTACAACGACGATCGCCTGGCCAACCCCGGACAGAACAATTACACCTTCATGCCTACCGTCGCGTTCACTCATCTGGACGGCAAGGGCGGCGAATTCACGCTGTCGAGCGGCCTGGAGTTCTACACCGAGAACGACGCCACCGATTATCGCAACGGCAACATCTACACCCTCGATGTGCTTTGGACCCACGGCTTTGGCAACGGATGGAACGCCGGTATCGCAGCCGGTTACATCCAGCAAGTCACCGATGACTCGGGATCCGGCGCCGACAGCGGCTTCCGCGGGCGTTCCGTGGGTGCCGGCCCGACAGTGGGCTGGACCGGCAAGTTCGCCGACGCCCAGGCCAACTTCAATGCCCGCTGGGTGCCGGAGTTCGATACCAAGAACCGCCCTGAAGGCAATGGTTTCAGCGTCAACATGACCCTGGCGTTTTTCTAGGAGACCTCATGAGCGCACTCAACGACCTCAACGCCCTGCAAGCCAGCATCGCCGAAGCGGTGCTCGGTCAGGATCAGGTGATTCGGCAAATGCTGGTCGGCTTGCTGGCTAACGGGCATCTGCTCCTGGAAAGCTTGCCCGGCCTGGCCAAGACCCGCACGGTCAAGTCACTGGCCAAACACCTGGATGCGAAGATGAGTCGCATCCAGTTCACCCCGGACTTGCTGCCGTCGGACATCACCGGTGCCGAAGTGTTGCATCAGGTCGAAGGCAAGAACGAAATCCGCTTCCAGCCCGGCCCGCTGTTCGGCAACCTGATCCTCGCCGACGAAATCAACCGTGCGCCGGCCAAGGTCCAGGCGGCGTTGCTCGAAGCCATGGAAGAACGCCAGATCACCGTGGCCGGCAATAGTCACGCATTGCCCGAACTGTTCATCGTGGTCGCGACCCAGAACCCGATCGAACAGGAAGGCACCTATCCGCTGCCGGAAGCGCAGATGGACCGCTTTCTGATGAAAGTACTGCTCGATTACCCGAGCGCGGAAAACGAAAGCCAGGTGCTGCGCCTGCTGCGCGAAGAAGAACAGGCGCTTGGCGCCAAGACGGCTGCCGTGCAGGGCTTCTCTTTGTCTCAGGACGTGGTGTTCGCCGCGCGCCGCGAAGTCAGTGCCGTGCATGTATCCCCGGCCATCGACCGCTACCTGATCGACCTGATCAACGCCACTCGCCACCCGGCCGATTACGACGCCGACCTCGGACGCTGGATCAGCCTCGGCGCCAGCCCCCGTGGCGGCATCGGCCTGGACCGTTGTGCCCGGGCTGACGCCTGGTTGCAGGGCCAGGATTTCGTTTCTCCGGACAACGTCCGCGCCGTGGTGCACCCGGTGCTGCGCCATCGTCTGCAACTGAGCTACGACGCGGTGGCCGATGGCGTGAGCGCCGATCAGGTGCTCGACCGTCTGCTTGATAAAGTGGCGATTCCCGCGTGAACATCGATGGCCTGGTGTATGTCTCTCTGGCGCAATTGATGGCCCTGGAGTTCAAGGCCTGTGACCTGAGTTTTCTGGCGCGTCAGCCCCAAGGCAGCATCCTGGCCGGCAACCACGCCTCGCGTTTGCGTGGCCGTGGCTTGAATTTCGATGAACTGCGCCGCTATCAACCGGGAGACGATTTGCGTCACCTCGACTGGCGCGCCTCACTGCGCACCGGCAAACCGGTGGTGCGGACATTCACCGAAGAGCGCGACCGCCCGGCACTGATCCTCGTTGACCAGCGCATGTCGATGTTCTTTGGCTCGCAACGCAGCTTCAAATCCGCCGTCGCCGCCGAGCTTGGTGCCCTGGCGGCGTGGATGGTGTTCAACGCCGGCGACCGCGTCGGTGGACTGGTGTTCAACGATCAACGCATCGACAGCATCGCCCCGCTGCGCAGCCGCAAACGGATCGAAGCGCTGTGCAGCCGCATCGCCCAACAGAACCAGGCACTTAATGCCGCCAACCCGGACGCCGAAGGCGAAGACCAGCTCGACAAGGTCCTGCAGCACTGCCTGGCCGTGGCCGGTCACGATCACCTGATCTGCATCGTCAGCGACTTCGCCGGGGCCGGCGAACGCACCTTGCAATTGATGCGGCAACTGGCGGCCCATAACGATGTGATTGCCATGCAGGTTTATGACCCGTTGGCGCTCAACCTGCCGAAAAACGGTCGCTTGCTGATCACCCAAGGGCAATTGCAGGTGGAACTGGCGGTGGAACGACGCCAGGTGCATCAGCCACTCGGTGATTTTCTCAGCGGCCGGCTCAAGGATGTCGCTACCTTGCTACGCCGCAGCCAGGTGCCATTGATGATGTTCAGCACCGCCACAGAGGCCCAGGAACAACTGCGCGCCGAACTGGGCAAGCTCGCCGGGGGACGCCGATGAATCCCGCTATCCCGAGCATCGATCAACTCAAGGAAATGGCACTGCCGGCACCGATCAGTTATGCACCGCAAACCTGGGGTTGGTGGGCGTTGCTGGCACTGTTGATCGTAACGCTGGTCCTGACCGGCGCGCGGCGCTACTGGCAATGGCGGCGCGATCGTTATCGGCGCGAGGCATTACTGCGGCTGGAAGAATTACAGCAACGCAGCAATGACCTGAGTGCGTTGCGCGAGCTTCCGGGGCTGCTCAAGCGCGTGGCCCTTTCAATGCCCTCTGGTTGGAACACAAAACCTGTGGGAGCGAGCTTGCTCGCGATGGCGTCAGGTCAGTCGACACCACCTTTGAATGTAACGGCCTCATCGCGAGCAAGCTCGCTCCCACAGGGATCTCCTGCGGCGTTGGGGAAAGAGGACTGGCAGGCGTTTTTACAGCGGCACAGTAAACAGCCCCTACCCGCCGACCTCAGCCAACAACTGTCGCTGCTGGCCTACGCCCCCGACGCGACATTACGGGCCATGCCCACCGAGCAGCGCCAGCAGCTGTTCAGCACCTGCAAAACCTGGGTGGAGCGTCATCATGTGGCAGCTTGATTACCCCTGGCTGTTGATCCTGCTGCCGCTGCCGTGGCTCGCCTATCGCTACCTGCCCGATTACCGTGAGGCGCGAAGTGCCGTGCGAGTACCGTTTTTCGGGGCGATGAGCCGTGCTGTCGGCCAGGCACCGAGCCAAGCCGGCACCCGCAGCAACCGCTGGCAATTGCTTCTGAACCTGCTGGTCTGGACGCTGCTGCTGATGGCGGCGAGCCGGCCGGTGTTCGTGGAAAAGCCCATCGAACGCCAGCAACCGGTGCGCGACCTGATGCTGGCCATCGACATTTCCCAGTCGATGGAAACCACCGATTTCACCGACGCCAATGGCCAGAAAATAAATCGCCTGGCCGCGGTCAAGGAAGTGGTGCACGGGTTCATCGACAAACGTAAAGACGATCGAATCGGACTGATCGTGTTTGGCACCGGCGCTTATCCGCAGGCGCCGTTGACCCTCGACCACGCCAGCCTGTCACTGCTGCTGGACGACACCGGCATCGGCATGGCCGGCCCCAACACGGCCATCGGCGACGCCATCGGCCTGAGCCTGAAACTGCTGGACCAGGCCCGCGAGCAGGAAAAAGTCCTGATCCTGCTCACCGACGGCAATGACACCAGCAGCGCCATCACCCCGGATCACGCGGCCGCCATGGCCGCGGCCAAAGGCGTGGTGATTCACACCATCGGCATCGGCGACCCGAATGCCGAGGGCGAAGCCAAGGTCAACCTGCAAGGCTTGCAGGAGATTGCCCAAGCCACGGGTGGACGCTTCTTCCGCGCCGAAGACCGCAACGCCCTGGATCAGGTCTACAGCACCCTCGACAAACTCACTGCGCATCAGGTGAAAACCCTCAGCCACCAGCCCAAACGCGATCTGTTCTGGTGGCCGCTGGGTGCTGCCATGGTCCTGCTGGCGATTTATCACCTGGGCGCCCTGCTGCTTCCTCGCCTGATGCTCGCGCGCCAACGGCAGGAGGCCTGAGATGGACATCAACCTCAGCGACTTCCATTTCCTGCGCCCACTGTGGCTGTTGCTCGCGATCTTCGGCGCACTGCTGCCGCTGCTGTGGCGGCGCAATCGGGACCTGCAACGGCGCCTGCGCAGCAACATCGCCGCGCACCTGTTGCCGCATCTGCTGATCACCCCGCAAGACCACCAGCGCCTGCGTCCGGTGCATCTGGTGTGTGCGCTGCTGGTACTGGGTGCTATCGCCGCCGCCGGGCCGACCTGGGAACAGGATCGGCCGGATTTTCTGGAAAACCGCGCGCCGCTGATCATTGCCGTCGACCTTTCTCCGTCGATGGACGCCAGCGATGTTCCCCCCAGTCGCCTGGAAGCGGTCAAGCACAAACTCCACGACCTGATCCAACGCCGTACCGGTTCGCGCAACGCCTTGATTGCCTATGCCGGCAGCGCGCATCTGGTGTTGCCCGCCACCGACGACCCGGCGCTGCTCGATACGTTCATTCAGGCCCTGAGCACCGACCTGATCAACAAACCGGGAAAAAATGTCAGCGCGGTCATCGATCAGGCCAAGCGCCTGCTCGCCGCCGAGAAAACCCCTGGCACCCTGCTGCTGATCACCGATGGCGCCGACACCTCGGCACTGGCCGGGCTGGACAAGCAACTGGCGGACAGTGCGCTGCAAGTGCTGATATTGGCGGCTGGCAGCACCGACGGCGGGATCATCCACGATGCCGCCGGCCAGCCTCTCATCGACAGCAACGGTCGCCCGCAACTCGGCAGTTTCGATCAGAACGCCCTCAAGCAGCTTGCAGCAACGATGGATGCCCCGCTGGGCAGCCTGACGCTTAACGATGACGATCTGGACTGGATCGAACTGCACGCCGAGCAACACTTTCAATCAGCCAGTGACGAGCAGCGTGAATTGCGCTGGAAGGACGCCGGTTACTGGCTGTGCTGGCCGCTGTTGTTGATCGCCTTCTACAGCGTCCGCAAGGGCTGGAGTTTGAACTGGATGGCCGGTTTTCTGCTGGCGGTAGGACTGGGCCTGGGCCTGCAACCGGCGCCGGCACAGGCCAACGCGCTGACCGATGCCTTTTTCACCCGCGACCAGCAAGGTCGCTGGGCCTTCGAGCATCAGCACTTCCCTCAGGCGGCGGCGCTGTTTGTCGATCCGTACTGGAAAGGCGTTGCCGCCTACAACGCAGCCGATTTCGACCTGGCACTGGCCAGCTTCGCGCGGCTCAATACACCGCAGGCGTATTTCTACCTGGGCAACATCTACGTGCGCCGGTTCAAGTTCGATCAGGCCATCGCGGCCTATACCCAGGCCCTGAAGTTGCAGCCGCAGTTCCCCGAAGCCACGGCCAACCTGGCCCTGGCCATTGCCTTGCAGAAAGACACCGAAAGCGCCGAGAAAAACACGCCGGAGGTCAAACCCGACGAAATCAAAATGGACAAGGCGCCGGGTAAAGGCCAAAGCAAAAAGGTGGAGACCCGGCAGGCGGCCTCGGATGAGCAATGGTTGCAGAACCTGACCACATCGCCGGCGAAATTCCTCAAGCAGAAGTTCAGCTTGCAGGATCAGGCGGGGGCCAAGCCATGAGCTACCTTCAAGACCGAGTCGCCGCCATCGCGGGCAAGCCCGCTCCCACAGGGGCTTTATGTCGCGCACAAAATGTGGGAATCACTTCAATCAACTGTGGGAGCGGGCTTGCCCGCGATGGCGTCAGATCAGCCACCGCAGCAATTGGCACCCTGCTCCTATGCCTGACTAGCCTCGCAGCTTGGGGCAATGAACCGGAACTGAGAGTCAGCGCCAGCCTGCAACCCGCCGACCCAGTCATGGTCGGCAGCCTGGTCGAGTTGCAACTCGATGTCTTCACCGACTCCTGGTTCACCAGCGCCCCCACCCTGCCCGACCTGAAGCTGCCCGGCGCATTGGTGATGCCACCGGACGGCCATGCCCAGCACATCAACCAGACCTTCGACGGCCAATCCTTCAGCGGCATGCGCTACAGCTACCTGATCACCCCGAACCTGGCCCAGGGCTTCGACATTCCGGCACTGACGGTACAAGCCACACCGGGTCAGGCCAGCCACGAACTCAGCGCCCGGAGCCAGCCTTTGCATTTCAACGCCGCGCAACCACCAGGGTTCCAGCCCGGTGAGGCGGTGCTGGTGGCTCAAGGACTGCGGTTTACCCAGAAGACCGTCAATTCGGCCACACCGCTGAAGGTCGGCGACAGCATCACCCGGGAACTGACCTTGCAGGCCGACGGTGCCCTGGCCATGTCACTACCGACACCGACGCTGGACGACATCAAGGGCCTGAGCCGCTACCCGAAAACTGCGCAGGTCGGCAATCTGTCAGACGGCCGTGGCGGCTTTACCGGTGGCCAGCGCATCGACAGCGTGACCTACCGAATCGACCAGGAAGGCCACTACACCCTGCCATCCGTCGAACTGAAATGGTGGGATGCCAGCAGCCAGAAAACCCGCACGGCCACGGTGCCTGCCGTGACCTTCGACGCGGCGGCCAACAGCGCCTACAAGCCGGTGTTTTCAATCACCGAGGACCTGAAAAAACTCGGCCAGCAGAATCGCCTGCACCTTTCCGGGCATTGGTTCGGACTATTGGCACTGGTACTGGCGCTGGCGGCACTCGGCTGGTTCACCCGCCCGCTCGTACATCGCGCGTACCTCAACTGGCAAGCCCGACGCCGCGCCCGACACGCCGCCTGGCTCGAATCCGCCGACTACGCGTGGCGGCAGATTCCGGCGCAAATCGAGGGCAAACCGGCGCAATTGAGCGCCCTGTATCTGTGGACCCGGCGCAGTCGCCGCGGCCTGAAACTGAACAACCTCGGCCCGCGCCTGCAAACGTTCCTGCGGACCTGTTACGGCCGTGAACCGGACAAAGATCAGGCGCTGCGCCAAATCACGGAATCCTTGTCTACGCTGCATAGTCAGGCCGAGCGCAACAGGGAATCAGTCGCGTCTGCACTGCACCCGCTCAACCCCGTTCACGAGAAGGACTTCCAATGACGAACTTGATATCGCTGCGCCATCATCGCGCATTCAGTTTCCTGCTGACCTTTGCCTTGAGCCTGCCGCTGCTGGTGCAGGCGGCCGAGCCGTTGCCCTCCTGGAACGACGGCCCGTCGAAGAAGCAGATCATCGAGTTCGTGCAGGCGGTCACCGATCAAAACAGCAAGGACTTCGTCAAACCCGAGGAGCGCATTGCCGTGTTCGATAACGACGGCACCTTGTGGAGCGAGCAACCGATGTACTTCGAGTTGCTGTTTGCCCTGGACGAAGTCAAACGTACCGCGCCGCAGCACCCTGAATGGAAAACCACCCAGCCGTTCCAGGCTGTACTGGAAAACGATCACAAGGCCCTGGCCGCTACCGGCATGGAGGGCCTGCTGAAGATTTTCGCGGCGACCCACAGCGGCATGACCACCGAAGCCTTCGATGACTACGCCAAAACCTGGCTGAGCCAGGCCCGCCATCCGAAAACCGGCAAGCCGTACACCGAGATGATTTTCCAGCCGATGCTGGAGATGCTCGACTACCTGCGCGGCCAGGATTTCAAGACCTACATCGTTTCCGGTGGCGACACGGGGTTCATGCGCGCTTTCGCCGAGAAGGTCTATGGCATCCCGCCAGAACAAGTGATCGGCACCACCTTCATCACCGCGTATCAGTTCAAGGACGGCCAAGCGTCGATCCTGCGCACGCCAAAACTGGCCCACAACGACGACGGCCCGGGCAAGCCGGAAAGCATCGATGCCGTGATCGGACGCCGGCCAATCCTCGCCTTCGGCAACTCCGACGGTGACCTGCAAATGCTCCAGTGGACCGCCGCCGGCCCCGGCAAACGCTTTATGGGCCTGGTGCATCACACCGACGCCAAACGCGAATGGGCTTACGACCGGCAATCGCAGATCGGTCGTCTGGACAAGGCCCTGGACGAAGCAAACAAACGTGGCTGGACGGTCGTCGACATGGCGTCCGAATGGCGCCGGATCTATCCGTTCGACGCCGCCACACCTGAGCAAGCGCAATAAAAAGACGTAATGCAGGACTGCAATAAACGTTTGTCGCAGTACGCGACGCAAGTGAGCATAAGGAGCCAGTCAGATGACTCGCATACGTAAGTGGATACCGAAACTCGCCTTTGTGGCAGCGTCGGTCATGGCCATTTCGGCAACTGCCGGGGCTGCCGAAAAACCCAACATTCTCGTGATCTTCGGCGACGATATCGGCCAGACCAACATCAGTGCCTATTCCATGGGTGTGGTCGGCTACAAGACTCCGAACATCGACCGCATCGCCAAAGAAGGCATGATGTTCACCGACTACTATGCGGAGAACAGCTGCACCGCCGGGCGCTCGTCGTTCATCACCGGGCAGACGCCACTGCGTACCGGGCTGTCGAAAGTCGGCGCGCCGGGAGCGCCGGTCGGTCTGCAAAAACGCGACATCACCATCGCCCAGGCCCTCAAGTCCCAGGGCTACGCCACCGGCCAATTCGGCAAGAACCACTTGGGCGACAAGGACGAATACTTGCCGACCAACCACGGTTTCGACGAGTTCTTCGGCAACCTGTACCACCTCAACGCTGAAGAAGAACCCGAACGTCCGTACTGGCCCAAGGATGACCCCGCGTTTCTCAAGTCCTATGCCCCTCGTGGCGTGATTCACAGCTTCGCCGACGGCAAGATCGAAGACACCGGTGCGCTGACCACCAAGCGCATGGAAACCATCGACGACGAAACCACCGCCGCCGCGCAAGCGTTCATCGAGAAACAGGCCAAGGCGGACAAACCGTTCTTCGTCTGGATGAACACCACGCGCATGCACTTGTTCACCCACGTGCGCGAATCGATGAAGGGCCAGAGCGGCATGCCCGGCAACGATTATGCCGACGGCATGCTCGAGCACGACGGTGACGTCGGCAAACTGCTGAAAACCCTCGACGACCTGAAAATCACTGACAACACCATCGTCGTCTACACCACCGACAACGGCCCGAACCAGTTCTCCTGGCCGGACGCGGCGACCACGCCGTTCCGTAACGAGAAAAACTCCAACTGGGAAGGTGCCTACCGGGTTCCGGCGATGATCCGCTGGCCAGGCAAGATCAAGCCGGGTGAAGTGTCCAACGAGATGTTCTCGGGCCTGGACTGGTTCCCGACCTTGCTCGCGGCCGCAGGTGATGCCGAGGTGAAGGACAAACTGCTCAAGGGCTGGGCTCCAACGTCTGGCGGCAGCAATTTCAAGGTTCACCTGGACGGCTACAACCAAATGCCTTACCTGACCGGCCAACAGCCTAAAGGCGAGCGCAAGGAGTTCTACTACTTCAACGACGACGGCATGCTGGTATCGATGCGCTTCGACAACTGGAAAGCGGTGTTCTGTGAACAACGCGAACCCGGTGGTTTCAAGGTGTGGAGTGAGCCGTTTGTGTGCCTGCGGGTGCCAAAAATCCTCAACCTGAGGATGGACCCGTATGAACGCGCCGACGTGGTGTCCGACCAGTATTACGATTGGGTAACCAAAAACGTTTATCTGGCGGCAGTCGCCACCGGCAAAGCGGCGGTGTTCCTCCAGACCTTTATCGAATACCCGCCAAGCCAGAAACCGGCCAGCTTCAGCGTTGACCAGATCCGTGCTGCGGTAGACGCCAAAATCGCTGAAAAAATGAAAGCGCAACAAGCTGCACAGTAAGACCGCTGGACCGCCGCTCGCCTTCATTGGCGAGCGGACTTATTTTCGATCTGAGACCGCATCGACTTCATTCGCGAGCTGGCTCGCTCTCACAGGGGCTGCATTCCAAATGTGGGAGCGAGCCTGCTCGCGAAGGGCCGGTGCGGTCACAGGCTATTTCGAATTGGAACAAGGCAATCCGCAATGACCTCACGTGTCGCCAGCAAGTCGTCGGCCATACCTGCCCCTCAAGTCGCCTCCCCGGCGTTATTGATCCCCGCCCTGTTGCTGTTCGTCTCCGGTGCCGCGGCGCTGGTGTATCAGGTGCTGTGGATCAAGCAACTGTCGTTGGTGGTAGGCGTGGAGGTCTACGCCATCACCACCGGAATCAGCGCGTTTTTCGCCGGGCTGGCCTTGGGCGGCTTGCTGTTCGGGCGCTGGGCGGATCGGATGCAACAACCGGTGCTGCTGTACGCCGGGCTGGAAGTGCTGGTGGCCGTGCTCGGGGTCGGTGCGACCTTCGCCATGAGCCTGGCGGCCAGCCCGTTTGCCTGGCTGGAAGAACACGTCGGTTTGCTGGCCTGGGTACTGCCGTTCGCGCTGGTGGGTATTCCCGCGCTGTTGATGGGCGGCACCCTGCCGGTGCTGGTTCGTTCATTGGCCAGCGACCCACAACACCTGGGCAAGGCCGGTGGTCAGCTGTATGCAGCGAACACCGCCGGGGCCATCGCCGGCACCCTGCTCGCCGCGTTCTTGCTGATTGCCACCCTCGGCGTGCGCGGCAGCGCGCTGGCCGCCGCCATGCTGAACCTGCTGGCCGCCGCCGGGGCCTTGTGGTTCCAGCGCCAGCGCGTGGCACCCGTCGATGCCCCGGTGAAACATCACACTGAAAAAGCCCCCGATCGCCTGGCCCTGTGGCTGTACTCCATTGCCGGCGGTGTGGCCCTGGGCTACGAAGTGGTGTGGTCGCAATCGATCGTGCAGTTCATGAGCACCCGCACCTATGCCTTCGCCGTGGTGTTGGCGACGTACCTCACCGGGCTGTTTCTGGGCAGCATGCTGCTGGCCCGTCGGGTCGATCGCCTGCGCGATCCCTGGGGTGTGTTCGGTTTGTTGATCGCCGGGGCCGGGGCCGTTGCCCTGCTGGAAGTGGCCTTGCTCGGACGCTGGCTGGTGCTTGCGCAAACCCTGGCGGAAAGCTGGGTGTTGGCATTGGGCGGTAGTGAACTGGCGGGCATGAGCACGCGGTTTGCCGTGGCCGCCTTGAGCATCGTGTTTGTACCGACCTTGCTGTTGGGCGCGGCATTTCCGTTGGCCCTGCGATTGAGCGTTGGCCGAGAACAGGTCGGGCGCCATGTCGGCGAAGTCGTCGCATTCAATACCCTTGGCGGCATTATCGGCGTAATGCTCTGTGGTTTTGTCCTGATCCCGATGCTGGGACTGGTGCGGACCCTGGGTCTGTTGGCGATTATCGCTGCCGGTATCGCCTGCTTCGCCGTGCGCAAGGGGCATGGAGTCAAGAAAGGCCGGCGCCAGGCGGTGGTCGCCATCGGCCTGGTGTCCCTGGCACTCGTCGTGTTTACGCCGGTCAACAAGCTCGCCAGCCTGCTGCCGGGGGCGCGCAATGGCACGTTGACGTTCTATGAAGAAGGCCGTGGCGGCACCGTCGCCGTGGTTTCTCAGGGCAAGGGCGACAGAGCGTTCCAGCGTTTGTACATTCAGGGCGTGTCCAATACCGGGGACGCCATGCCGTCCCTGCGCTACATGCGGATCCAGGCGCTGCTGCCCCTGTTGATCCACAACGGTGAGCCGCGCTCGGCGCTGGTGATCGGCTTCGGCACCGGCATCACCGCCGGTGCCCTGACCCGCTACCCCGGCCTGGAACATCGCGTGGTCGCCGAGCTGCTGCCGTCGGTGGTCAAGGCGGCGCCGTTGTTCAAGGGCAATTTCAATGCCGCGGCCGATCCGGGGGTCGATGTGCGCTTGCGTGACGGTCGCCAGGAACTGCTGCGCAATCCGCAGCGCTACGACCTGATCACCCTAGAACCGCCGCCGCCCTCCGCTGCCGGCGTGGTCAACCTGTATTCCCGGGACTTCTACCAACTGGCCGCCAGCCGTTTGCATAAACAAGGCCTGGTCGCCCAATGGCTGCCGCTGCCGACGCAGAACATCGACGACTCGCGCTCACTGGTGCGCAGCTTCCTCGATGTGTTCCCTTACGCGACCCTGTGGACCAGCGAGTTCCACGAGATGCTGCTGGTGGGTTCGATGGAGCCGATTGAGCTGGATGCGGCGAAGATCAACACGCGCTTCCAGCACGACAGCGTGCGCAGCACCTTGCAGGATGTGGGCATCGGTTCGGCCGCAGCGTTGCTCGCCACCTGGGTGACTGACCGTGCGGGGCTTGAGCGCTTCGCCGCCGACGCGCAGCCGGTGACGGACGATCAACCGCGCATCGAGTACGCGCCCTGGGTTCGGTCAAAAGAGATCAGTCGAGTACTGCCAGCCCTGCTTGACCTGTATCAGCCGCCAGCACTGCTGAACGCCGACGCAGGGTTCATCGAGCGCATGAACACCCAGCAACAACGCCTGATGCAGTTCTATCGCGCGAGCCTGTATGCGTATGACGGCGAACGTGAGGCCTGGGCCAGGGATATGCGCGAGGTGATGCGCGGAGATGCGGGGAATCCGTATTACCGGTGGTTTGTAGGGGAGTAATTTGGTGCCTGATAGATCGCCATCGCGAGCAAGCTCGCTCCCACAGGTTCGGTGTCGATCACTACATTTGGGCACGACATAAACCCTGTGGGAGCGAGCTTGCTCGCGATGGGGGCATCCGCTTCACAGCATCCGTTATTTGACACACGCCGGCCATCCGGCAAAGCTGCACCCAGCCTGAACGCGCCCTGACGGCAATCGCACCTGGACCATGGAAGTCGTAATGCCGAAACATAAAAATAAAGCTGCAACCCCAAACCCTGATTCGCAACCGACCCTGATCAACCGTTACCTCTTCCCCGTCACCATCGGCATCCTGCTGTTGACCGTGGCGGGTATTGGCTGGTTTTTGCTGAGCAGTACACCGACACCGCTCAAGCCAGCCCCTGCCAGCGCCCCTGTGGTCGAACCGGCCAAACCGCAACCGGTCGCTGTCGCACCGGCGAAAATGGTCGACGAGCAACAATGCCAGGGCTGCCACGGCGAGCAGGTCAAGGACTGGCAAGGCTCCCATCACCAGTTGGCGATGCAGGAAGCCAACGCCGCCACCCTGCTCGGCGACTTCAACAACGTCACCTTCAAGGCCGAAAAAGAGACCACGGTGTTCTCGCGCAAAGGCGACGAATTCTGGGTCAACACCCCCGGCGCCGACGGCAAGAATGCCGACTTCAAGGTGGCCTATGCTTTTGGCATCGCCCCCTTGCAGCAATACCTGATCGAGGTCGGCAAAGGCCGCTTGCAGGCCCTCGGCGTAGCCTGGGATACCGAGAAGCACCGCTGGTTTCACCTGTATCCGGGCCAGGGTGTGAACTTCAAGAACCCGCTGCACTGGAGCAAACCGAGCCAGAACGCCAACTTCATGTGCGTCGAGTGCCACACCACCGGTTACAAGCGCAATTTCGATGCGGCGAAAAACACCTTCGACAGCCACTGGAACAGCCTCGGTGTCGGCTGCCAGGCCTGCCATGGCCCGGCGTCCAGTCACCTGGAATGGACCGCGAAGAAATCCGACCTGATCCATGCCGGCTTTGCCGTCGACCTCAAGGACAAGAACGCCACTGTCGAAATCGAGACCTGCGCCCGCTGCCACTCGCGCCGCGCGCCGCTGGACGACGGTTATACGGTCGGCAAACGGCTGATGGACGACTACCTGCCGAGCGCCCTGACCCGAGAGTTGTACGCGCTGGACGGCAAGATCAAGGACGAGGTGTTCGAACACGGCTCCTTTGCCCAGAGCAAAATGTTCGACAAGGGCGTGCGTTGCAGCAACTGCCACAACCCCCACAGCACTCAATTGAAAGCGCCAGGCAACGGTGTGTGCCTGCAATGCCATAACACCGCCGGCAAAACTACCGTGGAAGGCGTCGATGGCAAGGGCCTGCAAGCGAAAAACTACGATTCCATCGAACACACTCGCCACACCATGGGCCAACCGGGTTCGCAGTGCGTGGATTGCCACATGCCCGGCAAGTTCTACATGGGCAATGACTTGCGGCATGACCACAGTTTCAGCATTCCCAACCCTGAGCGAGCGAAAAAACTGGGGACGCCGGACGCCTGCCTGACCTGCCACCAGGGCAAGGCCGGCGACAAGATCACCGAGCAGTTCAAGCTGTGGAACACCGCCAACGCCAGCGCAGTACAAGCCCCCCGTTACGACGAAAGCCTGTGGCTGATCCGCAACGGTCAACCGGGCGCGGCGCAGGCGCTGTTCGAGCAATTGCAACGCAGCAATCTGCCGGCGATTCAACGGACGACGCTGCTGGCCGAGCTGCCGGCGTACCCGAGCGAACAGGCGTTGAAACTGGCCACCAAGGACCTGGGCAACCCGGCGCCGCAAGTCCGTGAGAGTGCCATCCGCGCGATCAGCGCATTCCTGCCGCCACCGGAACGCGCGCCACTGCTGACACCGTTATTGAATGACCCGGTGAGAGCCGTGCGCATCGCCGCCGCGCGGGATTTGCTCAGTGTGGCGCGTAACGGCCTGGGCACGGCTCAGGACAGCTGGAATGCCGCCATCTCCGAATACGAGACGGTCCAGAAAAACCTGTTCGAACGCGCCGAAGCGAACCTCAACCTCGCGATGCTGTATCAGGCCAGCGGCCGCAGCGCAGATGTCGAAGGTTTGCTGCGTACCGCCCTGCAGCGCGATCCGGACTTCTACCCGGCGCTGGTCACCCTGGTGCAATGGCTGGAGGCCAACGGTCGCAGTCAGGAGGGCCATGCCCTGCTGGCGCAAAGCCTCAAGGACCACCCCGACTCGGGCCTGCTGCAACACACCCAGGGCCTCGCGCTGATTCGTGCGGGCCAGGCCGCTCAAGCCATGCCGTACCTGCGCAAGGCCGCGCAACTGGAGCCACAGAGCGGACAGTTCGGCTATGTGCTGGCGGTGGCCCTGCATGACAGCGGAAAAATTGACGAGGCGTGCGCAGAACTTGAACGGTTGTTGAAAGAGCAACCGGCCAACCGCAATGCACGGCTGTCGCTGATCCAGTACTACCTGGACAACGGCCAGGAACCCAAGGCGCAAGTGCTGTTGCAGGGCTGGAAGAAAATGAACATGGGGGATCCGGCGTTGAAGTGACGGGAAATTCTTGTAGGAACGAGCTTGCTCGCGATGGCGTTACAGGCGACGCGTTTATCCAAAAAAATCGCGTTTTCGTTGACGTCCATCGCGAGCAAGCTCGCTCCTGCAGGGACCGAATTCAGCGGCGCCTGAACAACGGCCGCGGCTCAATCACCGAACGCCCGTACAACACGCTCATCCCCGCCAATCCCTTCAATGCATCTTCTGCGGATTTGTCTTCACGCACGGCAAAGCTGTCGAAACCGCATTGGCGCATGTGGCTGAGTTGATCGCGCAAGACATCGCCGATGGCGCGCAACTCGCCGGCCCAGCCCAATCGCGTGCGCAGCAGATACGCCTGGCTGTACCCGCGGCCATCGCGAAAGCTCGGAAAATCCAGGGCGATCAAGGGCAGTTGGGCAAACCATGGCTGAAGGCTTTCCACTTCATCGTCCGGCCCCAGCCACACGCCGCTTTGCGACGGGTTTTCCAGCCAACGGCTCAGCGGCAGAATCGCGGCACCCACGGGCAGCGGTGCTTGCGGGTCGCGCACGAGCGTCCACGGATCATCCGCGACAATCCGCGCCATGCCCTCTTCCAGCCGCAACAGATTGTTCATGCCGACACCTCCAGCACTTTCGCATATACCGCCTCCTTGAACGGCTCCAGCCCGATCCGTTGGAAGGCGTCGACGAACAGTTCTTCGCTCTCGCGATAACGCACGAAGGTGTCGATGATGCGCTCGATCACCTCGGGCACTTCGGCGGCGCTGAAGGACGGGCCAATGACCTTGCCCAACGCGCTGTGCTTGCCCTGGGCGCCGCCGAGGGTGATCTGGTACCACTCGGCGCCGTTCTTATCGACCCCCAGAATGCCGATGTTGCCGATGTGATGGTGACCGCAGGCATTCATGCAGCCGGAGATATTGAGGCTGATGTCGCCCAGGTCGTGCAGGTAGTCGAGGTCTTCGAAGCGTGCGGCAATAGCCTTGGCGATGGGGATCGACTTGGCGTTGGCCAGCGCGCAGAAGTCGCCACCGGGGCAGGCGATGATGTCGGTGAGCAATCCGGCGTTGGCACTGCCCAGATTGTGTCCGCAGGCCAGGTGCCACAGGGTGAACAGATCGGCCTTGGACACGTCAGGAAGGACGATATTCTGCTCATGGGCAATGCGGATTTCACCGAAGCCGAAGCGTTCGGACCACTCGGCCACCGCCTCCATCTGTCCGGTAGTGACATCGCCCGGTGGCGCAGCGCTGCCGGGCTTGGTCGACAACACCACGCTGGCATAGCCCGATATTTTGTGCGGCTGCACATTACGCTGCACCCAACGAGCGAACGCCGGGTTTTCGGCCAGGTGCGTGCCGAAATCGAGATGGGTGTCGGACAGATCACGATATGGCGGTGCGACGAACGCACTGGCCACACGCTCGAACTCGTCAAGGGTCAGTTGCGCCGGGCCGTCCTTGAGGTACTGCCACTCTTGCTCCACTTCCCGGGCGAAGGCCTCGATGCCCAAGGCTTTGACCAGAATCTTGATTCGCGCCTTGTACTTGTTGTCCCGCCGGCCATGGCGGTTATACACCCGCAGCACCGCCTCTACGTAAGACAGCAGGTGCTGCCACGGCAAGCCTTCGCGGATCTGCAAGCCGAGGATCGGCGTGCGCCCCAGGCCGCCGCCGACCATGACTCGCAGGAGCATGTGTCCGTCGGAACCTGGGTAAAGATAAAGGCCGATGTCATGCATCATGATCGCCGCGCGGTCCTGCTCGGCCGAACAGATGGCGATCTTGAACTTGCGCGGCAGGAACAGGAATTCCGGGTTGATGGTCGACCACTGCCGCAGAATTTCCGCCAACGGTCGCGGGTCAATCATTTCGTCGGCCGCAACCCCGGCAAAGGCTTCGGTGGTGATGTTGCGCACGCAGTTGCCGGAGGTCTGGATCGCATGCATTTCCACCTCGGCCAGGCGTTCGAGGATGTCCGGCACCTGAGCCAGTTCGATCCAGTTGAACTGCATGTTCTGCCGGGTGGTGAAATGGCCATAGCCGCGATCGTAATCCCGGGCGATGCTCGCCAACGTACGCATCTGCCGGGCACTCAGCGTGCCGTAGGGAATCGCCACCCGCAGCATGTAGGCGTGCTTTTGCATGTACAGGCCGTTCTGCAGGCGCAACGGCAGGAACTCTTCTTCGTTCAGCTCACCGGCCATGAAGCGCTCGACCTGATCGCGAAACTGCGCAACCCGTTCGAGCACCAGTGCCCGATCGTAATCATCGTATTGATACATAGCTACCTCATCAGGATTGCGGGGCATCGGGCTCTGTGGCTCGTTCATAAGAGCGACTATGCGCCAGCGGTGCAGCGTGTTACAGATTCACCTGAATCGTTAAAAACCGTATCAGAGCGCGCAAGATCGCCGCAGCAGTGCAACTTATCTGATCCGCACAAATGAAATATTCCTGAGCCTGTTTTGTTTTCGCCACGGTTTTTACAGTGCACGTCATTGCAACCGTGGAAGCATCGATCATGAGCACAACAACTATCGGACAGGCCTATAACTACAAGGTCGTCCGCCAATTCATCGTGGCGACCGTGATCTGGGGCGTCGTGGGGATGGCGATGGGCGTGTGGATCGCCTCGCAACTGGTGTGGCCGCAGATGAACCTGGACCTGCCGTGGACCACCTTCGGCCGCTTGCGCCCGCTGCACACCAGTCTGGTGATTTTCGGTTTCGCCGGCAGCGCGCAATTCGCCGCCAGCTATTACGCGGTGCAGCGTACCTGCCAGGTGCGGCTGTTCTCGGACACACTCGCCGCCTTCACGTTCTGGGGCTGGCAGTCGGTGATTGTGGTGATGCTGATCACCCTGCCGCTGGGCTACACCACCACCAAGGAATACGCCGAAATCGAGTTCACCGGCGCGGTGTGGATGACCGTGGTCTGGGTTGCATACGCCGTGGTGTTCTTCACTACCGTAGTGCAACGCAAGACCAGACACATCTACGTCGGCAACTGGTTCTTCGGTGCATTCATCGTGGTCATCGCCATGCTGCACGTGGTCAATCACCTGTCGATTCCAGTCGGCTGGTTCAAGTCCTATCCGGTGTATTCCGGGGCCACCGATGCGATGGTGCAATGGTGGTACGGGCACAACGCCGTGGGCTTTTTCCTGACCACCGGTTTCCTCGGGATGATGTATTACTTCGTGCCGAAACAGGTGGGCCGGCCGGTGTATTCCTATCGCCTGTCGATCGTGCACTTCTGGGCGCTGATCACCCTGTACATCTGGGCCGGCCCGCACCACTTGCACTACACCGCGCTGCCGGACTGGGCGCAGTCGCTGGGCATGGCCATGTCGCTGATCCTGCTGGCGCCGAGTTGGGGCGGGATGATCAACGGTATGATGACCCTGTCCGGTGCCTGGCATAAGTTGCGCACCGACCCGATCCTGCGTTTCCTGGTGCTGTCCCTGGCCTTCTACGGCATGTCGACCTTCGAAGGGCCGATGATGGCGATCAAGACCGTCAACGCCCTCTCCCACTACACCGACTGGACCATCGGCCACGTACACGCCGGCGCGCTGGGCTGGGTGGCGATGATTACCTTCGGTGCGACCTATCACATGGTGCCGAAGGTATTCGGTCGCGATCAGATGCACAGCACGCCGCTGATCAACCTGCACTTTTGGCTGGCGACCATCGGCACCGTGCTGTACATCGCCTCGATGTGGGTCAACGGCATCACCCAGGGCCTGATGTGGCGCGCGATCAACGATGACGGCACGCTGACCTACTCCTTCGTCGAAGCCTTGCAGGCCAGCCATCCGGGATTCGTCGTGCGCTTTGCCGGCGGGGTGTTCTTCCTCAGCGGCATGCTGCTGATGGCCTACAACGTGTGGCGCACGGTGCAGGTAACGGACGTGGCGATGGCCGAACGCGAGGCGCGGTTAGCCTGATGATTGAAGTCATATTGAACATTCCGGGTGTGGCATTTTTGTGGTTCGCCATCGAGTATTGTCTGCGCCACCAGACCACCGAGAGCCTGGACGATGCGAGCCTGATCCCGTTTGCGGATGACCCGGAAGTGGCGCGGCGGGTTGAGTTGGCGACGGGCAAGACAGTGAATGCGGTGGCGCCTGAAGTGCCGAAACCGGGGTGGGGCAACCTCGAAATCTGAGGCACCACCGACCACTCCTACAGGGTTATTTGTCTCAGCTGCGCTCCCGGGGAATCAGGCTTTGCAGTTGTTGCGCCAGGAAGTTTGCATCGAACTCAAAAGTGTCCGGGTCTTTCAAGCCATTGGTCTTGCGCCACTGCCAGCCAGTGGATGGCGGCAGGCACACCAGTGACACGCTGCCATAACGTGCTGCTGTAAAGCCCATCACCGCCACGGAAATCTGCCCGCCGACACCCATCACCTCCGGCACGAATTCCACCGGTTTGCCAGCGATCAGGATGCTTAGCTTTTCGGTCTTGAATGGAGAGGTCTCCACTGGAACACTCGGCCCCGACGCGACATACACTTCGCGGTTCACTTCGAGCAGGTTAGGTGCCTTGACCGGTTCCAGCCACTGCTGGATCTGATTGAACAGCGCACCAATGCGCTTCGCCCACTCGGCCGATTGCGACTCGAACACTTGCTTTTTGTGCGCTTCGCTTTCGGCGTAGTGGCGAAGCATTTCGCCCAGTTGCTGTACATCGTCCATAGCGGTGTTCCCTGAATAGACCGGTGTTGCGGACCTGGAGCATGGCAGATGCCCGCACGCTGCGTACGACTAAAACCTGACGACAGTTTGCACCGTCGCGTAATCGCGGGCACTGTAGGTGCGCACTTCACCTGACAAACGGAGCACGATATGCGCACCATCGGCCTGATCGGCGGCATGAGCTGGGAGTCCAGCGCCGAGTATTACCGCCTGATCAACCAGCAGGTACGCGAGCGCCTCGGGCCGTTGCGTTCGGCAAAACTGTTGATGTACAGCGTCGACTTCGGCCCTGTCGAACAGGCCCAGCACGCCGGGCGCTGGGACGATGCGGCGCTGATCCTGGTGGATGCCGCGCAGCGCTTGCAGGCGGGCGGCGCCGATTGCGTGGTGTTGTGCACCAACACCATGCACAAGGTCGCCGGGCAGATTCAGGCGGCCATCGACATTCCCTTCCTGCACATCGCCGATCCGGCCGCTCAGGCCGCGGTCGAGGCCGATGCATTGATAGTGGGCTTGCTGGGCACCGCGTTCACCATGGAACAGGACTTCCTCAAGGAACGCCTCGCCGCCCGGGGCTTGACCGTGCTGGTACCGGAGACCGAGGAGCGCCAGGCCGTGCACCGGATCATCTACGACGAGTTGTGCGTCGGTGTCATCAGCGAAGCCTCGCGCCGGGTGTATCAGCAGGTCATCGCTTCGCTGGAGCAGCGCGGCGCCCAGGCGATCATCCTTGGCTGCACAGAGATTGGTTTGCTGATCAAACCCGAACACAGCGCCCTGCCCTTGCTCGACACCACCGAGCTGCATGCGCAAGCTGCGGTGGCGTTCGCCCTGGGCGAGTGACTCAACCGGCCTTGGGCGTGCGGCGCAGGCGCGCCATGCTCAAGGTGTCCACCAGCACGCCGTCGCGTACGGCGTAGTCGCGGAACAGGCCCTCGGTTTCGAAGCCGAACTTGCGGTACAGGGCAATGGCCGCTTCGTTGTCGGCATACACCGAAAGCTCGATGCGCTGCAGATTCATCCAGTTGTCGGCGATATCCAGCGCCGTCGCAAGCAACTTCGAGCCCACGCCCTTGCCCTGCCACGCCACCGCAACGCCCATGCCGAAACTGCCGGCATGGCTGCGACGAATGCGTGAGAACTGCTCCAGGCCAATGTTGCCGACGACCGTCCCTTGATGCAGGGCCACCACTTTCACCAGGCGTTCGTTATCCAGCGCCAGGCGACTGCGCCAGAGCTCGGTGGACTGAAACGGCATTTGCAGGGTTTGACGGGCGATTGCCGGATCGTTGTACAGCGCCGTGATGCCTTCGATATGGGATTCGTTGAAGCGTTCGAGGGTGATAACGGGTTCGGTGGCTGGCATGGGTGAATCATCCTTGAAGCAGACATGGCCGTTCACTCTATCCCGAACGAAACCTTTGTGGCGAGGGGGCTTGTCGGAACATCTTCACTCGAACCACTCACGGCGCTCGTTAAAGGTGTTTTCGATCAATTCGACGATCATCCGCACCTGCGCGTCGTCCCCGGAATGGGCGTTGACCGCCATCCACACCTGACGCCGCATCGGCTGGTCAAACAAGCCCGGCAAGGCAATCAGCCCGCGGTCGAAGTGGCTCATGTAGTGCGGCAGCAGGCCGATGCAGGCGCTGCATCGGATCATCTCCAGCATCAGCCCGTAGGATTGCAGTTGCACCGCCCCGGCCAGGCGTTGATCCACGAGTGCATTCCAAGGCCGGAAGCTTTCAACCTGACAGTCCTGTCGCCATTGCACCAATAGAAAATCGGCCAGTTCATCCAGGCATTCCGGCCTGGAAGCGACCCGCGAGTAGCGCTTGGCAATGTGCGGCAGGTATTCCAGTTGCACCAGACGCCGGGCTTCGGTGGTGGCAAAGCTTGGTCCCGGTAAAGGGGACTCGGTTTCACCCAGCCACACCACCACGTCGGCGCTGACTGCCTGCAATGCCAATTCGCTGTCGAGCGTAATGATGTCCAGGCGCACGCTGGCGTTGCGCCGCAGCAGTGCAACCAGGTCACGCCCAAGAATGTCATGCAGGATCGAATCGGCCACGGCCAGGCGAATCAACGGCTGCTCGATCACCGGCAAATCGCGCTCATGGGCCAGGGCGATCAATTGTGCGTGCAAACGCAAGCCATCGCGGCTGAGGCTGAAACCATTGTCGGAAAGGTTGAACAGCGAACACCGGAGCTGCGTTTCCAGCAGCACCAGTTGCCTGCGCAGGCGGGTGGCCTTGACGTTGAGACTGCGGGCGGCCTGCATGAAACAACCGCAACGGGCGCTGACGGTGAAACACAGCGCCAGTTCGGGGTCGATTGCCGCCGCCAACTGGCGCCAGGACGCGTTTTTATCGATGGCTACACGATACTCGGCAGCACCCTGTTGGGCGCAGATTTCCATGAATGACATCGAGGACTCCCTGTCGATCTGACACTGACAGATGCATCCTGCGGATCGTTCATGAACCTGCTGTGACAAAGACTCAGGCGCTGGGTGTTTGCCGAAAGCTCACGGCCAGGCGATTCCAGCTGTTGATGGTGGTGACGGCGATGGTCAAGTCGACTATTTCGCTTTCACTGAACTGCTCCCGGGTTTGGGCGTAGACATCGTCCGGCACATGGCTTTCGGAGAGCAAGGTGACCGCCTCGGTCCAGGCCAGCGCGGCTCTTTCCCGAGGATTGAAAAAGTTGCTGTCACGCCAGACCACAATGGAATACAGACGCCGATCGCTTTCGCCCAGGCGCCTTGCATCCACCGAGTGCATGTCGGTGCAAAAGGCACAGCCATTGAGCTGCGATGCACGAATCTTGATCAGGTGCAGCAGGCCCTGCTCGATGCTCAGGCTGCTGGTCAGGGCCTCCATGGCGATCATGGCTTTCATCGCTTTGGGGGACGCGCTGTAGTAATCCAGGCGGGGGGTCATGGAGAGATCTCGTGCAGCTGTGAAGTGATTTTCACGGTAATCGCTCGCGCGAAGGCAAGACAGATCCAATTGCGCGATTTCCCCGTGGACCGCCGCCGCCAGACCAATGGACGGTTTTTCCACTGCGCAACTTCTGTACCACAAGCGGATAGGGGTAATCTTGCGCGACACACACGCGCCCAACAGCCCCGGAGCCTCGCCGGTATGGAACTACATGTTGTCATCAACGGCCGCAAGGACCTGGCCGGCCAGCTGTACAACCAACTGCGCAGCGCCATCGAGTCCGGTCGCCTGACTGCCGGCACGCAACTGCCGCCCAGCCGCTTGCTGGCCGAACAACTGGGTATTTCGCGCAAGACCATTTCCGACACCTACGCCCAACTGACCTACGAAAACTTCCTCACCGGGGTGGTCGGCAAAGGCACTTACGTCAACGCGCGCTCGTCGAAGGTGCAGCGTAAACAGAACCACACCGAGCTTGGCGGCTTCGAGGTGATTGAGTCCTGGCGCAACCTGCCGGTGTTTCTGCGTCACCCGACCCTGGAAGGTTCGCTGCGCTACGACTTCATTGGTGGCGCCACCAGCAAGGGCCAGTTTCCCCAGGATGACTGGCGGCGCTGCACCTCCCATGCGCTGCGCCAGATTGCCGGTTCCAAGGGCCTCTACAGCCTGCCCGAGGGCTTGCCCGCCTTGCGCAACGCCATTGCGCAGCACATCGCATTCTCTCGCGGAGTCAATTGTCAGGATGAGGATGTGGTGGTGTGCAACGGTGCGCAGCAGGCGCTGGACCTGATTGCCCGAGTGCTGATCAGTCCGGGCAGCCTGGTCGCCATGGAGGATCCCGGCTATCCGCCGGCGCGGCTGCTGTTCGGCACCCATGGCGCCACGGTGATTGGCGTGCCGGTGGACGCCGAAGGCATTGTGGTGGACAAGATTCCTCGCGGCACTCGTCTGATCTATGTCACCCCTTCGCACCAGTTCCCGCTGGGCATGCCGATGAGTCAGGCGCGCCGGTCAGCACTGCTGGCCAAGGCCCATGAGCTGGGCGCGATCATCATCGAGGACGACTACGACAGCGAATTCCGCTACGAGGGCCGTCCTGCCGATTCCCTGCAAAGCATGGATGAGCGGGGGATCGTCGCTTACGTCGGAACGTTCTCCAAAACCCTGTTGCCGGAACTGCGGCTCGGCTATGCGATCCTGCCGCCGGCGATCCTCGAGGCCGTGGTGCGCGCCAAACAGCTCACCGACCTGCACACCTCGACCCTGCCGCAATGGGCGCTGGCCAAGTTCATCGCCGAAGGCTGTCTGCTCAAGCACATCCGACGCTGCCATACGATCTATGCCGGCCGTCGCGAACGGATCCTGACGCGCATGGCTGGCGACCTCTCGCCCTGGCTGGAGGCGGTACCGTCCACTGCCGGATTCCACATGGTGGTGATGTGCAAAGTGCCGCTGGATATTCCATTAGTGATCGAATTGGCGAAAAAAGTCGAAGTCGGGCTCTATGCCATCGACAGCTTTTTCTATCAGCAAGCGCCCAAGGCCGGGCTTTTTTTCGGTTTTGGCGCCATCGAAACCCTCGACATCGACATCGCCCTGGACCGTTTGCGCGACATCCTGCAGCAGGTAGCCTGACGAATTGGCCTGCGGCTTTATCCGGCGATTGGCTATTGGCGGTCCGGAGGGTCAGGCCTATCCTGCATAGGCGTTATCCCTCAATGAGCAGGATTCGTCCGGCTTGATTCAGGAGTGTGAGCAATGTCCCATGAAGTGATCAATACCGTACAGGTACAGGCCGCCGCCGGCCGCTCGGATGAACTGGGTAAGCAACTGCAAAAGATTGTCGAAACCCTGCGTGAACTACCGGGCTGCGAATCCTATATGGTCGACCGCTGCCCCGAGGACACCAATCGCTGGACCGTCAGCGCCCACTGGCAATCGGAAGCGGCCATGCGATCGCATTTCAACTGCCCCGAAGTCCAGGGTTTTATCAGCCTGATCGATAGCCAATTGGCCAATGCCGTGGACTTCAACAGCTTTCCGATCGTTTAAGCGATACCTGTGGCCAGGGGTCTTGCTCCCTCGCCACAGGCTCCTTCCCTGTTAGCCCTGCAGACCTTGCAACTGGTCCCCTTGCCTTCCCGAATATTGGCTGTTTAACCTCTACTGCTTGCGGACTACTGTTGTTTTCGACAACTAACCCACCGCAGGTAAAGAACCATGAACGTGTTGCGCTTCTGTGCTGCCCCCCTTGCCGCCCTGGCCCTGATGTTTTGCGCATCGGCTTTTGCCCATGATCCTTCGGAAAAGGTCACTGTCCTGCAGGACGAAATGCTGAAGAACGTCCCCGGTAAAAAAGCGCTGATGATCGAAGTCGATTACCAACCCGGTCAGTCGTCCATCGCCCACAAACACGATGGCACCACCATGGCCTATGTGATTTCGGGAGAAATCGTTTCTCAAGTCAAAGGCGAGCCAGCGAAAACCTACAAGGCCGGTGAGTTCTGGTATGAGCCGGCGGGGTCGGAACACCTGGTGTCGAAAAACGCCAGTGCAACCCAGCCTGCCAAGTTGCTGGTATTCATGGTGTTGGCCCCGGACGAGAAAGTGTTGATCCCATTGGAACACTGATGGCTGAACGTACAGCTATAAATAAAAAGGCTCGAATCGCGGATTCGGGCCTTTTTATTTCCTCACGCAATTAACCGAAAACCTTTAAACCAAACAAAACTATTGGCCACCGGACAAGTGCGGGTATTGGCTATTTAAATAAATCATTCAGGGTTTAGTCTTGAGTCACCGTCGGCACAACGCCGGCAACTTTAACTTTCGACTGAAGTTGTCTCACTGGAGAAACACCATGAAACTTGCGCTCGCCAGTACGTTGACCATGGCTGTTGTTTTAACCGGCTGCTCGATCCCCACCGCACCGACGGCGGTCTCTTCGCTGAACGGCATCTTCACCGAACCGGTGGGCCGCAGCGCTGCCACCCGTATTACCAACGGCAGTCATGTCTCGCTGGGTATTGTCTACAGCCAGAATACTCAGACCAACCGCGCCTATCTTCAGGATTACCAGGCCAATGCCGGCACCGGTTTCGGCCAGAGCCTGCTGGTGCAGCCGATTCATGACGCCTACGTAGCCACCTCCAGGCCAGACCTGGCGGTGGATTGGGTCAAGGCCTCCCTGCAGCGCCAATTCGGCTCGGTTATCGTTTACCCGGACATGCAGAGTCTCAGGGCAGCGAAACCGGATGTGATGGCTGTGGTCGACACCCGCAGTCAACTGATGACGTCGCGCAGTTCGGACATCCAGGTGGATGTCAGCGCGGTTTTTTACGATAAGGACTTTAACTACATCGGTACTGCACAAGGCCATGACGCCAAGGCACTTAGTCCGGTATGGGCCGACTACAAGCGCAGTGAAGAGATAGTTGCCGATATAAATGAACAACAGGATGTGCAAGTCAGGGCGCTACAGAAATTTGACCAGTCGCTCAATAATTTGCTGACCACGCCGACAAGTAACGTCTCGATGAACGACAAAACGACAGAGCAAAAACTGTATTGAGACTGCGGTAATCAATGCGGGCAAACCCTGACTGGGAGGAGGAAGGGTTTGCTCACAATTAATCAAAGTCATATTTTTTGAATAGCGATATCTTCCGTTTGGCGCAAGAGCGCCAACATTAACCATCTGTAGACAAAGGACGTCTTCATGACTAAAGACCAGGAAAGATCCTTCATCGCCCGCATAACATGCGATGGAATCGACATGACATTTTTTGACAAGCGATTAAATCCCAACCTGTTTGTAGCTAGCAGAATGAGATCTCGAATACCAGGAAACATAGTTACAACATATGAGCGCTATTTACCTGAATCCAGAAAAATGTACCGTGTAGAGAGCAAGAAAAAACTGTCAACAACCATAGTCGTGCACTTCCAGTGCTATGACGATTACTACAACATGCAGATCCTCAGCGAAGCCTACTTCCAGAAATACTTCAGCAAGGACGAACAACGCGTGCTAGGCGCCTTCCCCGCCGCTGGTGGCAATACAACGTCCTTCAATTTGCTGGACAGCAATCAGCAGATCATCACATTGGATGACTTGAGCGCCGATCAAGCGACCATCCACTTGAAAGCACGTAACGCCGGAATCATCAGAAAAGAAATCTGGCGCGATCCGGCCTACAGCACTTGCTTTACCGACAATACTGGAGACATCGCCACCTTCAAGCTGGAAATTCTCGAAAGGCATGCCGTGTCTCCACAAAGTTCATCGCCTTACACTTGATTTGGTCAGCCTTGGGTCAACTTATCGTCCGCCCTTAAATAAAAAAGCCCCGCATCTTTCAATGCGGGGCTTTTTCATTCAACGCCTGATCAGGCAGCCGGTTCCAGCTCGACGGCCGCAGCGGCAGGCACTACCGCTTGACCGCTCAATGCCAGGTCCAGCAGTTCGCGGTTGGCCACCGCGTACATGGCGTAGTCAGTGCCACTGGCGGCACGGATTTCCACCAGCATGATGCGCCAGCGTTCGATCATGCTCTCGTGCTGCGCCATCCACAGCGCCAGGCGTGTTTCCACATCCTGGGTGCCATCGCCCTGTTGCAGGACCGAGATGGTGATCGCGCGTTGCTGCCAGTCGACGTCATCACGGAACGCTTCACGGGCCAGGGCCTGCCAGTTGTTTTCAACCGGCAGAGCGCTGATCTGTTGGATGTACCAGGTGATGTCCAGCGCGCTGCCCACGGCGAAGTAGGCCTTGGCCACCTCTGCCGGGTCCTGGCCAGTCACGTCGGAAGCCTCGATGATCGGCAGCAGGGTATACAGGTGCGAGGTGCCAGCCACCATACGCGCCAGAAGCTCCGGAACACCGGCTTCGACGTAAGCCTGATAACGGCTCTGCCAGGTTTCACGGATCTCGCCACTGAGCAGCTCGTCGAGCTTCAGACCCAACTCCTTCAGGTGCGGACCGAAGTGCGCGACGTCACGTGCAGCGTTCTGCTCGTTGCGACGGGCACGCAGGAACCAGCGCGTGGCGCGACGCCCCAGACGCATCAGCTCATCCATCAGCTCCAATTGCACGTCGGCGGAGACCTGGTAGTCCAGGTTCTCGATCTGACGGAACCAGTGCGGGAGGTGGAAAATATCGCGCACGATCACGTAGGCGCCGGCCACGTTCGCCGGGCTCATGCCGGTCGACTCTTTGAGTCGCTGAACGAAGGTGATGCCCATGTGGTTGACCAGGTCGTTGGCGATCTGGGTGCTGACGATTTCGCGCTTCAGACGGTGACGACGCATCGCCGCGGAGAACTTGCTCACCAGGGTTGGCGGGAAAGCGGTTTCCATGTCGCGGGTCAGGTAGTCGTCGTCCGGCACCAGGGAGCCCAGCAACTGCTCCTTGAGGTCGATCTTGCTGTACGAGATCAGCACCGACAGCTCGGCACGGGTCAGGCCATGGCCTGCCGCGATACGCTCGTTGATCGCGTCTTCGGCCGGCAGGAACTCGATGGCGCGATCCAGCTTGCCACGGCCTTCCAGGTCGTTCATCAGGCGCTTGTATTCGGCAATCCGCGGCAAGGCGCGACGGGCCGCCAGGGACAGGGCCTGGGTCTGCTTGTAGTTGTTGCCCAGCACCAGACCACCGACTTCGTCGGTCATGCTCGCCAGCAACTGGTTACGTTGCTTGTCGGTCATGTCGCCGGCCTGAACCACTTCGTTCAGCAGGATCTTGATGTTCACTTCGTGGTCGGAGCAGTCCACGCCACCGGCGTTGTCGATGAAGTCGGTGTTGGAACCGCCGCCATTGAGGCCGAACTCGACGCGACCCAGTTGGGTCATGCCGAGGTTACCGCCCTCGCCCACGACTTTGCAGCGCAGTTCGTTGCCGTTCACGCGCAGTGCATCGTTGGCCTTGTCGCCGACATCGGCGTGGCTTTCGCTGCTGGCTTTGACGTAAGTACCGATACCGCCGTTCCACAGCAGATCCACCGGTGCCTTGAGCAAGGCGTTCAGCAGTTCGGTCGGGGTCAGCTTGTCGGCCTGGATGTCGAAGCGCTCTTGCATCTGCGGGGAAATCGCGATGCTCTTGGCGCTACGCGAGAAGATGCCGCCGCCTTCGGACATGATGCTGGTGTCGTAGTCCGACCAGGCCGAACGCGGCAGGTCGAACAGGCGCTGACGCTCGGCGAAGCTCGACGCCGGCTCAGGGTTCGGATCGATGAAGATGTGCAGGTGGTTGAAGGCCGCGACCAGCTGCAGCTTGTCGGACATCAGCAAGCCGTTGCCGAACACGTCACCGGCCATATCGCCGACGCCCACAACAGTGATGTTGTCTTCCTGGACATTGATGCCGCGCTCGCGGAAGTGACGCTGTACGCCGACCCACGCGCCCTTGGCGGTGATGCCCATCTTCTTGTGGTCGTAACCGGCCGAACCACCGGACGCAAACGCGTCACCGAGCCAGAAGCCGTAGTCGATGGCGATGCCGTTGGCGATGTCGGAGAAGGTCGCAGTACCTTTGTCCGCGGCCACTACCAGGTACGGGTCATCGTCGTCATGACGCACGACGTTGGCCGGTGGCACCAGGGCGCCGTCCTTCAGGTTGTCGGTGATGTCCAGCAGGCCCGAAATGAAGATGCGGTAGCAGGCGATGCCCTCGGCCGCGATCTCGTCACGGCTGCCGCCCAGTGGCAGGCGACGCGGCAGGAAGCCGCCCTTCGCACCCACCGGCACGATCACCGAGTTCTTCACTTGCTGGGCTTTTACCAGGCCCAGGACTTCGGTACGGAAGTCTTCTTCACGGTCAGACCAGCGCAGGCCGCCACGAGCCACGTTGCCGAAGCGCAGGTGCACGCCTTCGACGCGCGGCGAGTAAACGAAGATTTCGAACTTCGGTACTGGCTTCGGCAGTTCAGGAATCAAGTGCGGGTTGAACTTGAAGCTGAAGTACGACTTGTTATTGCCGTTGGCATCGGTCTGGTAGAAGTTGGTGCGCAGGGTGGCCTTGATCAGGTCCAGGTAGCGACGCAGGATGCGGTCTTCGTTCAGTACCTGGACGTCGTCCAGGGCGCTGTGAATCGCGTGATCCAGGCGTTGCTGCTTGTCTTCCAGATCGTCGCCGGTCAGCTTGCGGGCCAGGTAGAAACGGGTCTTGAACAACCGGGTCAACTCGCGAGCGATGTCGGTGTGGTTGTTCAGGGTGCTGGCGATGTAGCCCAGGTCGAAGCCCAGACGAATCTGCTTCATGTAGCGGGCGTAGGCACGCAGCAGCGCCACGTCGCGCCATGGCAGGCCGGCGGTCAGTACCAGACGGTTGAACGCATCGTTCTCGGCATCGCCACGCACGATGTGGACAAACGCGTCCTGCAGCGTGTCGTTGAGCTGCTGGATGTCGAGTTCCAGGCCTTCGGCGGCAGTGAAGGCGAAATCGTGAATCCAGAACTCGCGGCCACTGTTGTGACGCAGACGATACGGGAACTCACCCAGCACACGCAGGCCGAGGTTCTCCAGGATCGGCAGCACGTCGGACAGTGCCAGCGGGGTATCGGCGTGGTACAGCTTGCAATGCAGCATGCGCTGGCCGGACACCTGGCCCAGCGGCTGATAGAAGCTCATCACCAGCGGATTTTTTTCGTTGAGGCTCAGCAGGTGCTGCATGTCGACCACAGCCGAATGCGCTGCGAAGCGCTCGCGGTAACCGGCCGGGAAGCCTTTCGGGAAGTCGGCCAGCACGTTGGTGCCGTGGGCTTCACCGAAGCTTTCAATGGTCAGGGCGGCGTAGTCGTCCTGCCAGCTGCGGCAGGCCTGCACCACTTCTTTTTCCAGCAGCAGCGGGTCGATGTCGAGGCGGTTTTTCGGATCGACGCGCAGGATCAGCTGCACGCGGGCCAGCACGGACTCGGAGAAGAAGGTCCAGAACTCGCAGTCCGAGGCTTTCAGGCGATCCATCAGCACTTGCTGGATCTTCTGGCGCACTTCGGTGGAGTAGATATCACGCGGCACGTAGGCCAGGCAGTAGCAGAAACGGCCGTACGGGTCTTTGCGCAGGAACACGCGAATCTTGTTGCGTTCCTGGATCTGCACGATCGACATCACGGTGCTGAACAACTCGTCCACCGGGGTCTGGAACAGATCGTCGCGCGGCAGCACTTCGAGCACCTGTGCCAGTTCCTTGCCCAGGTGAGCCTTGGCCTGGAAGCCGGAACGGTGTTCGATTTCCTCGACCTTGCGGCGGATGTACGGGATCACCCGCACGCTCTCGCCATACACCGACGAGGTGTACAGGCCCATGAAACGGCATTCCTTGATGACCTTGCCGTTGGCGTCGATTTCGCGGATCGACACGTAGTCCGGGTAAGCCGGACGGTGTACACGGCTTGGGTGCGCGGCCTTGGCGAACGACAGCAGGGTCGGTTCGCGCAGGTAGTTCACGGCGTAGTCTTCGATGCGCAGGTCATCGTGGGTCAGGCCGGCACGCAGCAGCTTGGTCAGGCCAAGGAAAGAGTCCTTGTCGTAGACGATGTGGCCGCCATCGGCTTCATCGCTGACCACGAACTCTTCGTAGCCGAGGAAGGTGAAGTGGTTGCCCACCAGCCATTCCAGGAAGCTCTTGATTTCGTTCTTCTCGTCGCCATCGACGGCGAACTGGCTGTTGTCCAGCTTGGTCAGGATGTCCTGGACCTTGGCCTTCATCGGCTCGAAATCGCCGACGGCCACGCGGACTTCACCGAGCACCTGCTCCAGCTCTTTGCTCAGCACATTGAGCTCGGCGGTGTTGGCGCAGCGGTCGATTTCCAGGTACATCAGCGATTCTTGCTGAATGTCGTCGCCCTGGGTGCCTTTTGGCAGAATTTCCAGCAACTCGCCCTTGCTGCCACGACGCACGCTCAGCACGGTGGTTTGCAGGGTATGGATGCTGTAGCCGCGGCGGTTCAGCTCGGTACGCACCGAGTCCACCAGGAATGGCAGGTCGTGGTGCAGCACTTCGACCGCGGTGTGGGTCGACTGCCAGCCATGGCGTTCGTAATCGGGGTTGTAGACGCGCACTTGCGGCTGCGCGTGATCGAAGCGCTCAAGCATGCGCCACGCAGAAAGGGTGCAGCCAGCAAGGTCGGACAACCGACGCTGGGTCAGCTCGTCAAGGGAAATGATGCCGAAGAATTGTTCAGCGAACAGCGCCACTTGTGGCAGTGCCTGTTCACTGATGTGCTGCGCCAGTGCCGCTTGCAGTTGGTGCTGGAAGTCGGCTTTGCTGGCTGCGGTGAAGAACGCCATCTGTGGTACTCCGCTTGGGCTTGTTATTGATGGAAGCGTCGCGTGCAAAACCCCTGTTCGGGGCTACCCGTCACCCGTTCCTGATTCTCGGGCAGAGGAAACAGGGTGACAGGTGGGTGAAGCTGGACGAGACACTCAGGTCACATTCACCTTCCGTGAATGGGCATCTGCAAAAACGACTGGACTGCGTGCAGCGCAATGTCTTTACGGGTGCTCATCCGTTGCGCAGCTTAACCAGTGCGGCAAGGCCCGTGCTTGCGGTGCTGCGACATATTCGGTCATCGGTACGCAGCTCAAGGCATGCGCATCGAACAACACTAGCATTCGCACAGGAAAATGACGGTTTTCCGTCCGGTTTTACGGGACATGCGTACCAGAAATGACCGGCAAGATCGATACAGTTCTCGGGCTAGCGAGCTTTTGGCGTCCCTTTGCATCACTTTTGCCAGACAACCTGACGCGTACTGGTTTCCTCCATCGCTCCAATCATTCAGCTCGGACATCACGAATGAGTTTTGAAGGTTGAAAACTGACGGGGTCGTAGGAAGCACCGAGAAATTTAGATCGCAGTGATTCAGGTCTCTTTGTAATGCTGAAATAGGCTGTACGAGTAGACGTTTCACCGACTTTTAATTTCTCAATCCGAGATGTCACCCCTCCCCCTAAAAATCTCCCTTTATATGCTTTTACGGGGAGACCTGAAAAATCAGAAAACAGTTGACCGAATGGTGCACTCGACGGATTCAGCGAATGTATAAACTCACTCCCTGAATGGCAGGTTAACAAGCGAGCACTATCAAACGATTCAAATTGGAGACCTGAATTCTTTATATATTCAGAAAGGCTTTTGGGGCCTAAGAAGGTACCTTTTTCCCTCAGAACCCCTCCTGACGATGTCCCATGCCCAAAGATATTCAGCCTGGAACCGCCTTTGTATTCATCTACAAAAACAGCCAATTCCTCGGAAATCCTTGTAAGATTTTTTACCGGCTTAACATAATCACCGTATATAAATGATAGATACCGGGCTTTAATTTTAGAGGCTACAGTCGCGAGCACTGAGAAAGAATGCCCCGTAGGATCGATCCGATTAACCGGATCTCCTGCGCAATACGCATACGTATTCAACCCGCCTTTTTCAAACGGACTTAAATAATCTGGTCCGATGAATCGCATCAGCACCGGGCTAAACGCCCGATAACCATTTCCCAATAAATAATGCCCGGTCATTGGATCAGGTCGCTGACCGTTAAAACCCAACACATTAGTCATACCCTCTTCGAAGGGGTGATGACCGTAAGCCGTGTAAGCGATGGCCCGATGAAGGTCCGCGTCGAGCACACTCAACACCGAGCGCGAAAGATCTGTGGCCAGCAACGTGCTACTGACTCTGCCCCCCCTATGCTGTTGTTGCGCAAGCAATTGACCCTCCTGCTGAACGATTGAAATATACTCCTCGCCTTGAGTCTCGGTGACCAAACGGTTTTCGCAGTAGAAACACTGACGTCCAACACTATTCAACCGGTTATGGCCGACCAGTCGATCCAGAGCATCGTATAGATAACGGATGAGAGGGATTGGCTGCTGATTAGACATGGGTACTCCGAAAAGTCGGGATCAGGGACCCTATAACTGTCAGTCGCTTTACCGAGAACAACAACTAGCAGAACTGCTAGGTTCAATACACTCCAGCAAAAAACGCCCGACACTGACAAAATCTCCCATTGCCTGCCAACACCGCGCTAAGCGCCAGGAATTCCCCCATGCAAATGACAACCGCCCTCTTGATCGTCAACCCTTGCGACAACGAAGAAGACAACATGGCCATGCTCTGCTGCCACAGCGACCAGGGCGACATGTTCCTGATGAGCCGCTACCCGGACGAGGACGAGCTGGAAATCACCCTCGACGGCGAGCCGTCGACCCTGGACGGGGTGAAAATCACCCTCAGCCCTACCCTGCTGAAGATCGAAATTGCTGCGGCGGATGCTGATGCGCTGAATGGGGATGATGTGCTGGAGATCACCTTTGATGCTGAAATGGTGGATCTGGCCGAAGTGGAAGAGACCTTGCAGAACATTCTCAAGGGGACTGGCACCTATATCAGCCAACTCTGAACACCAGCGCCTGTTCCGGCCTCATCGCGAGCAAGCTCGCTCCCACATTTGATCGCATGCCTCAGTGACGGCGTGGTCCCCTGTGGGAGCGAGCTTGCTCGCGATGGCGTCAGTAAACCCACCACAATACTGAAATGGCACGAACGGCCAACAATTTCACCCATCATTTCCCGCACTTTGCGCAAAATGCCGTTAGTCGGCGCCCCCCGCGATGGATTAAAGTAACGCCCCCAGCCCTGGCGTACTTCGAACGTCCTCGGCCACCCTTTTGCAGGAACAGTCATCGATGGAACATCGTGAAGCGCTGCTCGCGCTGCGAACCTTTCTTTCAACGCAGATTCTCGGCCAGGAAAAACTCATCGAGCGCTTGCTCATCGCCCTGCTCGCCGACGGCCACATGCTGGTCGAGGGTGCTCCTGGCCTGGCCAAGACCAAGGCCATCAAAGAACTTGCCGAAGGCATCGAAGCTCAGTTCCACCGCATCCAGTTCACCCCTGACCTGTTACCGGCCGACATTACCGGTACGGAAATCTACCGCCCGGAAACCGGCAGTTTCGTGTTCCAGCAAGGCCCGATCTTCCATAACCTGGTATTGGCGGACGAAATCAACCGCGCCCCGGCCAAGGTCCAGTCGGCGCTGCTCGAAGCCATGGGCGAGCGGCAAGTCAGTGTCGGGCGCAGCACCTATGAGCTGTCGCCACTGTTTCTGGTGATGGCCACGCAGAATCCCATCGAGCAGGAAGGCACCTATCCGTTGCCGGAAGCCCAGCTTGACCGCTTCCTGATGCACGTGAAGATCGGTTTCCCGGACGCGACGGTTGAACGCAAGATCCTGCAACAGGCCCGCGGCGAAGCCCTGAACGGTGAAGCCAAGCCTGAGCGTCGGGTTACCCAGCAGACGATCTTCGCCGCACGCAAGGAAATCCTCGGCTTGTACATGGCCGACGCCGTGGAGGAATACCTGGTGCAGCTGGTCATGGCCACCCGCACTCCGGCCAAGTTCGATCCGGAGATGGCCGAGTGGATCGCCTACGGCGCCAGCCCGCGCGGTTCGATTGCCCTGGACCGCTGCGCCCGCGCCCACGCCTGGCTGGCCGGGCGTGATTTCGTCAGCCCGGAAGATATCCAGGCCGTGCTGTTCGACGTGCTGCGCCATCGCATCATTCTGTCCTTTGAAGCCGAAGCCGCTGGCATCGATCAGGACCGGGTGGTCCAGCGGATTCTCGACGCCGTAGCCGTCGCTTGACCCCGATGAACGCCAGCCTGCCGCCCGAGCCGGGCATCCGTGTCAGCCTCGCCGACCTGATCGAAATGCGTCATCGCGTGCGCGAAGTGCAGCTGTTTTCCACACCGAGCCAACGCAGCCCGCTGATCGGCCTGCACCATTCCAAATTGCGCGGCCGTGGCGTCGACTTCGATCAGGTGCGGGTCTATCAGGCCGGCGACGATGTGCGCACCATTGACTGGCGCGTGACTGCGCGCACCCAGGAACCCCACACCAAGCTGTTCCACGAAGAACGCGAGCGGCCGATTTTCATCATGGTCGAACAAAGCCGCCGGCTGTTTTTCGGCTCGGGCCTGATGTTCAAGTCGGTGCTCGCCGCCCAGGCCGCGAGCCTGATCGGTTGGGCGGCCCTGGGGCACAACGACCGGGTCGGCGGCCTGGTGTATGGCGACAATGTGCACTACGAAATCAAGCCCCGGCGCAGCAAGAAAAGCCTGCTGCAGTTGCTCAACCGGCTGGTGCGGGTCAATCAGTCGCTGACCACCGAAGGCGAGCCGGACCGCGACGCCTTTGGCATTGCCTTGCGCCGAGCGCGGGAGGTGTCACGTCCGGGCAGCCTTGTCATTGTGATTTGCGATGAACGCGCGCTATCGGAAAGCGCCGAGCAACAGCTGAGCCTGTTATCCCGCCATTGCGACCTGTTGCTGCTGCCGGTGTCCGATCCACTGGATCATGCCCTGCCCGCCGCCGGACTTTTACGTTTCGCCGAACGCGGTGCGCAACTGGAACTCGACACGCTGAATTTCGACCTGCGCCAGACTTACCGGGCCCAGGCCGAAGCACGCATTGCTCGCTGGGAGCTGCTCGCGCAGAAACTGCGGGTGCTGATGATGCCTTTGAGCACTCAGAGCGAGATGGTCGAACAACTACGCGAGTACCTGAACCCACAGAAACCGGGGAAAGGTCGATGAGCAGCCTTGATCAACTGCAACCATTGATATCCCCGCCACCGGTGGAATTCTGGCCTCCGGCACCGGGTTGGTGGTTGCTGCTTTTATTGCTGCCACTGATTGGTTTGGGCCTGTGGCAGCTGCGTCGCTTTATCCCGGACAAGCGCCCCGTGGTACGTGCTGAACAGCCGCTTGACCCGGTGCGCCTTGCCGCCCTGGCGGAGCTGGCCTTGATGCCCAAACCCTACGACGGTGCGCCAGCCGGTGCCTGGCTGCAGCAACTCAACGGCTTGCTCAAGCGCCTGTGCCGCAACCATTACCCCTACAGCCAGAGCCATACCCTCAACGGCCGCAAATGGCTGGCGTTCCTCGACAACCGCTGCCCGGCGGCCGGGCTGACTCGCTGGATGGTGCTTGTGGAAGGCGCCTACAAACCCGAATGCAAGCTCGACGACAAGGCCATCGCCGGCCTGACCCAAGCCGTTGATACGTGGATTCGCAAACATGTTTGAGTTCGCCTGGCCGTGGATTTTTGCCCTTCTGCCGCTGCCGTGGCTGATGCGCATCGTATTGCCGGTGGCCGACAGTGGCGAACCGGCGCTCAAGGTCAGCTTCCTCAGCGACCTGGAAGGCCTCGCCGGGCGTCGCGCCCGGGCCAACCTGCCAGCATGGCGCCAGCAGGCACCGTTCATACTGCTATGGCTGTTGCTGCTGGTCGCGGCGGCGCGCCCGCAGTGGCTCGGCGAACCCTTGCCGATTGCCGCCAGCGGCCGCGATCTGCTGGTCGCGGTGGACGTTTCCGGCTCCATGGATTTCCCTGACATGCAGTGGCAGGACGAAGATGTGAGTCGACTGTCGTTGGTCCAGCACCTGCTCGGCGACTTCCTCGAAAGCCGCGAAGGTGACCGGGTCGGCCTGATCCTGTTCGGTAGCCAGGCCTACCTGCAAGCGCCGCTGACCTTCGACCGCCACACCGTGCGCGTCTGGCTCGATGAGGCACGCATCGGCATTGCCGGCAAAAACACCGCCATCGGCGATGCTATCGGTCTGGCCCTCAAACGCCTGCGTTTGCGTCCGGCAACAAGCCGCGTACTGATACTGGTCACCGACGGCGCCAACAATGGCGGTGAAATCGACCCGCTCACCGCTGCCCGGCTGGCGGCCAAAGAAGGTGTGAAAATCTATCCGATCGGCATCGGTGCCGATCCGGAACAAAGTGGCTCCGTGGGGTTCCTCGGTGTCAATCCGAGCCTGGACCTCGACGAGCCGTCCCTGAAAGTCATCGCCGAAGCCACCGGCGGCCAGTATTTCCGCGCCCACGATGGCAAGGAACTGCAATCGATCAAGGACACGCTTGACCAACTGGAGCCCGTGGCCCAGCAACCCACCCAGGCCCGCCCGACTCAAGCGTTGTATCACTGGCCGCTGGCCCTGGCGCTGTGCTTGAGCATACTGCTGGTGGTCCCCGTACTCTGGCCGGACAACCCGTTGCAACGCCTGTTTACCAAGGATCTGTATTTGCAAACGCAATTGCTGCCCGACTGGCGCCAGCGTCTTAAACGCCTGCGCCTGCGGAGGCGCCGATGAGTGCGCTGTGGCCCTACTGGTTCCGGCCCTGGTGGCTACTGTTGCTGCCGGTGCTTGGCTGGTTGCTCTGGCAACTCTGGCACCGCAAGAAGCGCGCCGGGCGCTGGCAGATGATCCTGCCGCCGGCCTTTCATGCGGCACTGCTCAGCGGTGGCAGTGGTCGCGACAGCAAACTGCCCTGGGTCGCGCTCGGCGTGGCGTGGCTGTTGACCGTGCTCGCGCTGTTGGGCCCGGGTTGGGAGCGCGTCGAGCAAACCAGCCAGAGACCCGCCGACCCGTTGGTGGTGATTCTTGAACTGACCCCGGAAATGCTCGCCACCGACGTCACGCCCAACCGACTCGAACAGGCCCGGCGCAAGCTGTTCGACCTGCTGCAGATTCGCAGCGATGCCCAGACTGCGATCGTTGTCTACGCCGGCAGCGCGCATACGCTAGTTCCGCTCTCCGATGACCTGTCCACCAGCCGCAACCTGCTCGATGCCCTCAAGCCGTCATTGATGCCAGAGGCCGGCCATCGCGCCGATTTGGCTGTAATCAAGGCCTTGGCTCTGCTGGAACAGGGCGCCCTCGGTGACGGGCGGATCCTGCTGATTGGTTCGTCCCTGACGGAAGAGGAACGCCAGGAGATTCGCCGCGCAATGGCGGGCAAATCGACTCAATTGCTGATGCTCGGCATCGGCACCGCCGAAGGCTCGCCGATCACCCAGGAGGACGGCAGCTTCCTCAAGGATGAACAAGGCGCCATTCTCGTGCCGCGCCTCGACGAGCCTGGCTTGAAAAGTTTTGCCAGCGACCTGGATGGCCGCTATCGCCAGGCCCGCCTGGACGATAGCGACCTGCACGCTCTTGGCCTGCTCGACGGTCCACGCAACTTGCGCAATGACGGTCAGACCTTGCGCCTGGACACCTGGGCCGACCAGGGTTACTGGCTGCTGCTGCCACTGTTGCTGCTCGCGGCCTGCGCGGGACGTCGCGGTTGGCTGCTGTGCCTGCCGCTGCTATTGGCGCTGCCTCAACCGAGCTACGCCTTCGACCTCGCAGACCTGTGGCTGCGTCCTGATCAACAAGGCGTGCAATTACTCAAACATAAGCGACCGGCCGAGGCCGCCCGGCGCTTCGAAGACCATCAGTGGCAAGGCGTGGCGCTCTATGAGGCCGGCGACTACGCAGGCGCCGCCGAGCGGTTTGCTGAAGGCGACAATGCCCACGCCCACTACAATCGGGGCAATGCCCTGGCCAAAAGCGGTGAGCTGGAGGCAGCCCTGGACGCTTACGAGCAGGCACTGGAACGTCAACCGGATTTGCGTCCGGCACTGACCAACAAGGCGCTGGTCGAACGTCTGCTCAAGGAAAAAAACACTCCACCCGCTCCTGAACCAGACGAAGCCAGCAACGCCCGGCCCGAAGCCGAATCGCAGGAGCCACCGCCCGGTGCGGCTGCCCAACCCTCGAGCAGCGGCGAACCGAAAACCGATGGGCAACCGACCAGCCCGGGTGAACAACAACCGCCCAGCACACCGCCGAAACCGGGGACCAACGAAGTACCGGGCAGCGAACTGGGTGACGAACAACACACTACACCGCCCTTGCGCCCGGCCACCGACAGCATCGAAGGTGAACAGCGCCAGGCACTGGAGCAGTGGCTGCGGCAGATCCCGGATGACCCCGGTGAACTGCTCAGGCGCAAATTCTGGTACGAACAGCAACAACATCAGGATCAGGAAGAAACTCGATGACCCGCTTCACCGTTTTATTGCTCGCGCTGCTGCATGGCCTGTTGTTCTGTACCGCTCAGGCACAGGCAGCAGAACTGGTCGCCAGTGTGGACCGCAGTCGCCTGAGCTCAGGCGAGACGGTCGAGCTGACCCTGGAATCCACCGATGTCACTCAGTTCGGCAAACCCGACCTGGCACCGCTGGAGCCGCTGTTTGAAGTGCGCGGCACACGCCAGGTCAACCAGTTGAACACCCTCAGCGGCGAAAACCAGGCCACCACACGGTGGATCGTCACCCTCCTGCCCCGGCAAAACGGCAGCGTAGTGATTCCGCCACTGCAACTGGGCGAACTGCAGAGCCAGCCGATCACCCTGCAAGTGGTCGAGAGCGAAACACCGGACAACCCGAACAAACGGGCCCCGGTGTTCATTGATGCCAGCCTCGATCAAACCAGCGTGTACGTTCAGGCTCAGGCGGTCCTGACCCTGCGTATCTACCATTCGGTGTCGCTGTACGACGACAGCAGCCTGCCACCCTTGCAGATACCTGACGCACGCATCGAACAATTGGGCGACTCACGCACCTACGAAAAAGACATCGATGGCCTGCGCCATGGCGTGATCGAAATGCGCTACGCGATCTACCCGCAACACAGTGGCGAATTGGTCATTCCGGCGCAGGTCTTCAACGCCGCGCTGGTCGACGCACAACCGCTACAGGACACCACCCAGGGGCCGAAAGCCGGCAAGCTGATGCGCGTCACCTCGGCCGAACTGCTGTTGACGGTCAAGGCCAAACCCATCACCTATCCGGCCGATGCCCCCTGGCTGCCTGCGCGCAGCCTGACCCTGAGCGAAAGCTGGAGCCCGGAGCCGGATCACACCCTGGTCGGCGATTCGCTGACCCGCAGCCTGACAGTGACAGCCGAAGGCTTGTCCAGCACCCAACTGCCGCCACTGCCCGGCACCGATGTCGGCGGCCTGCGCCGTTACCCGGATCAACCGGTGCTCGGTAACCAGAACAGCGAACGCGGCCTGGTCGGCAGTCGTGAAGACCGAGAAGCATTGGTGCCGACACGGACCGGCGCCATCGAACTACCCACCGTCGACGTGGTCTGGTGGAACACCTTCGAAGACCATCTGGAACACAGCAGCCTGCCTGCCCGCACGCTGCACGTGGCAGCCAATCCGAGCCTGGTGGTCGACACCCCGGCCGGCGCCTCACCGGTCGAGGCCAGCGCCGACAGCGAAGCACTCTGGCGCTGGAAGCTCAGCACCTTGATTCTGGCCTGCACCAACCTGCTCGGCTTCGGCCTCTGGTGGCGTGGCCGCTGGCAACCGGCAGTGACGCGTACCGCCCAAACCGGCCCGAGCCCGCGCACCGTGCTCGACGACCTCAAGCGCGCCTGCCAGGCCAACGACTCCCACGCCACCCGCCAGGCCCTCGACGCCTGGGCCCGCCAACAGCCGGAAACCCTGGCCGACATGGCCGCCCGCTTCGTCCCGCTGTCCGACGCCCTCGACGGCCTGAACGGCGCGCTGTACAGCGAAACCGGCCAGCATTGGCAAGGTGACGAGTTATGGCGGGTGATCAAGGCGATCCCGATGGCCGAACGGGTCCAGGACCCGGTCGGTGACAGTGGATTGCCGCCGCTTTATCCCAAATAATCTAAAAGCAGCGCCAGTGTCTGACACTGGTGCTGCTTCTGTATGGAATTGCTCATGCGTCTGTTTCACACCTCCGACTGGCACCTCGGGCAGAACCTGCACGGCCAGGATCGCGATTTCGAACACGGCTGTTTTCTCGAGTGGCTGTTGCGCCAGCTGAAACTGGATCAACCGGATGTGCTGTTGATCGCCGGCGATATCTTCGACACGGTCAATCCGCCGGTCAAAGCCCAGGAACGCCTCTACGACTTCATCGTCAGCGCCCACGAACAGCAGCCGTTGCTGACCATCGTGATGATCGCCGGCAACCACGATTCCGGCTCGCGGATCGAACTGCCCGCACCGTTGATGCGGCGCTTACGCACTCATGCGCTGGGTCGTGTGCTGTGGCTCGACGACGGTCAACTGGACGCCGAGCGCCTGCTACTGCCCTTGCCGGATGCCAGTGGTGAAATCGCCGGCTGGTGCCTGGCGTTGCCATTCCTGCGCCCGGCGGAAGTCACCGGCGCGCATTTGGGTGACAACTACCTGCGCGGGATCGGCCAGGTGCACGAGTGGCTGATCGAAGCGGCCAATGCCAAGCGCCAGCCGGGTCAGGCACTGATCGCCATCAGCCACGCGCACATGGCCGGCGGCTCGGTGTCGGAAGACTCCGAGCGCAGCCTGATCATCGGCAATGCCGAAGCCCTGCCCGCCAGTCTGTTCGGGCCGAGCATCAGTTACGTTGCCCTCGGTCACCTGCACAAACCGCAGAAGGTCAATGGCGAAGAGCGCATCCGCTACAGCGGCTCGCCGATTCCGCTGTCGTTCTCCGAAATCAGCTATCAGCACCAGATTCTCGACATCAAGCTCGACGGCGAGACCCTGCTCAGCGTCGAGCCGAAACTGATCCCCCGCGCGGTCAACCTGCAACGCATCGGCCCGGCGCCATTGAGCGAGATCCTGCTGCAACTGGCGGACCTGCCGAACATCGACCTGTTGGCCGAGATTCAGCGCCAGCCATGGCTGGAGGTGCGGGTGCGCCTCGACGAACCACAGCCCGACCTGCGCAATCAAGTGGAAACCGCCCTGCAAGGCAAGGCCGTGCGTCTGGTGCGCATCGCCGCCGAATACGCCGGCAACGGCGGCCGTGACGGTGCCGACGAAGGCAGCACGCTGATCGAACTGGACCAACTCACGCCTCAGGAACTGTTCAGCCGCGCCTGGCAGGACAACTACGGCAGCGAGGTCGACGAGCAGACCCTCAAGGACTTTGCCGAGCTGTTGCAGGACGTGCAGATGGAGAGCGAACAGCCATGAAAATCCTCGCGATCCGCCTGAAAAACCTCGCCTCCCTGGCCGGGCCGTTTGAAATCGACTTCACCGCCGAACCCCTGGCCAGTGCCGGACTGTTCGCCATCACCGGCCCCACCGGCGCCGGTAAAAGCACCCTGCTCGATGCCCTGTGCCTGGCGTTGTTTGGCGCCGTACCGCGCCTGAACAACACCGGCCGTGACGCCAAGGTGCCGGATGCCGACGGCGAAATCGCTACAGGCGACCCGCGTACCCTGCTGCGTCGCGGCACGGGTGAAGGCTATGCGGAAGTGGATTTCGTCGGTGTCGATGGTCGCCGTTACCGCGCCCGCTGGGAAGCCAATCGCGCCCGGGACAAGGCCGCTGGCAAGCTGCAGGCCAGCCGCCAGAGCTTGCGCGACATCGATCAGGATCAATTGCTCGCCAGCCAGAAAGGCGAATACAAGACTCAGCTCGAAGCCGCGCTGGGGCTGAACTTCGAACAGTTCACCCGCGCGGTGATGCTGGCGCAAAGCGAGTTCAGTGCATTCCTCAAGGCCGATGACAACGACCGCAGCGAACTGCTGGAAAAACTCACCGACACGGCGCTCTACACCCGCCTCGGTCGTCGGGCCTTCGACAAGACCAAGGAGGCTCGCGAGGCTCACAAGCTGCTGCAGGACCAGGCCAGCGGGGTGACGCCGCTGTCACCCGAAGCCCGTGCGGAACTGGATGAGCGCTTCAACGAAGCGCAGCAGCAACTCAAGACCCGGCAGGCGCAACTCAAACAGCTTGAACTGCAGGACACCTGGCTCAAGGACCTGCGTCGCTTGCAGGATGAGCATCTGGCCGCCAGCGAACAGCTGCTATCGGCCCAGACTGACTGGGAAGCCTTGGCCAGCGAGCGTTTGAGGTTCACCCGCCTCGAACAGCTGGCCCCGCAACGGCACCAGTTCGCCCGTAAAACCGAGGTCGATGCGCTGCTGACACCCTTGGCGGCGCAAATTGCCTTGCATGCGCAGCAGCACGGCGAACTCGGCGAGCGTCAGACGCAGCTTGAGCAACAGCTCAACAGCGCCCGGATCGCCTTGAGCGAAACCCAACAGCGGCAAACCGACAGCGCGCCGTTACTGCGTCAGGCCTTCGAAGCGCAAAGCACCCTCGCCCGCCTGGCCAAGGACGCCGCCCTCAGCGCCGAAGCCAGGCAACAGGCGCAACAGGCCTGCACCCAGGGCCAGAGCACGATTCAGACCTTGCTCGATCAGCAAGCCCGTGGCGCCACGGACTTGCAGCGCATCGCCACCGGGCTGGAGCAAAGTACGCATCTGGCACCGTTGAGCGATGCCTGGAATGCCTACCGTGATCGCCTGCAACAGTTGATGCTGATCGGCAACCGGTTGAATCAGGGTCAGGCCGAACTGGCCAGCCTGGAACAAAACGCCACGCGCACTGACCAAGCGCTCAGCGCGCAGAAGCAGCAACTGGAGGTGCTGTTCAAGGAGGCCGGCGCCGAACCGGATGCCGTCGCCGAGCAGATCGGCATCCTGGGCAGCCTGTTGCAGGACAACCGCAAGCAACTGCGCGCCGTTGAAGACGTTGCGCGCCTGTGGGCCAGCCAGCAGGACCTGGACAAGCGTGGCGCCGAGTTGCAACAACGCCAGCTCACCGCGCAGCAGGAACGTGAGCGCCTGACCCAGGACGGGGTCAAGGCCAAGGCTGATTTGAGCGTTGCCGAACAGGCCTTCAACGTCACGCGCGAACTGCTGGAGCGTCAGCGTCTGGCGCGCAGTGCCAGCGTCGAAGAGCTGCGCGCGCAGTTGCAGGACGATCAGCCATGCCCGGTCTGCGGCAGCAACGAACATCCGTATCATCAGCCGGAAGCCCTGCTGCAAAGCCTCGGCCGCTTTGATGAAAGCGAACAGGCCAACGCGCAGAAGGCCGTCGACCTGCTGAAGGAAAAACTCACCGACCTGCGAGCCGAAGTCGGCGGGTTGATCGCCCAGCAAAAGGAGCTGCTGCAACAGCAGGAGCAACTGGCGACCCAGCAGCAAGCCCTCGCACCGAGCCTGGAGGCTCATCCGCTGGCTGCCCAACTGCTGAATCAGGATGCCGCCAAACGCGATGCCTGGCTCATCCAGCAAAACAGTCAGCTCAACCAGAGCATCAGCCAGGACGAGCAACGGCAGAGCGCGCTGCTCACCCTGCAACAGGATGCCGTACGCCTGACCCAGCAACTGCGCCATGCCGAAACCGCGCACCAGCAAGCGGCCCAGCACCTGAGCAATCAACAGCGCGAACTGGGCAACGACCGCCAGCGCCTGGATGAAGAACTCAGCGCATTCGCCAACCTGTTGCCGACCGAGACCCTGCAAGCGCTGCGCGTCGAGCCGGCCGCGACCTTCATGCAGCTCGACCGGCAGATCGCCGAACGCCTGGCGCAACTCGAGCAACAAAAGGAAGAACTGGCCGAGCAGCAACAGCGCCAGCAAAACCTGGAGAAGGAACAGGATCGCCAGCAAAGCCGCGTGCAGCAATTGCAGGCCGCCGAACAGCAGTTCAATGGGCTGGCCGAGCAGCAACAGGCGAGCCAGCAGACACTCGGACAATTACTCGGCGAACACGCCAGCGCCGAGCATTGGCAGCAGCAACTGGAACAGGCCGTGGAACAGGCGCGCAGCGCCGAAACCAGTACCGCGCAGACGCTACAAAGTGTCCTCACGCAGTCAGTGCAAATCGCCGCCGAACTCAAGGCCCAGCAAGAGCGCTTGCACGCACTGCAAGGCGAAGAACGTGAGCTCGCCGGCAAGATCGGCGACTGGCGCGCCCGCCATCCCGAGCTGGATGACGGCGGCCTCGAAGACCTGTTGCGCGTCGACGACACCCAGGTCAGCGAACTGCGCCAGCGCTTGCAGCAAAGTGAAAAAGCCATCGAACAAGCCAGCGTCCTGGTGCAGGAGCGTGACAAGCGTTTGCTCGACCATCAAGCGCAACACAACGGCAACCTCGACGCCGGGCAATTGGCCGTCGCGCTGGTCGACCTGCAAAACCTCGCCGCCACCAGCGAGCAACACTGCGCCGAACTGCGCGCCGAACAGGCCGAGGACCAGCGCCGGCAGAACGCCAATCAGGCCCTGGCGCAGCAGATTGCCGACGCGTACAACGAGTACCAACGCTGGGCACGCCTGAATGCGTTGATCGGCTCCGCCACCGGCGACACCTTCCGCAAGATCGCCCAGGCCTACAACCTTGACCTGCTGGTGCACCACGCCAACGTGCAATTGCGCCAACTGGTGCGCCGCTATCGCCTCAAGCGCGGCGGCAGCATGCTCGGCTTGCTGGTGATGGACACCGAAATGGGCGACGAACTGCGCTCGGTGCATTCGCTGTCCGGTGGCGAGACCTTCCTGGTATCGCTGGCACTGGCCCTCGGTTTGGCGTCGATGGCGTCGAGCACGTTGAAAATCGAGTCGCTGTTCATCGACGAAGGCTTCGGCAGCCTCGATCCGGAATCCCTGCAACTGGCCATGGACGCCCTCGACGGCCTGCAGGCCCAGGGCCGCAAGGTCGCAGTGATTTCCCACGTACAGGAAATGCATGAACGGATTCCGGTGCAGATTCAGGTGCAACGCCAGGGCAACGGCCTGAGCACCCTGGAGGTGAAATGAACAGGCTGTATTCCTTCCGCCGCTGCCCGTACGCCATGCGCGCACGCATGGCCCTGCGCTACTCGGGCGTGGCCGTGGACATTGTCGAAGTCAGCCTGAAGGCCAAGCCCGCCGAAATGCTCGCGCTGTCGGGCAAAGGCACGGTACCGGTGCTGAGCGCCGATGGCCGGGTGATCGACGAAAGCCTGGACATCATGCGCTGGGCGCTGGCGCAGAACGATCCGCAGGACTGGTTGCTCAAGGATGATCCTGCCGCAGCGGCGCAAATCGCCCCGCTGATCGAACAGAACGATCAGGTGTTCAAAGTGCACTTGAATCGCTACAAGTACGCCGAGCGTTATCCCGAGCAGCCGATGGCGGTTTATCGCGCCGAAGGCGAGGTGTTCTTGCAAAGGCTGGAGGCATTGCTGGAAGGACGCGACTACTTGCTGGCCGATCATCCAAGCCTGGCCGATGTGGCGTTGATGCCCTTCGTGCGCCAGTTCGCCCACGTCGACCGCGACTGGTTCGCGCAGACGCCGTATCGGCGCTTGCAGGACTGGTTACAGCGGTTTCTGGATTCGGACTTGTTTACCGGTGTGATGCGCAAATAAGAACACCGCCACAAAAGAACCTGTTGCCAGCAGGCTTCAGGCCAACACCTCACACATCCCGATCGCCGAGCAATCCACCTGGAACGGCCCGAAAACCACGCCCTCATTCCTGATCGGTGGATTGCCGGCCAGCATGCCTTGGGCGTTGGCGTTTTCGATGTTGCGGGCAATGTTGTGATTGGCTTCGATGGCCCGTGCTACCGAGCCCGCCGAGCCCTGCCCGATCCCCAACAGGGAGGATCCGTTGGTCATGAACGCCAGGAAGGCGATGACCCAGAGTCTGTGCCCTTTCATGCGCCGACGACTCCTGCGAGTTCAGCCTGATCAACGCTCGCGTTTTGCGCACGGTGTTCAAACTGGATGCCGGGATAAGCAACCTGGATCGGCGCTTCGAAGGTGGATTGCGACTGGGCTGAAAGGCTGACCACCAGCACCATGGCAAGGTAAAGACCGATCGCCACGTAGGCGCCGTGTTTGGCAGAAGTGAGAATTGCGCTGGCCATGATGTTCTCCGCAGGCATGTTTCAATGCCCACAGAATCGATCAAAAAAGCCTGGGTAACCACTCAGGGTTATCCATAGTGACCATCAGCCTCGTTGATCATTAAGCCAGACTATTTCAGTCTTCAATAAAACTTATCAAGCGCTCGCGCGCAGCCTCCGGCTCGCCCGGAACAGGGTCGGCGGCCGAAAGAATGGGGGCGGAATAGAGAAATAGAAGAACCAATGCCAGGCGCGTCACCATGCTGCCGATTCTTGCCGTGAGGAGGGGTCAAAAAATCAGCGTCAATTTAAAGCATGGCAATATGGTATCAAGCGCGACTTTGATGGCAAACTGACACTGTCGCAAATGCGTTATGCAGGAGCGACATTACTCTGATCGTTTTCAACACAAGTGTCTTCGATCATCAGTGACTTCGCTCCTGCATAAAGGCAGGGGTGAACGCTCAGGCTTGGGTTTTGTGATCCAGCGCGGCGTAGAAGTTGGCGCTCTGTTGCAGGTACTTCTGGGTGTAGCTCTGGGTGTGGGCTTTTTTGTCGCTGATTTCAACGTTGGCACTGGCTGGCAGCGCAACAGTGGCAGAAATGGCGGAAGCGGCGATGACAGAGAAGATGTTGAAGTTCATGGCGGTATTCCTCGGATTCAGTTGGCTTGCTTGCCCGGTGGGGCCGTGAAGCAAACTTAACCCTCGAAGGTTCGTGCCTTGAAATGCTTTGTAGCAGTACCAGATATCAGCGTCATTGATAAAAGCAGGCAGGCCCCATCAACCGGGGCCTGCGGCTTATTGACGCAGCAGAAACCTGAGGTCGCTCGGGGCGTCCATCGGTAGTTTTTGCACGGTCTTGCCCAGCAGACCGGTCTTGGCGTCGCGTTCGACGACGACAATCTGGTTGCTCTTCTGGTTGGCGATCAACAGGAATTTGCCGCTCGGATCGAGGCTGAATTCCCGCGGATGATCGCCCTCCACTGCCCGGCGTTGCAGTTCACTGAGGTGGCCGGTCGCCGGATCGATAGCAAACACCAACAGTTGATTGGCCGTGCCACGGTTGCTGACGTAGAGGAACTTGCCGTCAGACGAGGCATGCAATGCCGCCGCAGCCTTGTCTGAAACTGGCTGTCCGGCAGCCAGATCGACCATCTGCGTCTGTTCGAGTTGGCCGTCGTGGTAATCGAACACTGCCACCTGGGCACTCATTTCCATGGTCAGCCAGGCGTGTTTGCCGTCAGCGCCGAACAGCAGATGACGTGGTCCGCTACCGGGCGGCAGCTGTACGAATCCCGGGGTGGCCGGAGTCAATGGCAGTTCGGGGTTGGCCTTGGGGTCGAAGCGGTAGACAAACACCTTGTCGGCGCCCAGGTCATTGGCGAACACGTATTGGCCATCCGGTGACGGGATGGTCGAATGCACGTGGGCCGAGGTCTGCCGCTCGGGGTTGACCCGGCTCGCCGGGTGGCTGCTCATCTGCACCACCGGTTTGAGCGTGCCATCGGCCGCCACAGGCATCACCGCAAGGGTGCCGCCCGGGTCTTCGGCCACCGAGTAATTGCTGACAAACAAATGGCTGCCATCGGTGCTGAGGCTGGAATGGGTCGGCTCGTTGCCCAGGCTTTGCACTTGGCTGATAAGGCTCAGCGCGTGGGTCTTGGGATCAATCGCAAAACTGCTGACACGCCCGACCGGATCGGTCTGGCCCGGGCCGTTTTCATTGACCACGAACAGGTGTCGCTGATCCTTCGACAGGGTCAGCCACGACGGGTTTTCGCTCTTGATCACTTGCAGGGGGCTGGCATCGATCTGCCCGGTGCTGCTGTCGAAAGCCAGGCGGTAGATGCCCTGGCTGTGACCGGCGGTGTAGGAGCCCACCAGCAGTTGATAGTCGTCGGCGGATGCAGCCTGAATCCCCATCGCACCGATACTGCCGGCCATCAACAGTGGCCAGAGGTTACGCATCGTCCTGGTCATCATCTTCGTTGTCGCCGCTGACGACATCGCCCAGGCACACCAAACGGTGTTCGCCCGAACCACCGATGATCAACCAGCTTTGCAGCGAGGTGTCGTAGGTCGCCGACTGGATCTGCGCCGGGGTGAACTCCCAGTGTTTGGCCGCACGGCCATCCATGCATTCAATGTGCAGGTTATCGAACTCGTCGAGGGCGAATTCGAAGGCATGCAGCCCATCGATTTCCACCATTCCGCAGTGTTCGAGGGCATTGAGCAAGGTGTCGGTTGGGGCAGTCATGGCAATCAGTCTTTAAATGAGAAAAACGCAATGATAGCTCATGCACCGCATTCCCTGTGGGAGCGAGCTTGCTCGCGATGGCGCACTCCCAGTCAACATCTGCATTGATTGGACTGCCGCTATCGCGGGCAAGCCCGCTCCCACAGGGGTTGTGGTCAGCCGTTAGAGGGCTTCGCGCGATGGCTGCCCATCCACCAGTCGCTGGATGCGTTGCGGATTGCCGTTCTTCAGCGCATCCGGCAGCAAGCTGTCCGGGTAGTTCTGGAAGCACACCGGGCGCAGGAAACGATCGATGGCCAGTGTACCCACCGACGTGCCGCGCGCATCGGACGTTGCCGGGTAAGGCCCGCCGTGGACCATCGAATCGCAGACCTCCACACCGGTTGGATAGCCATTGAGCAGGATGCGTCCGACCTTCTGTTCCAGCAACGCCGTCAGCCCGGCGAACTGTTCGAAGTCTTCCGGCTCGCCTATGACGGTGGCGGTCAACTGGCCGTGCAGGCCATTCAAGGCGGCCATCAGTTGCGCAGGATCGGCCACTTCAACCACTACCGTGGTCGGACCGAACACTTCCTCCTGTAACACTTCATCGCCATCGAGCAGCAAGCTGACATCGGCCTTGAACAGCTGCGGTTGCGCCTGATTGCCCTGCTGCGGATTACCGGCCAGGTGCTCGATCCCCGGATGCGCGAGGAGCTTTTGCAAGCCCTGGCCGTAGCTGCTCAGGGTTCCGGCATTGAGCATGGTTTGCGCCGGCTGGTCGCCCATCAACCCGGCCACTTGCTGCACAAAGGCACTCAATGACGCCGAGCGAATGCCAATCACCAGGCCCGGATTGGTGCAGAACTGGCCGCAGCCCTGAACCACCGACGCCGTGAGGTCCCGGGCGATAGAGTCGGCCCGTGCCTGCAACGCCTGGGGCAAGACGATCACCGGGTTGATGCTCGACATCTCGGCGAACACCGGAATCGGTTGCGCACGGGCCGCCGCCATGTCGCACAGGGCTCGACCGCCCTTGAGCGAACCGGTGAAACCCACCGCCTGAATCGCCGGATGCTTGACCAGTGCCTCGCCGACGCCCCCGCCATAGATCATGTTGAACACGCCGGCCGGCATGCCGGTTTTCTCGGCGGCGCGAATGATCGCATCGGCCACCTGCTCGGCCGTGGCCATGTGCCCACTGTGGGCCTTGAACACCACCGGGCACCCGGCGGCCAGTGCCGAGGCGGTATCGCCGCCGGCGGTGGAGAACGCCAGCGGAAAGTTGCTGGCACCGAACACGGCCACCGGCCCGAGGCCGATACGGTATTGACGCAGATCCGGGCGCGGCAACGGTTGGCGCTCAGGTAATGCCCGGTCGATCCGTGCACCGTAGAAATCACCGCGACGCAAGACTTTGGCAAACAGGCGCATCTGCCCGCTGGTACGTCCGCGCTCGCCTTGAATCCGGCCTGCAGGTAACGCCGTTTCGCGGCAGACCACCGCGACAAAATCATCACCGAGGGCATCCAGTTCATCGGCAATGGCCTCGAGAAACTGCGCCCGCCGCTCCGCACTCAAGCTGCGATAGGCCGGGTACGCGGCCGCCGCCGCGTTGGCCGCCGCATCGACTTCCTGTGGGGTCGCCTGATGAAAATCGTGGGACAAGGCATCGCCCGTCGTCGCATCGACACTCTGCAACTTGACGCTGCCGGCGGCGCTGCGTTGGCCGCCGATGTAGTTGTGACCAAGAATCCGGATCATGGGTGACTCCTCAAAGTGTGCCGACAGTGCCGGGCGCGAAAGCCGCTGCGACCGGTGAGATGCCGTTGATCAATGGCGCGCCGAATTCGGCCTGGGTGATCTCGAACACGTCACCCGGTTGCGTGCGAATGCCGTCGGCAAAGGACAGGGTCGCCGTGCCGAAGAAGTGAATATGCACGTCCCCCGGACGGAGGAACTGGCTGTACTTGAAATGATGGAATTCGAGGTTGGCGAGGCTGTGGCACATGTTCGCCTCGCCACTGAGAAACTCGTTCTGCCACAGCACTTCGCCGTCGCGCAGGATGCGGCTGGTGCCCGCCAGATGTTGCGGCAACTCGCCAACCCGCAGTTCCGGGCCATAGCTGCAGCTACGCAGTTTCGAGTGGGCCAGATACAGGTAGTTCTTGCGTTCCATGACGTGGTCGGAGAACTCGTTGCCCACGGCAAAACCCAGGCGATACGGCTTGCCGTCGTGACCGATCACGTACAGGCCAGCGATCTCCGGCTCTTCGCCGGCATCTTCGGCAAACGGCGGCAGTGGGAACGGCTGGCCCGGCCTGACGACGATGCTGCCATCGCCTTTGTAGAACCATTCCGGTTGCACACCGGCTTCATCCGCCGCCGGCTTACCGCCCTCCACGCCCCATTTGAAGATGCGCATGGTGTCGGTCATCGCGGTTTCGTCGCCACTTTGCTGGTGCATCTTGTCCCGAGCCGACGCACTGCCCAGATGGGTCAGGCCCGTGCCGCTGACCAGCATGTGCGCCGGGTCCGCATGGTCCAGGGGCGGCAGGATGCGTCGCTGCGTCAGCAGTTCGGCATAGTCATGGCTGATGCCCAGTCCCAGGCTTTGTACCTGTTGCTCAAGGCTTGCGCCCGCCTCGATCGCCGCCAATGCCAGATCGCGAACGGTGCGCGCGTCCTGCACTTCACGGACCAGGCCTGCCTCGACAACACCGACACGGCGTTCGCCGTTACTCAATTCGAATTGAACCAAACGCATGAATTTTCTCCTGTTAACCCAGAACCTGGGCAAACACAACTCCCTGTGGGAGCGGGCTTGCCCGCGATGACGGCGGCACATTCAACATTGATGTGCCTGACAGATTGCTATCGCGGGCAAGCCCGCTCCCACAGGGTCCGTGGTGATTTCCTGTTTCGTATCAGGTACGGGACGCCCCACGTGCACTGGCCGCAAACTCATCGGCTGGAAGGACGTGTTTGCGTTCCAGCAGGCGATAGACGACACCAGTCAGAATCAGGCCGAACACCATCACCCCGGAAAGGAAATACAAGCCGGACGCAAGATTGCCGGTGTACTCCTTCAACGCGCCGATCACGAACGGACCAAGGTAGCCGCCGAGGTTGCCCACCGAGTTGATCAAGGCGATCCCCGCCGCCGCACTGGCGCCGGCGAAGAAGCGGCCCGGCAAGGTCCAGAACACCGCCGTGCAGGAGAACAGTGCGAACGCCACCAGGCACAGAGCCGCCAGTTGCAGCACCGGCACCGACAGCCAGGCGCTGAGGAACAGGCCAATCGCACCCAGCACGTAAAGCACGGCGAGGTGGCCGTAGCGGTCATTCAAGCGGTCGGAACTGCGCGGAATGATCAGCAGGCCGATGATCCCGAAGATGTACGGCACCGCGGAAACGAAACCGGTCACCAGGTCGCTGCCGCCGAACTGCTTGATCAGCGTCGGCAGCCACAAACCCAGGCCGTAGATGCTCAGGGTCACCGGCAGGTAGAACAGTGCCAACAGCAGGACGCGTTTGTCCTTGAGGGCGTGCAGCGGATTGCCATGACGGGTCTGGCCGTAGGCATCCAGATCCTTTTTCAGCTCGCCGCTCAGCCATTCCTTTTCCGCCTGGTCCATCCACTTCACTTGCTGCGGGCCGTCCGGCAGGTAGCGCAGCACCGGCCAGGTCAGCAGGATCGCCGGGCAGCCGATGACGATGAACAGCCACTGCCAGCCGTGCAGACCCAACACGCCGTCCATGCCCAGCAAGCCACCGGACACCGGGCCGGTGATCATCATCGCAATAGGTTGCGACAGGATGAACAACCCGAGGATCTTGCCGCGATGGCGCACCGGGAACCATTGGGTGATGTAGTACAGAACGCCCGGGAAGAACCCGGCTTCGGCGGCGCCGAGCAGAAAGCGCATCACGTAGAAGCTGTTCGGCCCCTGGACGAAGGCCATGCCGATGGTGATGGCGCCCCAAGTGACCATGATCCGCGCGAACCAGCGCCGTGCGCCGAAGCGGTCGAGCATCAGGTTGCTGGGGATTTCCAGCAGGAAGTAGCCGATGAAGAACAGCCCGGCGCCAAGACCGTAGGCGGCATCGCCCAGGCCGATGTCTGCGCCCATGTGCAATTTGGCGAAGCCCACCGCGGAGCGGTCCACATAGGCGATCAGGTACAGCAGGATCAGGAAGGGAATCAGTTTCAGCGTGATGCGACGGATAAGCCGCAGTTCCTGGCTCATGAGATCGGTCTCCGATTGTTGTTGTTATAGAACCTCGGGGGACGCCTCTCGCGAAAAAATCGCCAGGGCCATCCCTCCGTTTGAGCGGACTATATAGTAATACTATTTACTCAACAACACTTCCAAAGCACACAATTTGCGCTTATGTTACGCCTCAGTCCGAACGATATAGTCATACAATAAGAGAACCGATCATGTCTGATAAGAAACCCACTCTGCGCTCCGCCCAATGGTTTGGCACCGCCGACAAGAACGGCTTCATGTACCGCAGCTGGATGAAGAATCAGGGCATCGCCGACCACCAGTTCCATGGCAAGCCGATCATCGGCATCTGCAACACCTGGTCGGAACTGACCCCGTGCAACGCGCATTTCCGCCAGATTGCCGAGCACGTCAAACGCGGGGTGATCGAAGCCGGTGGCTTTCCGGTGGAGTTCCCGGTGTTCTCCAACGGCGAATCGAACCTGCGCCCAACCGCCATGCTCACCCGCAACCTGGCGAGCATGGATGTCGAAGAAGCCATTCGCGGTAACCCGATTGATGGCGTGGTGCTGCTGACCGGTTGCGACAAAACCACCCCGGCCTTGCTGATGGGCGCCGCCAGTTGCGACGTGCCGGCCATCGTCGTCACCGGCGGGCCGATGCTCAACGGCAAGCACAAGGGCAAGGACATCGGCTCCGGCACCGTGGTCTGGCAGCTCAGCGAACAGGTCAAGGCCGGCACCATCAGCATCGACGACTTCCTCGCGGCCGAGGGCGGCATGTCCCGCTCGGCCGGCACCTGCAACACCATGGGCACCGCCTCGACAATGGCCTGCATGGCCGAAGCACTGGGCACTTCCCTGCCCCACAACGCGGCGATCCCGGCCGTGGATGCGCGCCGTTATGTGTTGGCACACATGTCCGGCATGCGTGCCGTGGAGATGGTGCGCGAAGACTTGAAGCTGTCGAAGATCCTGACCAAGGAAGCCTTCGAAAACGCCATTCGCGTCAATGCCGCCATCGGCGGTTCGACCAACGCAGTGATCCACCTGAAGGCCATCGCCGGGCGCATTGGCGTGGAGCTGGACCTGGATGACTGGACCCGTATCGGTCGTGGCATGCCGACCATCGTCGACCTGCAACCGTCCGGGCGCTTCCTGATGGAAGAGTTCTATTACGCCGGTGGTTTGCCAGCCGTACTGCGTCGCCTCGGTGAAGCCAACCTGATCCCGAACCCGAATGCCTTGACCGTCAACGGCAAGTCCATCGGCGAGAACACCAAAGACGCGCCGATCTATGGCGAGGACGAAGTGATCCGCACCCTCGACAACCCGATCCGCGCCGATGGCGGCATCTGTGTTTTGCGCGGCAACCTGGCACCGCTGGGCGCCGTGCTCAAGCCGTCCGCCGCCACGCCCGAATTGATGCAGCATCGTGGGCGTGCGGTGGTGTTCGAGAACTTCGACATGTACAAGGCGCGGATCAACGACCCGGAACTGGACGTGGATACCGACTCGATCCTGGTGATGAAGAACTGCGGGCCGAAGGGTTATCCGGGCATGGCCGAAGTGGGCAACATGGGCCTGCCGGCCAAGCTGCTGGCCCAGGGTGTGACCGACATGGTGCGTATTTCCGATGCGCGCATGAGTGGCACCGCATATGGCACCGTTGTGCTGCACGTCGCCCCGGAAGCCGCTGCCGGCGGACCGCTGGCCGCAGTGAAAGAAGGAGACTGGATCGAACTCGATTGCGCCAGCGGCCGTTTGCACCTGGATATTCCGGACGCCGAACTGGCAGCGCGCATGGCCGATCTGCAACCGCCACAGAACCTGATCGTCGGTGGGTATCGTCAGCTGTATATCGACCATGTGCTGCAAGCGGACCAGGGTTGCGACTTCGACTTCCTGGTCGGCTGCCGCGGGGCTGAAGTGCCGCGTCATTCCCACTAAAAAAAAAGATCGCAGCCTCCGGCAGCTCCTACGGGATTCAGGTCAGACACATTCATTGTGGTGAACCGGATCTCTGTAGGAGCTGCCGAAGGCTGCGATCTTTTCAAGGGCTGGATCGCCTACCGTCCGCGCCTGCTATCATGCGCGACACCTATTCGCACAGGACCGCGCCGCTCCCCATGGATTACCGCAAACCCTCCGACCGCAAAAGCATGCACTCGCGCATCGTCCAGGAACTGGGCATGCAGATCGTCTCGGGACGTTTCCTGCCGGACGACAAACTGCCCGCCGAAGCGCTGTTGTGCGAAGAATATGCGGTCAGCCGGCCGGTGCTGCGTGAAGCCACCCGGGTACTGGTCGCCAAGGGCCTGGTGTATTCCCGCCCGCGCGTCGGCACCGTGGTCAAGCCGCGCAAGGACTGGCACATGCTCGATCCGGACGTGCTGCACTGGTTGATGCAAAGCAGTCCGCAGAATCAGTTCTTTGACCTGCTGACCAGTGTACGCAGCATCATCGAACCGGCAGCCGCCGCCCTCGCCGCGCAATTCGCCACGGAAGCGGACATTGCCTCCATCGGTGAAGCCTACCAGCGCATGGAAGCCGCGCCGACGCCGGAGGCGCTGTTGCAGCCGGACCTGGACTTCCACAGTCGCATCGCCGATGCCACGCACAACGACTTGCTGGCCAACTTGTGCAACATGCTCTCGGTGGCCATCGCCGAAGCCTTGAAGCATTCCAACCAGCGGCCGAACCTGCATGAACTGGCGCTGCCCCGGCACAAGGCGATCCTGACCGCCATCGAAAACCGCGACGCCCTCGGCGCGCGGCATGCGACGCTGGTGCAACTCGATGATGCGCGCAGTGCGTTGAATGTGGTGCTGGGTTCCGAACTGTCCTGAGCGGCACCTCGGTCAGTCGCCAAGCCGCGACCGGGCACATTTTTCGAGTGCTCAGGTGGTAGCGGGATACCGCATGGGCCACTGACGAACTCGCCATTCTGGCAGCGAAACCACACTTCTTTCGCTACAGAACGGTATCCGATATGCAGAATCAATCCGCCGTCCCGCCAGCCGAGACTCAGGGACAACCCACACGCCCCGCTACCAGCGACGCTCCCGCTCGAGCGGTCGCCCGTCGATTCGCCAGCCGACCGACATTGCGCCAGGTCGCCGGACAAATGCTTCACGCCAGTATCCTGGAGCACTACCCGCCTCTGGCCCTGGATCTGGATGTCACCCGGCTGGCCATACCCAACCGGACGGGGGGATGGGACCTCAAGCTATTGATCGACGTAGCCCTGGACTATCTGGGCAACAACACATCGCTGAATCTCACGGCAGAAATTGACGGACGCGTACACTTCCTCACCAACCACGCTCCTTCGCGTCTGACCTACGAAGCGCAAGGGCCAAAACGTCCCGACATGGGCGTTATCCAGGAAAAAATCCAGTCATTGGCGTTGACCCTGGGCACACAGTTTCAGGATGCCCTGACGGCCTACTGGAACCAGGCGCACGACACCAAGGTCAGCCACTGGCAATGGCTCGGTGACCTGCTGGCAAGCGGTCTGAACAGTGCGGCAAGCCTTCTTCCCGCCGCTCAAAAAGATGACCGGGCCGCACTCTACGAACTGGCTCGACACCCCGACCGTCGTGAGCGCCAGGCCATCCCCCACCCTGACGGCTTTGTGCATGCCTATTGCCTGGAAACCTGCTTGGTCCGCAATGGCGAAAGCACGTCCTTCACCGCGCCGGACCTGCTCGTGGTGCAAGGAAGCCGGATCTTTTTGTACCGTGTTTCAGGTCGTCTGGAGTCATACCCGAGCATGGAAGCGTTCAATCAGGCCTGGGGCCGTGAGGCGCAGCGCCAGTTCATCGCCGACAAAGTCGTCATCAAGCGCTCTGAGCCCGATGGCAATATCTTCGATACACAGGCAGCGTTGCTGCTGGAGCGCCAGTTGGAGAACCTGGACGCCATCCGGCTTCCCGCCGACCAGGGTGTTCGCGCACTGGAAGAACGCTTCGCGGCCAGTACCGACCCGGCCCCTTACTTCAGCCATGCTCCGGCGCCTGGCCAGCAACCTGTCGAAAAAATACGCGCGACCCTGCCCCAATGGCTCAAGGACGCCAGCGACAGCGAGCGTGCCGAATATCGTCAATTGCTGGTCGAGCAGGCGCAATGGCAACGACTGACAGGCGGCAAGTCCTTCCTCGACGGCATCGAAAACCTGCATGATTTCACCAACAACGCCTTGCGTGATCAGATACGCCTGGACCATCCCGATTCCGATTGCGAACCTGGCGATCTGCTGCTCAATTTCCGGGTGGCGGCCGGTGATCTGGGCAGCGGCTTCATCACCCGCGTCCCCATGACGCTGACCGAACTGGCCATCCAGAACCTCAGCGCCACGCCCTCGGGCAGCATGACCATCACGGACAAGACCGGCAAAGCCGTCCCGTCGTGGCTGACCGCCGACTATATCCTGGGTGAAAAAGGTCTGTTCAGCAGCACCGAAGGGCTGATCAGCCGGGTGAACATCGGTGAACGTTACCCGCACACCCTCAAAACCCTGCTGCTCGATGACAACAGAGAATCGCAGCGTCGCGAAATCCGGTTTGGCCTGGCGCTCAAGGTACAGCTGCCACTTCAGGCGCTGGAACACACGATCCGCGGCGAGCACGGACTGAGTTTCCAGGGATACCGATTTATAAAGGCCGTCTTGCACACCCAGGCACCCGAGCGCGTCGTCGGCGGCCAGGACATCGTCGTTCGCGCACTGTCCTTCATCCGCAAGACCGGCGCCGCCGCCGATGTGGTCGACAACATGTTCATCATTGAACCGCGGGACATCGCCATCGGGCCGCATATCCTGTATCGACCGGTGTACCAGGACTCATTGCAGCAGTTCGCGAGCCGTGAAGCGCTGTTCAATGCCATTGCACAACCCGGCGCGCTGCAAGACAGCGTGCTGAACTGGTTGCCGGACAAGGCCCGGCCGATCTACAGCAATAACGGGTTTAACAGCCCCCACATTCTGCGCTTTGGCCCAGGAGACGACACGGTCCGCTGGGAAAAACCCGAGCCGGCACAATTGGGGCAAGACTCTAACACCGAAGCAGTACCGGGTTCGCTGGCACAGGCACTGGCCGCCGGAAACCTGACGCAGTATCTCTACGGCAGCAACGCCCGGGCCCTCATCGACTTGTCTGACAGAGAGTCCGTTTCCAACGCCGAAAGCCGCTGGGCCATCCTGCGCGAGGGCGGTTGGTTACTGTTCAACGCCGTGCTTTTGCCTCTGCTTCGTGGACCGGCGATGGTGGCCGGCTGGATGCTGCAACTGACCGCCAGCCTGAAAAACGATGTGACTGCACTGCACAGCAATGACCCGACAGCCAGGGAATTGGCCTGGGTCGATCTGCTGCTCAACATTGGTTTGATCCTGTTGCATGCGTCATCCCGGGTCCACCCTTCCGAACCGTCGGCGCCCAGGCTCCGCCCCGTAGAACCGCCCCTCAAACTCGCCGACCTGCGCCGACCTTTCCTTGATGCCGCCCCACTCACGACTGTCATCGAGCAAGGCATGGTCGGCTTGCCGGCCGAACCCCCGGCCGCCGACAAAACACAGGTCGATTTCATCCACTCCACCGCCAGGGACTCATCCAGCCGGCGTCTGTTGAATGCATTACTCGACCTGAATGTCGCTTGGCCTGTTCCTGTTCCCGCCCCCGCTGAAATCGGGCCGCTCAAGGGCTTGTACCGTATCGACAACCAATGGCATGCCTCGCTGGGAGGACTGCTGTTCAAGGTCAATGTCGTTGTGGGAGTCGGCGACGTTTACATCATTCATCCCCAAAAGCCGCTCCATCCCGGGTTCAGGCTCAAGACTGACGGGCAAGGAAGATGGTCGCTGGATCCAGGCTTGAAGCTACAGGGCGGTGGACCTAAAAACCGACTCAAAGCCAAACTGGCGGAAATAGAAAAGAAACGCGAGCAAGCCACCGATGAGGTCAACCGAATCGGTGGGGCCGTATCGCCGCTGGCCGTACAAGCGCGGGATCTTGACCGGCAACTGGATGCGGCAAAAACGCTGTACGAAAGAGCCCACAACGAATTGGGAACCGCTCGTGCGCGTCTTCGTGCATCGCCCGAAGACCGGGGCCTCATCGATGACCACCGGCTCAAGGTCGCGGCGCGATCCCGGGCCCGGTTGAACATGCAGGTGTTGCAGGAAAGCGATCAGGTCATCGTCGATCAGTTGATCCAGGCCCGTCGCGACTTGATCCAGGCCTATCGCCAACTCAAGGACGTTGATAGCCGTTTCGACTACGAGGAGAAAGCCACCGACGAGTACCTCGCGATCCTGACAGCCCATGAACTGAGGATCTACCGACTGGCGTCCCTTTACCTGGCCAGCTTCATTTCCGAACAGGGTGAGCCGCTGGTCGAATTGCAGCAGAACATCAGGGACATCGAAGACGCCCGGTACATGTATGACGTTCTGGAGACCAACTTCGCCGCCTCCGAGCGACATGCACAGGCAATCATCGCACTGGATGAAGCGCTGACCGAGCTGGGGCAGAACTTCAAGACCGGGCCGGCGCAACGCTTGAAGTTCCTCAAGGGGCATCCAAACCGCAGATTCGCCAACCGGGTCAATGCCATCCTTGAATCGCTCGACGTACTCAACACCCTGAGCATTGACACCACCGTCGAGGCGAAAACGCCGCAGGAACAGTACTTCCTCAAGATTCATGTAGATCGTCTGGGCGCCATGTCAGCGCTCGAAGACTCCCACCTGGATCTGCTGACCACGGATGGTTTTACCTCTCAGGAGCGCAAGGACGTCCTGATCAACCTGATCAAGCACTACAAAAGGCGCCTGCAAATCAACGCCTCACTGCTGGAGCTTGAGTCCCCGTTGATCCGCCCACGCTACATGGCGCTGCTGATGGAGCGGCTGGAAATCGCACGGGACAGTGTCGAGACGGAACTGGCCGATCTGTTGCGCGAGGACGAATTTCTGCCGCCATTGCCCGTCGCCTACAAAGCCGTGAAAGCACCGTCGAAAACCAAGCGCGTGTTCAAGTCGCGGGATAACGGCGCCCTGGTCGGAGAGCTGGAACCGGCGACCACCGGCATGCCGTTTCCGACCATCGTCACTCGAAACCCGGTCACCCTTCAGGTCAGTGGTCGGTTCATGGAGCACCCCAATGAGGGATGGGTCGAGATTGTCGACACCACACCTGTGCGGCCGACCCCGACACCGCAACCGCGTTCGTTTGCCGCGCTGCGCACGGAGGGGCAGCGGCTGATCGACGAAATCCCGGCCATTGAACGTTCGATCGAATTTCAGAAAAGAAAGCTCAGTGATCCGCAACGGCGGGATGAACTCAACCCCCGCGACTGGAGCGATATGCTGGAACACCAAGCCAAACGGATCGAAACGCTGGCCAGCGAACTGGAACAGGCCCACCCTGCCAACCCGGGCATCAGTGCGGTACTTGAATCACTGCGTAACACGGCCGCCGCCACCCGGCTCAAAGGCCAGCAGCATTGCATCGAGGGATACAAGGCGCAGCGCCCCCGGCAGGAAAGCATCGAGTACCTTCGTGACCGCCAGGCGGTGGACATCGGCCTTGTGCAGGCGCTCAAACGCACGGCAGCCAAGGACTACCTGACGGAGTTCGCCATTCGGGAAAAGAATTCGGTGAAGGTGCTGTGGTACGCCCATTTCCACTACGCCCAGGCGAACAGCGCGCCTTCGACTTACACGATTGCCCACCTCAAGCGTCCCGAACATCGCTTCGTGACCCTCAAGGATCTGATCGCCCAGGCCGGGCCTGACAACAAATTGATCATCCGCGACATCTACAGCCCCATTACCCCGCCACGGGACCAAAGGCTATTTCTGGATCTGGTGCCTGATCAATAACGTCTGAAACGCCGAAAGCCGCGCCTTTTCGAGGCAGCGGCTTTCGGTGTCAGCACGACCGCGCAATCAGTGGGCGAACAACGAGTTGCCCTTCTGCCCCGCCAGTTTCTCCGGCTTGATCAGGAACCGCGCCAGCGCAGGCAACAGCCACAGCGCACCGAACATGTTCCACAACAGCATGAAGGTCAGCATCAGACCCATGTCGGCCTGGAACTTGATGGCCGAGAAGATCCAGGTGCACACGCCAATGGCCAGGCACAGACCGGTGAACAGCACGGCCTTGCCGGTGGACTTCAGCGTCTGGTAGTACGCCTCTTGCAGCGGCAGGCCGGCACGCAGGAAGCTTTCCAGGCGGCTGTAGATGTAGATGCCGTAGTCCACACCGATACCCACCCCAAGCGCCACGACCGGCAGGGTCGCGACCTTCACGCCGATGCCCATGAAGGCCATCAGGGCGTTGCCGAGTACCGAGGTCAGCACCAGCGGCAGCACGATGCACAAGGTCGCCGCCCACGAGCGGAAGGTGATCATGCACATGACCGCGACACAGATGTACACCAGGACCAGGATGGTCAGCTCGGACTTCTTGATCACCTCATTGGTGGCCGCCTCGATCCCGGCGTTACCGGCAGCGAGGATGAACTCCAGGCCTTCCTTGTTGTTCTCCTTGGCGAACGCCTGCACCGCATGTACCGCGCGATCCAGGGTCTCGGCTTTGTGATCGTTGAGGAACACCAGCACCGGCGCCAGGGAGCAGCTGTTGTTGTACAGACCGTCAGCGCGGGCGATGGAGTTGTTCAGCACATCAGGGTTACGCGACAGGGTTTCCCATTTCAGGTTGCCCTCGTTCATGCCCTTGATCATTTGCTTGGACACGGTCACCAGGGAAATTGCCGACTGCACGCCCTCGGTGTTCTGCATCTTCCACATCAACTCGTCGATCGGCCCCATGGCTTCATAGCGCGAGCACCCTTCGGACTTGGTCTTGACCATCACCACCAACACGTCGGAACTGGTCGAGTAGTTGTTGATGATGAAGTTGTTGTCCTTGTTGTAACGCGAGTCCGGACGCAGCTCCGGGGCACCCTGGTCGAGGTCGCCGATTTTCAGGTTCTGGCTGTACCAGAGGCCGCCGCCAAAGGCGATCAGCGCCAGCAGAACGGAAATCGGTGCGACTTTCGGGCTGGCGAAATTCGCCAGCAGACGCCAGAACGGGTGTTCGCGCACCGCGTCTTTCTTGCTGCGCTCGACAGCACGCTTGCTGATGCCGACATAGGAAATCGCCACCGGCAGCAGGATCAGGTTGGTGAACACGATTACCGCCACACCGATGGACGCGCCGATGGCCAGCTCACGGATCACGCCGATATCGATGATCAGCAGCGTGATGAAACCCACGGCATCGGCGAGGATCGCAATCATCCCCGGCAGGAACAATTGACGGAAAGTGCGTCGCGCCGCCGTCAGGGCGTTGTCCGCTTCACTGGATTGCAGGGCGATCCCGTTGATCTTTTGCACGCCGTGGGAAATACCGATGGCGAAGATCAGGAACGGCACCAGCATCGAATAAGGATCGAGCCCGAAGCCGAAGAAGTGCATCAACCCCAACTGCCAGACCACCGCCACCAGCGTTGTACTCAATACGGCGACGGTACTGCGCAGGCAGTTGGTGAACCACAGCAAGAGGATCAGGGTGATGACGAAGGCGACACCGAAGAACATCACCACCATCACCAGGCCATCGATCAGGTCACCGACTTTCTTGGCGAAACCGACGATGTGGATCTTCACATTCGGGTTCTGTACTTCGAACTTGGTGCGGATCTTGTCTTCAAGCTCGTGGGAGAACTGGCGATAGTCCAGCGCCAGCAGCTTGCCCTGGTCTTGAGGGTCCGGGTAGGACTCCAGCAACGGAATGTCGACGATGCTCGACTTGAAGTCGTTGGACACCAGCCGCCCGACCTGACCAGACTTGAGCACGTTGTTGCGCAGCAAGTCGAGGCTGGCCTGGGAGCCGTTGTAGCTCTGCGGAATCACTTCACCGCCGGCGAAGCCCTCTTCCGTCACTTCGGTCCAGCGAACGCTCGGGCTCCACAGTGACTTGAGGCCGGAACGGTCGACACCGGAGATGTAGAACACCTCGTCGTTGATCTGACGCAGGGTCTCCATGTACTCCTTGGAGAAGATGTCGCCATTGGTGGCTTCCACCGAGATCCGTACCGTGTTGCCGAGGTTCGCCAGATCGTTGCGGTGCTCCATCATCTTCTGGATGAAGGGATGCTCCAGCGGGATCATTTTTTCGAAACTGGTGGACGGACGAATCAGCGTCGCCTGCCAGAACAGGAAAATACTGACCAGCAGGCAGATCGTAATCACTGCCGGGCGGTTGTTGAAGATCAGGCGCTCGAGGAACGTCGCCTTGTCCTGGTGATGAGTACTTAAAGATGTCATACGTCCGCCTTGTTATTATTTGCTCGACTCATTTGCCCGCTTTTATTTGCCAAGCTCAGTGCCGTTTGGCGAAGTGACGCGAACGCCGCCCTGACCTGCCAGAACCAGATTGCCATTGCCTGCCGCAGTCACTGCCGAGACGGAAATACGGTCCGGACGGTTGACCACCTTGAAGGTTTCGCCATTGTCGCTGCTGCGAATTACCGAGCCGCCGTTGCCGACGATCACAATGGAACCATCGTCGAGCAGTGTGCCGCCGGACAGCCCGAACTCCAGGTCACCACGTTCAGCCTGGAGCTCGACTTGCTCCCAGGTGGTGCCGAAGTCCGTGGAACGGTAGAGGTTGCCACGCAGTCCGTAGGCCAGCAGCGTATTAGGCTGCGCCGTGCCGATCACGCCGAACAGCGAGCCTTCGTACGGACCTTCGAGTTTTTCCCAGGTCTGGCCCCAGTCCGCGGAGCGGAACATGCTGCCCTGCTCGCCAACGATGAACAGCCCGGCGTCCTTGACCGCGGCAATCGCGTTCAGGTGGTACTGGTCTTCGTTGTCCAGGCGGTCGCTGGCATCTTCCCAATGCTTGCCACCGTCGGTGGTCTCCATCAGCGCGCCGTAAGCGCCCACAGCAAAGCCGCTGTCGACGTCCTTGAACCAGACATCGAGCAGCGGCGATTCGCGTTTCAGGTCTTCGAATTGCCTGGTCCAGGTCGCGCCGCCGTCCTCGCTGGCGAGGATCTGCGCGTCATGACCGACGGCCCAGCCATGCTTGTCGTCGACGAAGAACACCGACGTCAGCAGGGCCCGGGTCGGGACCTTGGCCTGGGTCCAGGTGGCACCCTGGTCATCGGAATACAGGATGTGCCCACGATCCCCGACCGCCACCAAGCGCTTGCCGGCGTGGACGACATCGAGCATCAGGCTTTTAGCAGCCTTGGCAGATTCAATGGAATAAACAACGTCGGATGCTGGCGCCGTCGCGGCCAGCGCAGGTGCCGACAGCATGGCAGAGCCCAACAGCGAGAGCGCTGTAGCCAGCAACGCGAATTTGCGTAATGCCGGCGGGCGGCAGATACCCACACCCATGACAGGCTCACTCATAGACCTTCCCCCATTATTATTGTTAGGTCGTTCAACCTTTCTGGGCGCCGCAAGGGTTCGTGCCTGGACCGGCAGTTTCAGAGCATAGTCCTGAAACCCGCAATCCAGAGCCCCTTCGGAAGCTGGCTTATCCTATCGGTGTTTTTTAATGTCTGACAATCGACGCCACGTTATGTTTTGTTAACCGGGGGGGATGGGGGGTTGTTCTGAATGGTTGGGTATCAGGTGGGGTGATTGCGGTTTCGGTGGTGGGTGGTTGTGTTCGGTGTTCGGTGTTCGGTGTACATATCCATTGCTGCGGTAACGGCTGCTGACGGTTTCGCTCTTACAGCGACTCACTTTTCCAAACGCCGAAAAGTAAGCAAAAGGCTATGCCCCGACGTACGGCACCTCGCCAAGGCTCGGTGTTCCCTCGCTACGGTGTCCATCATGGGGCATCGCCTCCGGTCTGCTTCGCGACGACCTCCTCTCGATGTGTTCGACTTCGTCGAACGGCGCTGCGCGCCTAACCCCCTGATGAACACCTACGCTCGGCCTGCCGAAGGGGCAAAAGATCAAAAGCCAGATCAAAAGCCAAAGCCAAAGCCAAAGCCAAAGCCAAAGCCAAAGCAGATAGAGGTTTCTGAAAAAACGGGTTCAACCAGATGGGACTCGGTCGGCTGTCAGGCCGCCATCGCGAGCAAGCTCGCTCCCACAGAAGAGCAAAGGCAGAGCAGCGCAAACCACCGCGTCGCTCTTCACCACTCATCAGGCCGAGCGTTAGCTCGCCTTCAGCTCTTGATCTTGATCCACCCGCCCCCTCGGAAGGCTGAGTGGAGGTGTTCATCCGGGGATTGGCGCGTAGCGCCGTTCGACGCAGTCGAACTCATTGCATGTAGGTCGAAGCGAAGCCGACCGGAGGGCAATGCCCCCGGATGAATACCGGAGCGAAGGAACGCCGAGCCTAGGCGAGGGGCCGTACGTTCGGGGCGAGCGTTTTTTTGGTTACTTTTTTTAGGCGCTTGTAAAAAAAGTGACTCGCCGTAAGGGCGAAACCATAAGCCGCCATTACCGAAGAAACGGATATGTACTCAATCAACCCATGCCCCTGGTCGGCCCGAAGGCCGCCAAGGTCAACAACAAACTCAGGCCAAACTCTTGCTGACCACTTCAAACACATCACTGGACAACTGCCCCGAAGCCCGAATCCGCTCCAGCTCCCCTTTCATCAAAGCCTGACGAGCACTGTCGTACTTGCGCCAGCGAGTCAAAGGCGCCAACTGGCGAGAAGCGATCTGCGGATTGAAGCCATTCAACTCAATCACCAGATCGGCCAGGAAGCGATACCCGGAACCATCGGCCGCGTGGAAGTTGATCAGGTTCTGCCCGGCAAACGCACCGACCAACGCCCGCACCTTGTTCGGGTTCTTGATGTTGAACGCCGGGTGCTGCATCAACGCCTTGACCCGCGCCAAACCACCCGGCATCACGCTGCCGGCCTGGACGCTGAACCACTGGTCCATGACCAGCGGGTTGTCCTTGAAGTGCTCGGCGAAGCTGGCCAGCGCCTTGGCCTTCTCGGCTTCGAACGGTGAATTGACCAACACGGCAAGTGCGGTCAGGCGCTCGGTCATGTTGTCGCACGAATCGAACTGCTCCAGAGTCGCAGCCACAACTTCCGGCTTGCCGCTGAGCATCAGATAGGACAACGCGATGTTCTGCAACGCGCGGCGAGCGAAGTGCTCGGCTTCGGCCACGTACGGCGTCTGCTTGGACAGTTCGCGATTGCCCTGATAACGCAGCCACAAACCTTCGAACAACGCATCAGCCAGTTGCTTGCGGGCAAACTCGCGGGCGATGTGAATGGCGTCGACATCCGCCACTTCGCTGATCTCGGCAAGGTACGCCTCGCTTGGCAGCGAGAGCATTTCGGCGACCATCGCTTGATCCAGCGACTCATCCGAGAGCACCGTGCGCAGCGCGGACACCAGACGCTGATCGAGTACCAGCGCTTCGCCCTTCTGCTGCTGGGCAATCAACTCTTGCAGCACCTGCACCGACAGTTGCTGGCCGGCATCCCAACGATTGAAGCCGTCGCTGTCGTGCTGCATCAGGAACATCAACTGGTCACGGTTGTACGGGAAGCTCAGCTTCACCGGCGCCGAGAAGCCGCGCAGCAACGATGGCAGCGGTTGTTCGGCGATGTCGACGAAGGTGAAGGTCTGCTCGGCTTCGGTCACGGAGATGACCCGCGAGGTGCCTTGCGCGGCAGTCTCACCGGACAGACGCAGGGCAATCGCTGCCCCTTTGGAATCCAGCAGACCCAGTTCGACCGGGATCACGAACGGCAGTTTTTCAACCTTGTCCGGGGTTTCCGGGCAGCTCTGGCGGAAGGTCAGGCTGTAGGTTTTTGCCGCCGCATCAAAGGACTCGCTCACCGCCAGGCGCGGAGTACCGGCCTGGCTGTACCAGCGTTTGAACTGGGTCAGGTCGACACCATTGGCATCTTCCATGGCCTTGATGAAGTCATCGCAGGTCACGGCCTGGCCGTCGTGGCGTTCGAAGTACAGGTCGCTGCCTTTGCGGAAACCTTCGGCACCGAGCAAGGTGTGGATCATGCCGACCACTTCCGAGCCCTTTTCGTACACGGTCAGGGTGTAGAAGTTGGATATCTCGATGAAGCTGTCCGGGCGCACGGCGTGAGCCATGGGACCGGCGTCTTCGGCGAACTGGTGGGTGCGCAGGTAGGCCACGTCCTGGATGCGCTTGACCGTGGCCGAGTTCATGTCCGAGGAGAAACCGGCATCGCGGAACACGGTGAAGCCTTCCTTGAGCGACAGCTGGAACCAGTCGCGGCAGGTCACGCGGTTGCCCGACCAGTTGTGGAAGTATTCGTGGGCGACGATCGCCTCGACCCGCTGGTGCGCGGCGTCGGTGGCGGTTTCAGCCTTGGCCAGCACGGCGCTGGAGTTGAAGATGTTGAGGCCCTTGTTCTCCATGGCGCCCATGTTGAAGTCGTTCACGGCGACGATCATGAAGATGTCCAGATCGTACTCGCGACCGTAGACCTCCTCGTCCCAGCGCATGGATTTCTTCAGGCTGTTCATGGCGTGCTGGCACTTGTCGATGTTTTCCGGCTCGACATAAATGCGCAGCGCCACGTTGCGCTCGCTCATGGTGGTGAAGCTGTCTTCGACGCACCACAGGTCACCGGCCACCAGCGCAAACAGGTACGCAGGTTTCTTGAACGGGTCTTCCCAGGTCGCCCAGTGCCGGCCCTCTTCGCCGGGACCGGAAGCAATCGGGTTGCCGTTGGACAGCAGCACCGGATAACTGTGCTGCTCGGCGACGACCGTGGTGGTGAAGGTGCTCATCACGTCCGGGCGGTCGAGGTAATAGGTGATCTTGCGAAAGCCTTCGGCCTCGCATTGGGTGCAGAACATCGTGCCGGACTTGTACAGGCCTTCCAGCGCGGTGTTGGTTTCCGGGTGAATCCTGACGCTGGTGTCGACCGTGAAGGTGGTGCTGGTCGGGTGCAGGGTCAGGTGATTCTCGGTCAGCTGGTACTGCGCTGCAGAAAGCTCCTGATCGGCCAAAGTGACCGACAGCAGTTCCAGCTGCTGGCCGTCGAGCACCAGCGGCGGCAGGCCCGGGCCACGCTCGGGGTTGCGGCGCATCACCAGTTGCGCATGGACCAGGCTGTGGTCCTCGTACAACTCGAAGGTCAGGTGCGTTTCGTCGATCAGGTACTCGGGCGCCTGATAGTCCTTCAGGTAAATCATCTTCGGTTGTTCGGTGCGCATGCTGGAGTCCTTACTGATGCACGGCGAGCTGGTAAGCCGTGTATTTACGAATATTGATCACGCCGGTGTCGAAGATCAGGTATTGGCCCTTGACCCCCATCAGCGTGCCTTCGGCAATCGGGTTCTTGTCCAGGTTGAAGCTGACAATCTTCGCCGGGTATTGCTCGACCGGGTAGCGGATTTCCAGCGGCTCGACATCGGTAACCGGCTGGATCGCCTGCAAGCCAAATCGTTCCTGCAAGCCCAGCAAGCCTTCAGCGCAGCTGTCGAACAGGTGATCGCGAACCTCGGCCAGGTTCACCGCCGCCGCATCGCCCTTGAGTAAAGCACGCCAATTGGTCTTGTCGGCCACCTGGCTACGGAACAGATCCTCGACGAAACCGGACTGTTGTCGGGTCGATACGCGCATGATCGGCAAGGCCTGGCTCGCACCCTGGTCGAGCCAGCGGGTCGGCAACTGGGTGGCACGGGTAATCCCGACTTTCACCCCCGACGAGTTGGCCAGGTACACCACGTGATCGGTCATGCAGAATTTTTCGCCCCATTCCGGCTCGCGGCAGGTGCCGGCGTCGAAGTGGCAGCGTTCCGGGCTCATGATGCACACGTCGCACTGGGCCAGTTTGGTCATGCACGGGTAGCAGTAACCCTGGCTGAAACTGGTTTTGGTCTTGCGTCCGCAATGGATGCAGTGGATCGCACCCAGGTATTCCAGGCGTACCGTGGTGCCGATCAACGGATTGACCGGGACCTCGGTTTCGCCCAGACGGAAAGCGTATTGCACGTTCGGCCCGTCCAGGCGTGCCGACATTTTGCTGATTGCACCGCGGCCAATCTCGATCAATGGATGGCATCCGACTTGAACAGAATGTTCGGCACTTCGATCGACTTCGAGGCGCATTCCTGCGGCCCCATGTAGCCGGTACGCTGGTCCTCGGGCAGGTTCTGGATTTCCCAGGCGATCATCGCCTGCAGCGACAGCTCGCGTTGTTCGGCGGTGAGTTTGCCACCGTCGGACCATTTGCCGATTTCCACGGCCAGTTTCAGGCTCTCGTAGATATCGGCGGTGATGTTCTTGATCATTTCGTTAAAAGAGGACATTGAGTCTCCGTCTCTTCATTGCAGGTTCTGAATTAGGCGGCCAGTTTACGGCGGTTATACAAACCGCCCAACAAACCGGTGAAGCATCCGATGAGTAACCCGCTGACGTGGGCCGCGTTGGCAATTTCGCCGAAGCCGATCATCGAGACCAGCCCGGACAGGCACAGCAGCAACCACACCAGCATCATCACCAGCACGCCTCGCGGCAGGCGATAAGCCGGGTTCGGCGCCAGCAACTGGAAGATCCAGCAATGCCCGAGAAGACCGTACAGTACGCCGGACAAACCGCCGAACAGGGTCGGGCCGCTGAAGTAATACTGGGCGTAGTTGGACACCAGGCTGAACAGCAAGGTCAGGCCGATCAGGTTGATACTGCCCTGGCGCGACTCGATGCGCCGCCCCAGTTCCCAGTACCACATGCCGTTCATCGCCAGATGCAGGATGCCGAAGTGAATCAGCATCGGCGTGAACAGGCGCCACCACTGCCCCGCCGCCAGACTGTCGGCCAGTGGCGTGAAGTGGAGGTACTCGCCGACCACGCGGAATTCGAGGAAGGTCAGCCAGCGCATCGTTTCAAGGTTGTCGCCGAGCATGGTCACCGCGCCGACAATCAGGCTCAGCAGCAGCACTAGCGCAGTGGCCCTGGCGTACTTCAACTGCTCGACGAACCCCGGACGCGTGACGGTCTGTGCCAGCGGAATGTCCAGCTGTTGGTCAGGATCGCCCGCCGGAAAACGTTCGTACAGCGCGCGCACGTCTTCACTGATGTTGTCGGGCACCCACAGCACCTGTTCGCCTGCCTCTTCACTGACCCGATGGGGCACTTGCATGCGCTTGAGCAGGGTGACGAACCCGCTCAAGTCCACCGCCAATGGCAGACGCAATACCGCTACAGCACTCATTGCAGCACCTCCGGCCGCTCGACATCGACCCAGACGAATTTATGCGGATCCAGGCGGGTTTCCTGATCCAGTCGGTAGGCAACCAGTTTGCCGTAGAGCACCGCGCTGTAATCCAGACAGGCCAGGTTCGGCCGGATCGGTGCCGGCTTGCCGCTGCGCCAGTAATGGCCGACGAACAACAACGGCTCATCGATGCCATAGCGCAGCAAACTGTTCTTTTCGGTAGATGTCAGCGGCGTCCGGGCCACGGGTTCCGGCAGTGCATCGGGCTGGAACACGATGTCGCCGTAGGTTTTCGGATCGTCTTCCCAGAACTTGGTGCGGAAGAACGAACGCACCAGGCCGTCGCCGCTGGTCATGGTCAGGCCATGGGGCAAGCGCATGTCCGTGCCGCGCAGCAGCCGGTCGAATACGGTGCAGGCAAACGAACCCGACTCCGCCGACGCCTGAAGAAAATGCTCGTCGACGCAACCGTTGGGGAACAACGCCCGCAATGGCTCGATCAGACCGGCGTCCCAACAGGCGTGGACCACGCGAAAACGCCCGGCATCAACGAACAATGGCAACTTGTAGAACCATTGCTGGAAGTCGTGCCAGTCACCCGGATGGTGTTCGAACTGGGTCAGGGTTTCATGCAGCAGGCGGGCATGGCGCGGGGTGTGTTCGCGCACGAACTGCTTGCCGCTGCCGGGCAACGCCGGCGTGCTCCAGCCCAGCGCATTGAACTCGTGGTTGCCCATGATGCACAGCGCCTGACCGGCCTCGACCATGTCGTGGACGATGTGCAGTGCCTCACGAATCCGCGGGCCGCGGTCGATGATATCGCCGACGAATACCGCCATGCGCGACGCGTGCCGCCAAACGCCACCCTGCTTGTGATAACCAAGTCGGTCGAGCAAGTGCTCCAGGGTCAGAGCGCAACCGTGCACGTCACCGATCAGGTCGTAGCTACGCGCGGGATCGAGCATCAGTCGCCTCCACCCCCCAACTTGCTGCCCCAGCCGAGCTTGGTCCGACAGACTTCATAGTAGTTGTGGTCAAGCGGGTGAATCAGCCGCAGTTTCTGGGCTTTCTTGCTGACGGTAATAGTGTCGCCGGGCGCGCAGGTAAAGTGGTTCTGCCCGTCACACGAGACTTGCGGGTAAATCTGCATATCCTTGGACACGACGATTTTCAGCTCACTGTTGCCATCGACCACAATCGGTCTACCCGACAAGGTATGGGGGTACATCGGCACAATCACAATAGCGTCGAGCTTGGGATGCATGATCGGCCCACCGGCGGACAGCGCATAAGCCGTGGAACCGGTCGGTGTTGCGACGATCAGGCCGTCAGCCTTCTGGCTGCAGACGAACTGGCCGTCGATGTACAACTCGAACTCGATCATTCGCGTGGATTTGCCAGGGTGCAGCACCACGTCATTCAGTGCATCGCCCTGGCCGATGGCCTCGCCGTGGCGACGGACTTCGGCCTGCAACAGGAAGCGGTTTTCCACCAGATAGTGGCCATCCAGTACTTCGGCGACCTTGGTTTCCAGCTCATCGGGACGGATGTCGGTGAGGAAGCCCAGGCTGCCGCGGTTGATGCCGAGCACCGGAATATTGTGCTTGGCCAATGCCCGGGCAGCACCGAGCAGGCTGCCGTCACCACCGACCACAATGACCATGTCGCAGACTTCGCCGAGCATCTTGCGTGACGAGGTTTGCAGGCCGTGCCCTGGCAGCACTTCGGCGATGGTGTCTTCGAGGATCACGTGCAGGTGACGATCGAGCAGAAACCGTTTCAGTCGGCGGACGGTATCCAGCACCTGGGAACTGCCCAGACGACCGATGATGCCGATATTGCGAAATTGCTCCATGGGGCTCCTGCGGGGATCTGCGTGGCGGCGAAAACCACGATTATGGGCGAAAGCCGCCCGTAGACAAAATCCTTTCAGCTTCAAGGGTGTGCCCGGGTTTCGGGCTATGCTCGCAAGATGATGCTATTTCCGGATTTGCTCCACCTGCCCCATCAGTTACGCCATCCCGAAGTGCGTGACCTGGCGTGGGTCATCCTCGCGCCACCCATGCTGGACGATACCCCGTGGCCGCAGCGTCACCCGCTGGCCGGCAGCGACTGGGTGCAGGCACCGGATCGGCTGGAGCATTGGCTGCGGCAGCTGGATCGGGACAGTTATGGCCTGCTGCACTGGCTGGCTCAGGCCCGGACCCGGCGTCTGGGCCTGTACTACGAACGCCTCTGGCAATTCGCCGTGCAACATGCACCCGGCATTGAACTGATTGCCGCCAACATGCCGATTCGCCGCGAGGGGCACACCCTGGGTGAACTGGACATGCTGCTGCGCGACCGCGACGGTGTGCATCACCTGGAACTGGCGATCAAGCTCTACCTCGGCCCGCAATCCGGCGACGGGCGCGACACCGCCCAGTGGCTGGGCCCGGGCTGCCACGACCGGCTCGACCGCAAACTGGCGCACCTGAGCCAGCATCAATTGCCGATTTCCGCGCGCCCCGAGAGCCGTGAAGTGCTGGCGGCGCTGGATATCCGGGCGTTCAGCGCGCATTTGTGGCTGGGAGGTTATTTGCTGTACCCGTGGCCTGGGCAGGCCGCCCCGCCATTGGGTGCCCATCCGCAGCATTTGCGGGGTCGCTGGCTGCATCAAAAGGATTGGCCGGCGTTGTTGGCCCAGAGCCCGCCCGGTCGCTGGCAACCCCTGCCCCGCCACGCCTGGCTGGCGCCGGCGCATTACTCGGCGGAGCACACCTGGAACCCCGGACAGATGCAGGCGTGGCTCAATGACCTGGACCCGCTGGCGCCGGCACAATTGCTGGTGCGCCTGACGGAAAATGCCAGCGGCGACTGGGAAGAGGCCGAGCGATTGTTTCTGGTGGCGGATCTTTGGCCGAATGTGCCGGGTAATGCCTGAATTTTGCCATGTCTGAGCCTGCTCGCGATGGGGTCAACACGAGCTAAAGAGAAAACCGCATCGCCGGTTATCCAGCGCCTGGCAGGACAAAGCGCTGGCCAATGAGCATCAAACTTTCTTGTGCTGCTCGACCCATTGCCCATAGGCATTGATGAATTTTTGCAGGAACGGCTTGACCGACTCTGACAGCTTGCCCGCCTCGTCGAATGCCGAACCGGCGTTCCCCAGATAGGCCTCCGGCTGCTGCATCATCGGCACATTGAGAAACACCATGGATTGACGCAGGTTGTGGTTGGCACCAAACCCGCCGACGGCCCCCGGCGAAGCACTGATAACGGCACCGGGCTTGCCATTCCACGAACTCTTGCCATAAGGGCGAGAACCGACGTCAATCGCATTTTTCAACGGCGCCGGCACCGATCGGTTGTATTCCGGGGTCACGAACAGCACCGCGTCGGATGAACTCACCTGTTGTCGGAAAGTGCTGTAGGCTGCCGGCGGTGAAGCGCCATCGATGTCTTCGTTATAGAGCGGCAGATCGCCAATTTCGACGATGTTCAGCTTGAGATTGGCCGGCGCCAGTTCTACCAAAGCCCGTGCGACCTTGCGGTTGATCGATTCCTTTCTCAAGCTGCCGACCAAGACGGCGATCGTATAGACGTTGCTCATGGGAGATTCTCGACTGTCCGATATGAAGAGCTTGTAGTTATAGATGACGATTCAAGCAGCGGGCGACTGAAAATGCCGTCCCTGACTATTTTTTTCCTGTAGGAAAACTTACCTCGCCCAAGCACGGTCTACAGAGCCGCAAATTGAGCGATTTATCTCCAGAGGTTCTAAGCAGATGGCAGCAGTACTCGTCGGTCAGTTCCATGCAAGAGACGCGGAAGGCCGTATTTACTCGGTGCACGAGTTCCAGGACTCCACCCCGGCGGCAGACGGTTCCGGGCCTGTCACCACCTACAAGCTGGCCATTGGCGACCGCGTCAACAAGGTCGACAACAATGAATTCATGCTGGTGCAAACCGGCGTGACCATTACCCGCGAACCGCAAACCGCCAGCGTTTCATAACCCGTCGTTATGAGCAGAAGTCATATGCGCGGACTTGGGGTAGGATTCAGCCACTGACTCCTCCACCTGCTGAACATGGACTTCACGCATGCGCTTACGCCATATCGAAGTGATCCAGGCGCTCTTGCAGACCGGTCACCTGGGCACCGCCGCCGAGTGGCTGCAGTTGCCGGTGGCCGAAGTCGAGCGATTGCTGCGCGACGCCGAGGATCAGTTGGGTTTCATGTTGTTCGCCAGCGTGCGCGGACGATTACAGGCCACCCGCGAAGCGCGGGAGTTGCAGGTGGAAATTGCCCGGGTCTACGACGCGCTCGAACCCGTGCAGCGCCTGGCCAACAGCCTCAGGCAATACCTGGCGCCGCCGCTGCGCATCATCTGCACCCCGCCTCTGGCCAACCAATTGTTGCCACACAGCATCGCCGCCCTGCGCCGACGCCTGCCCGACGCGCCTTGCACACTGCTGAGCCAGCCCACGCGCGACATCGTCAGAAGCCTGCTGCTGCGTGAAAGCGATCTGGGGCTGAGCCTGCACGACCCCGATCACGCCGACCTCGATTGCCAGGTGATTGCCCAGGGCAAACTTCAATTGCTCGCGCCCCATGGCTGGCTGCAACCGAAACAGAAATACATTTCACTGCAGGATCTGGCCGGTCAATCGATGATCGGCCTGGAGGGGCACGACCCGCTGAGTCCGGCACTGGAAAACAAACTGCACGGCTTGCGCCCTGCTCCGGTGATTCAGACCCGGGTCCAGACGCATCAGATGATGCGCAGCATGGTCGAGGCCGGTGAAGGCCTGGCCATCGTCGACCCCTTCACCGCCCTCGGCGCCAAGGCCTCGGGACTGGACACCTGCCCGCTGGCGCCAGCCGTGCCGATCAGTCTCTACGCCCTGTTCCTGAAAAACGTCGAACCGTCTCCGGCGGTTCAGGCCTTGCTGGCCATCGTCACGGAACAAGCCGCGGCGATGCTGACGAGCTGAGCGGGTTTTCCAGCGGATTTTTGAACAGTCGATACCAGAACAGCGCCACTTCGGCGGTGTTCGGATCGATGCCGCGATAGCGCAGGTGGTCGATCCCGCCAATCACGTAACCGCAGCGCTCATAGAGCCTGCAAGCCCCGAGATTGTTGTTCTGGGTTTCGAGCATGATGCCGGGGAGTTTTTTCTTGCGGCTCCAGAATTGCGCCACATCCAGCAGGGCCTTGGCCACGCCATGCCGTCGAGCCGGTGCATGCACCGCCAGTTCGTCGATATGGGCAAAGCCGTTCCAGTTGGTGCTGACCACCAGATGCCCCACGGGTTGGTCATCCAGATAGGCCATGAAAATCGCGCTGTCGGCAGCATCGCGAAAGCTGATGAATTCCTCGGGGTCGATGCCGTAACACTTGCGATATGGCGTGATCGGGGTGACCGGCCACTGAGCCACCGGCGTACCTATTTCGGCCGCACCGTAGGCTGCGACTTCGAAACTGAAATCACTGCCCCAGATATAGGCGGCAAAACCCTCGTCGGCAACCCGTACCGACAACCCTGGATAAATCGGATTTATAACCGGCTGCATACTGGGAAAGGTCCTCATTCCTTGATGCAATCGACGGTGTAGCACCGTCCACTGCCCTGATCTTCATGTTGCAATCCGTGCACATCAGCAACGAACCCCGGGAAACTGCTATCGAAAGTGCGGGCAAACGCCAGGTAATCGATGATCGAACGGGTCGACTCGGTAAAACGCTCGCCCGGCATGATCAGCGGAATGCCGGGCGGATACGGCACCAGCATCACCGCGGCGATCCGCCCGTCCAGCGCATCGATCGACACGGCTTCGACTTCACCCCGCACCAATTGATCATAGGCGTCCGCCGGCTTCATCGCGACTTCCGGCAGTACGGTATACATGCGCTTAAGGTGCCTGGCCGTGGCATTGCTGCGGTAACAGGCATGTAACTGGTCGCATAAATCACGCAGGCCCATGCCCTGATAGCGCGCGACATTTTCTTGCGCCACGCAGGGCAGACAACTGGCCAGACTGACGTTGGCGTCATAACTGCGCTTGAATTCCAGCAATTCGGTGAGCAGCGTGCTCCATTTGCCCTTGGTGATGCCCATGGAAAACAACACCAGGAACGAATACAGCCCGGTCTTTTCGACGACCAGGCCGCGTTCCCAAAGGAACTTGCTGACCACCGCCGCCGGAATACCTCGCTCGCTGAGGGCGCCACCGGCTGTCAATCCCGGCATCACCAGCGTGACCTTGATCGGGTCGAGCAACACATAATCGTCGGTCACGCCGCCAAAGCCGTGCCAGTCGGCATCGGGTTGCAACAACCAGTCCTCGGTGACGACCCGCTCGATGCCTTCCGCCGACGGCGGTTGCCAGATCGAAAACCACCAGTCATCCGCGGCAATGTGCTGGCGCAAATTGGCCAGCGCCCGGCGAAAACTCAAGGCTTCGTCGAACATTTCCTGCAGCAGCGAGCGCCCGGCCGGACCTTCCATCATCGCCGAAGCCACATCCAGCGAGGCGATGATGCCGTACTGCGGCGAGGTCGATATGTGCATCATGAATGCTTCGTTGAAGCGATCCCGATCCAGTTGCCGTGCCCCGCCATCGCGCACATGAATCATCGACGCCTGACTGAAAGCCGCCAGCAATTTGTGGGTGGAATGAGTGGTAAACACCAGCGGGCTGCCTTCATCACGGGACGTGCCCATACCGTAGCGCCCGGCAAAAAACTCATGAAACGCCGCATAGGCGTACCAGGCCTCGTCGAAGTGCAACACCTCAACGCTATTGCCCAGTTGCTGCCTGATCAGCTCGGCGTTGTAGCAGAGGCCGTCATACGTCGAATTGGTCACCACCGCGAGTTTGACCTTCGGTGATCGCCCCTTGGTCAGCGGACTGGCGTCGATCTTGGCCTGGATCGATTCGCGGCTGAACTCGCTCAGGGGAATCGGGCCGATGATTCCCAGCTCATTACGCTCCGGACACAAGTACAGCGGTATGGCGCCGGTCATGATGATCGAGTGCAGCACCGACTTATGGCAATTGCGATCCACCAGCACCAGATCATCGCGAGCGACCACCGAATGCCAGACAATCTTGTTGGCCGTGGACGTACCATTGATCACGAAAAAGGTGTGATCGGCGCCGAAATTGCGTGCTGCACGGGCCTCGGCTTCAGCCAGGGGGCCGGTGTGATCGAGCAAGGAGCCGAGCTCCGGCACCGACACCGAAAGGTCCGAGCGCAAAGTGTTTTCCCCGAAAAACTGGTGAAACGCCTGCCCGACCGGACTTTTGTGATACGCCACGCCACCGCCGTGACCGGGGGTGTGCCAGGAATAGTTGGAATCCGCCGTGTGTTGCACCAAGGCCTTGAAAAACGGCGGCAACAGGCCATCAAGGTATTTGCGCGCGGCGCGGGCCACCTGTCGGGCGAGAAAGGGCACCGTGTCTTCAAACAGGTAAAGAATGCCGCGCAACTGATTGAGCTCGGCCATGGCGTCTGCAGGCGCGTTTTCCAGGGTCACTTTTTCGCCCAGGGCAAAGATCGGTAGATCCGGTGCACGCACCCGCGCCAGACCAATCAGTTCGGCCATGTTTTGCAACAAATGGGAATGGGTGCTGGCGTCCTCAGACGCAATCAACATGCAAGACAGGCCATGGTAAGTCGACGCCACCAGTCGCCCTTCGGTGTAGTCCACCGCCGAAACGACGCTGAACCCTTCCTGCTCCAGCTCCCGGGCAATCCCCCGCACGCGGTCGCCGGCAACGCTGTCGGCCTTGATGTCGCGATGGACAATCAGGACCGGGAATTTCAAATCTTTATACATGAGGCTCAGTGTCCTGAGGCGGCAGACCAGAGCCTGCCAATCACCTCAGGGTAGAGTGTTGCAGCGGATGTAGCGAGCGGGATGCCCTGAAATGGATCACAAGGTGTCCCTTTTTCCGAAAGGGTCAAGCCTGAGCTTCAGCCTCGGCCAGTTGCACCCACAACGCCGGAGCACCAGCGGATTTGCTGATGATTTCCAGGCGCGCCGCGTGGCGGGCCAGGTCATCTTCGCTGGCGCGGATGATGCGCGTTGGCTGGCGGTCGGCCGGCAAACGGCGGATCTCGGTGGCCGAATTGTCCGCCCCTTCACCGGAGCCATTGCCATCGGAGGCGTTACCGGCCAGGGACAGGCTGGTCTGCCCCCCGGTCATGGTCAGGTAGACGTCGGCAAGAATCTCGGAGTCGAGCAAGGCGCCGTGTAGTTCACGGCCGGAGTTGTCAACACCGTAGCGCTTGCACAAGGCGTCGAGGCTGTTGCGCTGCCCCGGGTGACGTTCCCGGGCCATCATCAGGGTGTCGAGGATCGTGCAGTGTTGCGTGATGTCCGCGCGGTCCTGCTGGCCCATCAGGGCAAATTCGTTGTTGATGAAGCCAACGTCGAACGCCGCGTTATGGATGATCAGCTGCGCGCCCTTGATGAACTCGAAGAACTCTTCAGCCACCTCGGCAAAACGCGGCTTGCCCACGAGGAATTCGTTGGTGATACCGTGGACGCCGATGGCGCCCTCGTCACTTTCGCGATCGGGTTGCAGGTACACGTGAAAGTGCCGGCCCGTCAGGCGACGGCCGATCAACTCGACACAACCGATTTCAATAATCCGGTGGCCGTCGGTCACCGGCATGCCGGTGGTTTCGGTGTCGAGTACAACGGATCTGGTGGCCATCAGTGCTCAGCTCTCAATCGGTGTTCGGGCAAAAGCCGCGATATTAACACGGTCCCCGTAGGCAGACATCGCGATCAGTCCTGCTTGTACCCGCGCACTTCATCGACGCCACGGTTGGCCAACTGGTCGGCCCGTTCGTTGCCGTGATGGCCAATGTGTCCGCGCACCCATTTCCAGGTGACCTTGTGGCGGTTGACCTGCTCGTCGAGCAACTTCCACAGATCAGCGTTTTTCACCGGCTCCTTCGCCGCGGTTTTCCAGCCGCGCTTCTTCCAGTTGTCCATCCACTCGTTGATGCCTTTCATCACGTACTGGGAGTCGGTCACCAGCAGCACCTCGCAAGGACGCTTGAGCTCTTCCAGGCCACGGATTGCACCCATCAGTTCCATGCGGTTGTTGGTGGTATTGGCTTCGCCGCCCCACAGTTCCTTTTCGACGCCCTTACACACCAGCAGTGCGCCCCAGCCGCCAGGGCCAGGGTTGCCTTTGCAGGCGCCGTCGGTGAACAGTTCTACGCTATCGCTCATGCCAATCTATCCAGAAAATGCGCTGGCCCGCCGATCGCTGATCGACGACGGCCGAAGCCGGGACAGGCCCGGCCGCAAATAAAAAGTGTGTATTACGGTTCGATGTTGCGCCGGTTGACCTTGGCCATCGGCAACGGGATCAACTTGCCCATCGGCTCGCGCCGCTCCTGACGTACTGGCCGCAAGCCCACCACGATCTTGCGCGCCACCAACAGATAGAAGCCGCCGCCCGAGAGTTGCCAGTCACCGGCCTTGCGCTCCCAACCGGCCAGGCGGGCCTGCCACGCCGGTGACGCGAGCGGCGGACGATAGCACCCGAAGCGGCGTTTCTCCAGCGCGAAGCCCAGCAGGTTCAGCCAGTCCGCGACCCGTGACGGCGAAATGCAGCGCGCCTTGCGCAGCGCATCCTGGGCAAATACATGCCGCAGCCCCCAACTGCTCCAGGGGTTGATGCCAATGATCAGCAAATGCCCGCCGGGCCTTACGCTGCTGGCCGCCTCGCGAAGCAAACCGTGGGGAGACAGGCAGAAATCCAGGCCATGCTGCAGCACCACCACGTCGGCAGCATGCTCGCTCAGCGGCCAGGCCTGCTCTTCACAAACGATCTCGACCCCCGGCAACGGCGCGCCCAGGCGCACATTGCGCTGCACCTGCGGCGCTGACGGCGGGGTCTGGGCCGAGGGACCGTAATGCACCAGATAGCCACCAAAGAACCGCCCGAGCTCGTCTTCGAGCATGCGCCGCTCTTCGTCCAGCAGAAATTGCCCGAGGGGACCGGCCAGCCACTCGCGGGCCGCGCTGATCAACGCCAGCCAGTCAGGATCGGCCTGTGCGAACGCTTTATCAGTCATTGCATTCTCCAACGCGCCAGGAAGCTCTAAGATGCGCCAATGTTTTCCGCTTGGCGAATCCGACGATGATACAGATCACTGCCCTGCCCGCCTTCACCGACAACTACATCTGGTTGTTACAGGACCACGGCAGCAAACGCTGCGCGGTGGTGGATCCGGGTGATGCCGCCCCGGTACAAGCCTGGCTCGCGGCCAATCCGGGCTGGGTACTGAGTGATATTTTGATCACTCACCACCATCATGACCACGTCGGCGGCGTCGAATTGCTGAAGAAAGCGACAAACGCGAAGGTCTATGGCCCGGCCAGCGAAAAGATCCCGGCGCGGGACGTTGCGCTCAAAGACAACGACAAGGTCAGTGTGCTCGGCTTGGACTTCGATATCTTCGCGGTCCCTGGCCACACCCTGGGGCATATCGCCTATTACCATCACGGCTTGCTGTTCTGCGGCGACACCTTGTTCGCCGCCGGCTGCGGGCGATTGTTTGAAGGCACGCCACAGCAAATGTACAGCTCGCTGACACGCCTCGCGGCGTTGCCGGAAGACACGCTGGTCTACTGCACCCACGAATACACCCTCAGCAACCTGAAGTTTGCGGCGGCCGTCGAACCGAACAATCCGGACACCGCCGAGCGCCTGGCCAAGGTCACCCGCCAACGGCAATCCGGGATCATGACGCTGCCGTCGACACTGGCACTGGAAAAGCTCACAAACCCGTTTTTGCGCTCCGGTGAAACATCCGTTAAAGAAAAAGCGGACGAACGGACCGGCACCGATAACTCGGCGCCCGATATGGTTTTTGCTGCGCTTCGAGCGTGGAAAGATACGTTCTAAAGGGACCTCAAAAGGTTGCAACAATTCTGAAAGGTTGACCGCGCAGGGTGCGCTTTCTAGAATCGCCCGACATTTTTGCCCGGAACTTTCTTCCAGCCAATGTCGTCACCTATTCGCAAAGCCATCAGTTCAGACGCATTGACCCGCTTGGCTCAAGCCATCGCGGTGGCTGTGTCCGCCACCCTGGCGGGCTGTTCCAGCCATGCGCCGCAGACCGATGCGGCGCACACGCAGAACATCGCTGCGCGCGCCAAGCAGAAGCCGATCTGGCTCAGCGAAAAACCCAGCCCGCAAATTCCTCAGGACGTCTGGGAGCGCATGCGTCAGGGCTTCCAGTTGCAGGACGGACTGGGCGTCAACCCGCGCATCGAGCAACAGCGTCTTTGGTTCGCCAGCAATCCTTCCTTCCTCGAAAACGCCGGCGAACGTGGCAGCCTCTACATTCACTACATCGTCGAACGCCTTGAAGAGCGCAACATGCCGCTGGAACTGGCCCTGCTGCCAGTGATTGAAAGTGCCTACAACCCGATGGCCTATTCCCGGGCCGACGCGGTGGGTCTTTGGCAATTCATCCCGTCCACCGGGCGTTACTTCAACCTGCGTCAAACCCGTTTCTATGATGGCCGTCGCGACATCACCGCGTCGACCACCGCCGCGCTGGATTACCTGACCCGCCTGCACGACATGTTCAACGGCGACTGGATGCTGGCCCTGGCGGCCTACAACGCCGGCGAAGGCACCGTCAGCCGGGCCATCGAGCGCAACGAACGCCTCGGCCTGCCGACCGACTACTGGAACCTGCCGCTGCCCTCCGAAACCCAGGCCTACGTGCCGAAGTTGCTGGCACTGTCGCAGGTGGTGATGGCGCCGGAAGCCTATGGCGTGAACCTCAACCCGATCGCCAACGAACCTTACTTCAAGGTCGTCGAAATCAACCAGCGCATGGACCTGTCCAAGGTTGCCGAAGTCGCCAACATCGACGAAGACGAACTGTTCCAGCTCAACCCGGCCTTCAAGCAGCGCACCACCATCGACGGCCCGCAGCATCTACTGGTTCCGACCTCCAAGGCGCAACTGCTGACCAGCAGCCTGCAGACCATGCGCCCTGAAGAGTTGATCAGCAAGAAATCGCTCAAGCCGGTCTTCGAAGGTGCCGACGATACTCAGGTCGCCAGCGTCAAGCGTTCCTACCGGGTCAAACGGGGTGACAGCCTCGGCTCCATCGCCAAGGCCAACAACGTTGACGTGCAGGACCTGCAACGCTGGAACAAACTGACCGGCAAGAACCTCAAGCCCGGCCAGACCCTCGTCATGCAGGACAACAGCAAACGCAGTTCCGGGCGCGTCAACACCGTGATTGCGGCGAATACCAAGAAGCAGCAGACCACGTACAAGGTCCAGCAAGGCGACTCGCTGTACATCGTGGCCAAGCGCTTCAATGTAGAGATGCAGCACCTCAAGCGCTGGAACCCGCGTGTCGGTCAGGCGCTGAAGCCTGGTCAGATGTTGACGGTAGCCAATCCGCACTAAAAAACAGCCCCTGATTTCAGGGGCTTTTTTATGTCCGCGCAGGGTTTGTGGCCCGGCCGATATTGCGCATTAACCCCCCGTCTTTTTCCTGTCCATACAAGCTGTTACTGTACGATCCACAAAGCCCAAGCCGCCTGGATCGGATCCTCTATTTGAAGCGTCCCCTGCCCCTGCTCCTGATCAGCCTGGCCTTGAGCTCCACCGCAAGCGCGACGATCAGCGAAAGCCATGGTTATGCGCAGTTCGGCACGCTCAAGTACCCGGCCCGATTTACCCACTTCGACTGGGTCAACCCGCAAGCGCCCAAGGGCGGTACGTTGCGGGCGATGGCGTTTGGCACCTTCGATACGCTCAACCCGTACACCTTCAAGGGCACCAGCCCGGTCACCACACCGAACTTCCTGCAATACGGCATCAACGAGCTCAACGAGCCGCTGATGGTCGGCACCGGGCAGTACGCGCCTTCGGGTGACGAACCAGCGTCCAGCTATGGCCTGATTGCCCAGACGGTGGAGTACAGCGAGAACCGCAGCTGGGTGGTGTTCAACCTGCGTCCCGAAGCACGTTTCCATGACGGCACGCCAATCACCGCCTACGACGTCGCGTTCTCCTATCGCGTGCTGCTCAAGGAAGGCCATCCGCTGTACCGCACCAGTCTTCAGGAAGTGTCGCGGGTCGACATCCTCACCCCCCGGCGGATCCGCTTCGTGTTCAAGCGTGCCGGCAATCCGCTGCTGATCCTGCGCCTGGGCGAAATGCCGGTATTGCCGCAGCACTACTGGAAAGGTCGTGACTTCAAGGCCACCACTTTCGAGCCGCCGCTGGGCAGCGGGCCGTATCGCATCACCTCGGTCACGCCAGGGCGGCAGATCGTCTTCGAACGGATCAAGGACTACTGGGGCAAGGACCTGCCGGTCAATCGCGGCAAGTACAATTTCGACAGAATGGAAGTCGAGTTCTACCGTGACAGCGACGTGGCGTTCGAGGCATTCAAGGCCGGTGAATTCGACATCTATATCGAGCATCAGGCGAAAAACTGGGACACCGGCTACAACTTCCCCGCCATACGCCGCGGTGACGTGATCAAGGCGCAGATCCCCCACCAGATCCCGACCCAGACCCAGGGCCTGTTCATGAACAGCCGCCGTCCGGCTTTCACCGACGCCAAGGTCCGTGAAGCGCTGGGGCTGATGTTCAACTTTGAATGGACCAACCGCACGCTGTTCAGCGACGCCTACCAACGTGCCATGAGCTACTACCCCAACAGCGAGTTCTCGGCCAGCGGTTTGCCGGTCGGGCATGAATGGCTGTTGCTCAAGCCCTATCGTGAACAGCTGCCGGCCAGGCTCTTTACCGAACCGTTCAGCCTGCCGCAGACCGACGGGCGTGGCATCCCCCGGGAGACCTTGCGCAAAGCCCTCGGCCTGCTCGCCGAAGCCGGCTGGAAGCTCAATGGCCAGCGCCTGCAAAACACCGCAGGGCAGCCGTTGCGACTGGAACTGCTGCTGGTCAACCCGAACCTGGAACGCATCCTCCAGCCTTACGTCGAAAACCTCGCCAGCATTGGCGTCGATGCGCGGCTGCGCACGGTCGATCGCGCGCAATACAAGCAGCGCCTCGACCAGTTCGATTTCGACATGATACTGATGACCCTCAACCAGACGCTCAGCCCGGGCCTGGAACAATGGCAGTACTTTCACTCCAGCCAGGCCGGGGTCAAGGGCAGCAAGAACTACGCCGGCATTGCCAACCCGGTGGTCGACCATTTGCTCGAGCAGTTACTGGCGGCCCAGACTCGCGATGAACAAGTCGCCGCCGGCAAGGCCCTCGACCGCGTGCTGCTGTGGCAGCACTACATCGTTCCCAACTGGTACCTCAATTATCACCGTCTGGCGTACCGCAACCGGCTCGCCTTCGTCACCACGCCGCCCTACACCCTGGGCCTTAACGCGTGGTGGCTGAAATCTTCGGAGAAAGATCAATGAACCCCATCCGCACCCTGCTCTTGCAGGCCAGCGGCCTGTTGTTCGCCGGGCTGGCCTGCGCCGCCCCGCAACATGCCGTGACCCTGTACAACGAGCCGCCGAAATACCCCGCCGACTTCAAACATTTCGATTACGTCAATCCCGACGCGCCCAAGGGCGGGATTTTCCGTCAGGCCGGTTTCGGCGGCTTCGACAGCCTTAACCCGTTCATCAGCAAAGGCGTGCCGGCAGACGATATCGGCATGATCTACGACACCCTGGCCAAACAGGGCCTCGATGAGCCGTTCACCGAGTACGGCCTGATCGCCCGCCTGATCGAGAAAGCCCCGGACAACGGCTGGGTGCGCTTCTACCTGCGCCCCGAAGCACGTTTCCACGACGGCCACCCGATACGTGCCGAAGACGTGGTGTTCAGCTTCCAGATGCTGACCAAGGACGGCGCGCCGATGTACCGCGGCTACTACAACGACGTGGCGGAAGTGGTCGCCGAAGACCCGCTGACCGTGCTGTTCAAGTTCAAGCACACCAACAACCGCGAGTTGCCGCTGATCCTTGGCCAGTTGCCGGTGCTGCCCAAGCATTGGTGGGCCGACCGCGACTTCAACAAGGGCAACCTGGAAATTCCGCTGGGCAGCGGCCCGTACAAAGTCAGCGAAGTGAAGGCCGGGCGCTCGGTGCGCTATGAGCGCGTCAAGGATTACTGGGGCAAGGACCTGCCAGTCAATCGCGGTTTCTATAACTTCGACGTGATGACCACCGACTATTACCGCGACAACACCGTGGCCCTGGAAGCGCTCAAGGCCGGGCAGTTCGACTACTGGCTGGAAATGACCGCGAAAAACTGGGCCAATGCCTACAACACTCCGGCAGTCACCGAAGGTCGACTGGTCAAGGAACAGATTCCCAACGGCAATCCGACCGGCATGCAAGGTTTCGTGTTCAATTTGCGCCGCCCGGTGTTCCAGGATGTGCGCGTGCGCCAGGCCTTGTCGCTGTTGCTGGACTTCGAATGGACCAACAAGCAGCTGTTCAACGGCGCCTACGCGCGCACCCGCAGCTATTTCGAGAACTCGGAAATGGCCGCCACCGGCCTGCCTGATGCCGATCAGGTGGCGATCCTAGAACCGTTCCGCAGCAAGCTGCCGCCGCAAGTGTTCAGCGAAGCGTTCCAAAACCCGACCACCGACGGCAGCGGCATGATCCGCGCCCAGCAACGGCAAGCCTATCAACTGCTGCAGGAGGCCGGCTGGCGCATCGTCGATGACAAAATGGTGGATGCCATCGGCAAACCGGTGGTCATCGAATTCCTGTTGGCCCAGACCGAATTCGAACGGGTGCTGCTGCCATTCAAGCGCAACCTGAGTGACCTGGGCATTGATCTGGTGATCCGCCGGGTCGACGTCTCGCAATACATCAACCGCGTGCGTTCCCGGGACTTCGACATGATTGTCGGCAGCTTCCCGCAGTCCAACTCGCCGGGTAACGAACAACGGGAATTCTGGATGTCGGCCGCCGCCGACAAACCCGGCAGCCGCAATTCCATGGGGCTGAAAGATCCGGTGGTCGATCAACTGGTCGAGCAACTGATCAACGCCGATTCGCGCAACAGCCTGGTGGCCCACGCCCGCGCACTGGACCGCGTTCTGCAATGGGGCTATTACGTAATACCCAACTGGCACATCAAGACCTGGCGCGTGGCCTACTGGAACCACATCGGCCATCCAAAGGTCTCGCCTAAATACGACATCGGCACGGCCACCTGGTGGGTCAAGCCCGACATCAAGCCGGCGATAGAAGTCGAAACTACACTGCAGACCGATCCTGCAGGCACGGAGTAATCAGATGCTGGCGTATATTTTTCGGCGACTGCTGCTGATCATTCCGACCTTGTTTGGCATCTTGCTGATCAACTTCGTGATCATCCAGGCCGCTCCGGGCGGGCCGGTTGAGCAGATGATCGCCAAGCTCGAAGGCTTCGAAGGCGCTACCAGCCGTATCGCCGGCGGCGGCGCCGAAGTCTCGGTGGCTGGTTCCGCCTATCGCGGCGCCCAGGGCCTGGACCCGGCGCTGATCAAGGAAATCGAGCACATGTACGGCTTCGACAAATCGGCACCGGAACGCTTGTGGATCATGGTCAAGAACTATGCGTCCCTGGATTTCGGCGACAGCTTCTTCCGCGACGCCAAGGTCATCGACCTGATCAAGGAAAAGATGCCAGTCTCGATCTCCCTCGGGCTGTGGAGCACGCTGATCATGTACCTGGTGTCGATCCCGCTGGGGATCGCCAAGGCCAAGCGGCACGGCAGCCACTTCGACGTCTGGACCAGTTCGGCGATCATCGTCGGCTACGCGATCCCGGCGTTCCTGTTCGCCATCCTGTTGATCGTGGTGTTCGCCGGCGGCAGCTACCTGGACTGGTTCCCGTTGCGCGGGCTGACCTCGAACAACTTCGATGAACTGAGCATGGGCGGCAAGATCCTCGACTACTTCTGGCACCTGGCACTGCCGGTGACCGCACTGGTGATCGGCAACTTCGCGACCATGACCCTGCTGACCAAAAACAGCTTCCTCGACGAAATCAACAAGCAGTACGTGATCACCGCCAGGGCCAAGGGCCTGACCAACCACCGCGTGCTGTACGGCCACGTGTTCCGCAACGCCATGCTGCTGGTGATCGCCGGTTTCCCCTCGGCCCTCATCGGCATCTTCTTCACCGGTTCGTTGCTGGTGGAGGTGATCTTCTCCCTCGACGGCCTCGGCCTGATGAGTTTCGAAGCGGCGATCAACCGTGATTACCCGGTGGTGTTCGGCACGCTGTTCATCTTCACCCTGCTCGGGCTGGTGGTGAAACTGATCGGCGACCTCACCTACACCTTTGTCGATCCGCGCATCGACTTCGAAAGCCGGGAGCATTGAGATGAACCTGTCCCCTCTCAATCGCCGACGCTTCGAACTGTTCAAGGCCAACAAGCGTGGCTGGTGGTCGCTGTGGCTGTTCCTGATCCTGTTTGGCGCAAGCCTGGGCGCCGAACTGATTGCCAATGACAAGCCGCTGGCGGTGCATTACGACAACAACTGGTACTTCCCGGCGCTCAAGCGCTACCCGGAAACCACCTTCGGCGGCGAGTTTCCACTGGAAGCCAATTACAAGAGCCCGTACATCCGCGAACTGCTCAAGGCCAAGGACGCCTGGGTGCTGTGGGCGCCGATTCCCTACAGCTACCAGAGCATCAACTACGACCTGAAAGTCCCGGCCCCGGCACCGCCCTCGACGGACAACGTGCTGGGCACCGACGATCAGGGCCGCGACGTGTTGGCCCGGGTGATCTACGGTTTCCGCATTTCGGTACTGTTCGCCCTGACCCTGACCGTGCTCAGCTCGATCATCGGCGTGATCGCCGGGGCCTTGCAGGGTTTCTACGGCGGTTGGGTGGATCTGGCCGGGCAGCGCTTCCTGGAGATCTGGTCCGGACTGCCGGTGCTGTACCTGCTGATCATCCTTGCCAGTTTCGTGCAGCCCAACTTCTGGTGGTTGCTGGGGATCATGCTGCTGTTCTCGTGGATGAGCCTGGTGGACGTGGTACGCGCCGAATTCCTGCGCGGGCGTAACCTGGAATACGTACGCGCCGCCCGCGCCCTGGGCATGCAGAACGGTGCGATCATGTTCCGCCACATCCTGCCCAACGCGATGGTCTCGACCATGACCTTCATGCCGTTCATCCTCACCGGCGCCATCGGCACATTGACCGCCCTGGACTTCCTCGGATTCGGCCTGCCGGCGGGCAGCCCATCCCTGGGTGAACTTGTGGCCCAGGGCAAATCCAACCTGCAAGCACCGTGGCTGGGCATCAGCGCCTTTGCCGTGCTGGCCTTGATGTTGAGTTTGCTGGTGTTCATCGGCGAGTCCGCTCGCGATGCCTTCGACCCGAGGAAGTAAAATGAATCAGAACAATCTGATCGAAGTGCGCGACCTGTCCGTCGACTTTGTCGTCGGCAATCGCTGCCAGCTGGCGGTCGAAGGTGTCAGCTTCGACATCAAGCGCGGTGAAACCCTGGCTTTGGTCGGCGAGAGCGGTTCCGGTAAATCGGTAACAGCGCATTCGATCCTGCGCCTGCTGCCCTACCCGCTCGCGCGGCATCCGTCCGGCACCATCTTGTATTCCGGGCAGAACCTGCTGGACCTGAAAGAAAAAACCATTCGCCACATTCGCGGCAACCGCATTGCGATGATCTTCCAGGAGCCGATGACCTCGCTCAATCCCCTGCACTCAATCGAAAAGCAGATCAACGAGGTGCTGGGCATCCACAAGGGCCTGACCGGCAAGGTCGCGACCAAACGCACGCTGGAGCTGCTGGAGATGGTCGGCATCCCCGAGCCGCACAAGCGCCTCAAGGCCCTGCCCCACGAATTGTCCGGCGGCCAGCGCCAGCGGGTGATGATCGCCATGGCCCTGGCCAACGAGCCGGAACTGCTGATTGCCGACGAGCCGACCACCGCGCTGGACGTGACCGTTCAGCTGAAAATCCTCGAATTGCTCAAGGAACTGCAGGCCCGATTGGGCATGGCGCTGCTGCTGATCAGCCACGATTTGAACCTTGTGCGAAGAATTGCGCATCGCGTATGTGTCATGCGGCAAGGTTGCATCGTCGAACAGGCATCGTGCGAAGAACTGTTCCGCGCGCCGCAGCATCCGTACACTCGGGAACTGCTGGCAGCGGAGCCCGGCGGCAAGCCTGCAAGCAACGTGATCGGCCCGCCCTTGCTGGCGGTCGAGGACCTGAAAGTCTGGTTTCCGATCAAGAAAGGCTTGCTCAAGCGCACGGTGGATTACGTCAAGGCGGTGGATGGCATCAACTTCAGCCTGCCCCAGGGCCAGACCCTGGGGATCGTGGGCGAAAGCGGTTCCGGCAAATCGACGCTCGGTCTGGCGATTTTGCGGTTGATCGCCAGCAAAGGCGCCATTCGCTTTGAGGGCAAGCAGCTAGACTGCCTGACGCAGCAACAGGTCCGGCCGCTGCGGCGGGAGATGCAAGTGGTGTTTCAGGACCCGTTCGGCAGCCTGAGCCCACGGATGTGCGTGAATGACATCGTTGGCGAAGGCCTGCGGATCCACAAGATGGGCACCGCGGCGGAACAGGAACAAGCGATCATTGCAGCACTCAAGGAGGTAGGTCTGGATCCGGAAACCCGGCACCGCTACCCCCACGAATTTTCCGGCGGGCAACGGCAAAGAATCGCCATTGCCCGGGCATTGGTGTTAAAACCGGCGTTGATTTTGCTGGACGAGCCGACTTCGGCCCTCGACCGCACCGTACAACGCCAGGTGGTGGAGCTTTTGCGTTCACTGCAAACCAAGTACAACCTGACGTATCTGTTTATCAGCCATGACCTGGCTGTGGTGAAAGCGCTGAGCCACCAGTTGATGGTGGTCAAGCATGGCCAAGTGGTCGAACAGGGAGACGCGCAAAGCATTTTTGCCGCCCCCCAACATCCGTATACACAGCAGTTGCTGGAAGCCGCTTTTCTGGCTCCGGCCACTGCGCAATAACCTGAAAAGAGGAGCAACACATGGGTTTTCTCGCCGGTAAGCGCGTACTGATCGTCGGTGTCGCCAGCAAGCTGTCCATCGCATCCGGCATCGCTGCCGCCATGCATCGCGAGGGCGCTGAGCTTGCCTTCACTTATCAGAACGACAAACTCAAGGGTCGTGTCGAAGAGTTCGCACAAGGCTGGGGCTCGAGCCCTGAGCTGTGCTTTCCGTGCGACGTGGCCAGCGATGAAGAAATCGCCAAGGTCTTCGAAGAGCTGAGCAAGAAGTGGGACGGCCTGGACTGCATCGTGCACTCCGTAGGCTTCGCACCGGGCGACCAACTGGACGGCGACTTCACCGAAGCCACCACCCGTGAAGGTTTCCGCATCTCACACGACATCAGCGCCTACAGCTTCGTGGCCCTGGCCAAGGCCGGCCGCGAAATGATGAAAGGCCGCAACGGCAGCCTGCTGACCCTGTCGTACCTGGGCGCCGAGCGCACCATGCCGAACTACAACGTAATGGGCATGGCCAAGGCTTCCCTGGAAGCTGGCGTACGTTACCTGGCCGGCTCCCTGGGCCCGGACGGTACTCGCGTCAACTGCGTATCGGCTGGCCCGATCCGCACCCTCGCCGCTTCCGGCATCAAGAACTTCCGCAAGATGCTGGCCGCCAACGAAGCGCAAACTCCGCTGCGCCGCAACGTCACCATCGAAGAAGTCGGCAACGCCGGCGCCTTCCTGTGCTCGGACCTGGCGTCCGGCATCAGCGGTGAAATCATGTACGTGGACGGTGGCTTCAACACCACGGCCATGGGCAGCCTCGAAGAGTAATCTTCGGTCAGCCAGATAAAGAACCCGCCTGTTCAGGCGGGTTTTTTATGGACACCACAATCAAAAGATCGCAGCCTTCGGCAGCTCCTACATTGATCTCTGTAGGAGCTGCCGAAGGCTGCGATCTTTTGATCTTCAGAGCAAGCAGTTCGCAAACAACCGCTGAATCGGCTGATTACGCTGGCTGTAACGCTGCAACAAGACAATCTCTCGATAGAAGGTCAGCTCGCCTAAGCGGATCACCCTGACTTTCGCCCCATGCTCAAGCCACAACCCGGCTTCGGGCAATAGCGAAACCCCCAAGCCGCACTCGACCATTTTGACAATCGCCTCCAGTTCATCCAGCTCCAGCGCCACGTGCACCTCGATCTGCCGTTCGCGCAGAAACCGCGTCACCAGTCGCCCGCCAAACGAATTGCGGTCGTAGCGCACATGAGGGTGCTCGGCCAGCAGTTGCAACGGATCATCGCCGTCCAGGTCCGCGGGTACGATCAGCACGAACGGCTCCCGGCGAATCACCTGCGCGGACAACTCCTTGGGCAACTCAAACGGCGGCTTGATCAGGATCGCCAGGTCCACTTCTCCGGTGTCCACCTGGCTCAGCAGGTTCAGTGACACACCGGGCACCAGCTTGGGTTCCAGCAAGGGCGCCTGTTGGCGCAATTTCAACAAAGCCTGGGGCAGCAGCCCGGTCTGGGCAGTCGCCACCGCGCCGATTTTCAGTTCGCCACGGTACTCACTGACATCGTCGCTGACCGCCATGCGGCTGAAGGTTTCGAGCATTTCCCTGGCCATCGGCAACGCTCGCTGCCCCGCCGCATTGAGCAGTGCCTGGCGGCCGGTGCGATCGAACAGACGGATGCCCAGGGCCTGTTCCAGGTTACGAATCTGCGCGCTGACCGCCGACTGCGTCAGGCCGATTTGCATGCCGGCCGCGGCGAAAGTGCCATGACGCGCCACGGCGACAAAAGTTTTCAGTTCTCGCAGCATAGCGGCCTCGATTGATCGAAATAATTTGAGCTCGACGCAAAAATTATCGTCTTTCAATCAAAAATCACAGGGCTAAACTCAACACACGCCCACCCACCACCGAGGTTCGCCCGATGCAACTGTCCCCTTTTCACCTGGCCATTCCGGTCTACGACTTGTCTGCCGCCCGGCACTTTTACGGTGAGGTATTTGGCCTGGAGGAAGGCCGCTCCAGCGACCACTGGGTAGACTTCAACTTTTTTGGTCATCAACTGGTGATTCACCTGGCACCGAAAAATCCTTCACAAGAAGCCGCACACACCAATGCCGTCGATGGTCACGATGTGCCGGTGCCGCATTTTGGCGTGGTGCTCGGGATGGCGGAATGGGAGGCTCTGGCCGAGCGGCTGAAGTCACTGGAGACACGCTTCGTGATCGAGCCGGGGATCCGTTTTCAGGGGCTGGTGGGTGAACAGGCAACGATGTTTCTGTTTGATCCTTGCGGTAATGCACTGGAGTTCAAGGCGTTCAAGGATATTGGGCAACTGTTTGCTAAATAGGTGTTGTCTGTCAGGACGCCATCGCGAGCAAGCTCGCTCCCACATTGGCCGGCGTTGTTCGCTAATTGCCGGTTCATTACAAAACCCTGTGGGAGCGAGCCTGCTCGCGATGAGGCCCGCCAACACAACACCGCCCTACCGGCTCATCACACGCTCGGCCTCACCCAGCAATTCCTCGATTGAGTCATGAACAGTGGGGTCATATTCGACCTGGGTAACACTGAACCGAATGTCATAACTGTGATGCGCCGTAGCGTTGCGCTCATCGAGAATCTCATTGAGCCGGGCCTTGATCGCCTCAATCTCCACGACGCTGGAACCGGTCAGCAGCGCCACGAACCGGTCGCCTTCGAGTCGGCCGACCACATCGTTTTCACGAAAGCCGATACGCAGGACATCGGCGAATGTCTTCAGTGCATCGTCACCTTTTGCCCGGCCATACAGATAGCTCATGCGCTTGAATTCATCGAGGGTGAAGTACAGCAGCGTCGCCGGCGTCCCCACCTCCCGGCATGCGTTCAGCCCGAGTCGGGCCAACGCGGTGAAACCATGGCGATTGGACAGCAGCGTCAACTCGTCCATGCTCGCCATTTGCACACCCGCCAACTCTTGCTCGGCCTGGCGAGCCAGATCGCGCAGCCGTTCACGTTCTTGCTGTGGCGTGAGCAACGGGTTTGCGGATTGGCCCGATTTGCCTGTTTTGCCTGAGATCAACATCGTTCACTCCTTTGGCAGGTATGCACGTTAGAGTCGCCCATACCCGCATTGACTCCCTGTTAGCGTGCCGCTGGTCAGCTACCCGCCACCGGGCACGGCCCTCCTGCATCGGCCCAGCGCTTGAACCGGGTGACGAAGATATCGTGCGGTACCGGCACCGGCGCGCGGTTGCCGCCCGGATTCCAGCCCCACAGCACCAGCTTGTCGTCGCTGACGTGTTTGATCAGCGCGGCGAAATCCCGGTCGCCGTTGCTGGAGCGGTCCTTGATCATCGCGCATAGCCGGTCGGCCGGCAGGCCGATCCAGGCCATCCGCTGCGCTGCCGGCGGCAGGCTCCAGTGTGGCGCTCCGGGTGGCGCGTGCGGACCGTAACTGGCCGGCGGATTGCTTTGGGCATGGCACGTTGCACAGGGCAATCCGGCTGAACCGTTGCCGTCCATGCCACGCACGACATTCATCGCGTGGGGCACCCCGGCATCGAATTGCAGCGGCGAATCACCGGGAATGTGGCAGTTCTGGCAACGAGGGCTCTGGAAGACTTTCTGCACGGTGTCGAACGCCTGCAAGGCCTCGCGGTCTTCGGCGAACACGTGCGATGCGTAGGCTACGAGACAGATCAGGATCACCGTCCCAAGCAACCAGTGATGTCTTTTCATCTCACACCCCCGACAGCTGCAACGGCAGCTCTCGCAGGCGCTGCCCGGTCAGGGCAAACACCGCGTTGGCCACTGCCGGTGCCGTGGGTGGCACGCCGGCTTCGCCGATACCACCGGGTTTGTCGCTGCTGGGCACGATATGCACTTCGACCACCGGCATTTCGTTGAGCCGCAGCACCTGATAGTCGTGATAGTTGGACTGCACCACTTGCCCGTCCTTGAGCGTCAGTTTGCTGTGCAAGGCGAAGCCGAGGCCGAAGGTGATACACGACTCCATTTGCGCGGCGATGCTCTGGGGGTTGACCGCAATGCCGCAGTCCACCGCACACACCACCCGGTGCACGCGGATAGCGAGGTTGTCCTGGGACACCTCGGCCACCTGAGCCACGTAACTGCCGAACGACTCGTGCACCGCCACACCCAGCGCATGGCCATCCGGCAGCGGCGCCTTCCAGTTGGCCTTCTCCACCGCGAGGTTCAGCACACCAAGGTGGCGCGGATGATCCTTGAGCAAGGTGCGTCGATATTCCACCGGATCCTTGCCGGTCGCCGTAGCCAGCTCATCGATCAGCGACTCCATGACAAACGCGGTGTGGGTGTGCCCCACCGAACGCAGCCACAACACGCTGATCCCGGTTTTCGGGGAGTGCAGTTCAATCTGGTGATTGGCCAGTCCTTCGATATAGGGGCTGTCGGCCATGCCTTCGACGGAGGTCTTATCGATCCCGTCCTTGACCATGCTCGCTTCAAGCGAGGTCCCGGCCATGATCGACTGCCCGACCATCACATGTTTCCAGGCCAGCGGCAGGCCGTCGGCGCCCAGCCCGATACGTGCGTGGTGCAGGAACGCCGAGCGGTAGTAGCCACCGCGGATATCATCCTCCCGCGTCCACACGGTTTTTACCGGCGCACCGGCGGCCTTGGCGACATACACCGCTTCGCTGACGAAGTCCGAGGTCGGATTGGCCCGGCGCCCGAAGCCGCCACCGAGAAACTCGGTATGGATCTCCACCTGTTCGGGTTTGAGCCCGGTGATTTTCCCGGCGACCATTTGGTCCAGGGTCTGGAACTGGGTGCCGGTCCAGATTTCGCATTTGTCCTGGGTGATGCTCACCGTGCAGTTCAGCGGCTCCATCGGCGCGTGGGCCAGATAAGGCACGCTGTATTCAGCATCGATGGTCTTGATCGCTTTCGCCAGCGCAGCCTGGGTATCGCCCGCCTGACCGGCGTTCAGGCCGGGGGTGGCAGCGAGTTTGCGGAAGCTCTCCAGCAGCGCCCGGCTATTGAGCCCGGCGTTCGGCCCCGGATTCCACTCGATTTTCAGCGCATCGCGCCCCAGCTTCGCCGCCCAGAAATGATCGGCAATCACCGCAATACCCGTCGGCACTTGCACCACTTTGTGCACGCCCGGAATCGCCAGCGCTTCGGCGCCTTCAAAGGATTTGACGCTGCCGCCGAAGGTGGGTGAACGCGCGACCATCGCAGTCATCAGCCCGTCGAACTGCACGTCCATGCCGAATTTCGCCCGGCCGGTGATTTTTTCCGGAGTGTCCAGGCGCTTGGTGGGTTTGCCGATCAGCCGCCAGTCTTTCGCGTCCTTGAGCTTGATCGAAGCCGGATCTGGCCGTGGCAACTGCCCGGCGTCATCGGCCAATTCGCCATAGGTGGCACGGTGTTCACCGGCAATGACCACCCCCGATTCGGTATGAATCTCGGATGGCGCGACGCTGAAACGCTTGGCCGCCGCGTCGATCAACATCAAGCGCGCCGCCGCGCCGGCCTGGCGATAGCGGTCGAACTCCATCCAGGTGGACGTCGAGCCGCCGGTGATTTGCATCCCGCCAAAGCCTGGCAGGCCGTAGTCGGCGGCCGAGGCCGGGGAATGCTCGACGCGGATTTTCGTCCAGTCGGCGTCGAGTTCTTCGGCGATCAGCATGGTCAGGCCGGTCCAGATGCCCTGGCCCATTTCCGAATGGCCGAGCAATACGGTGACGCTGTTGTCGTTGCCAATGCGCAGGAAGGCGTTGGGTGCAAACACGTTGCCCTGGTTCTCTGCGCCCATGGCGAAACGGTGGGCACCGGGCATGGCAAACGCCACCACCAGTCCACCGCCCAGCACGGCAGTGCCCTTGAGAAAACCACGACGCGATAACGCGTTGATGCTGTTCATGGCCACCTCACCCCAGCTCGGCGGCGCGCTTGACCGCCGCGCGAATCCGCGGGTAAGTGCCGCAACGGCAGATGTTGCCGGACAGCGCCTGATCGATGTCGCTGTCGGTGGGTTGCGGAATCTTCGCCAGCAACGCCGCCGCCGACATGATCTGCCCGGACTGGCAATAACCACACTGGACCACGTCAAGTTCCGCCCAGGCCTGTTGCACCGGGTGCGAACCGTCCGCAGACAGGCCTTCGATGGTGAGAATCTTTTGCCCATGGGCCACGGCGGTGGCCGGTGTGATGCACGAGCGCAGTGGTGCGCCATCGACGTGCACGGTGCAGGCCCCGCATTGGGCGATGCCACAGCCGAACTTGGTGCCGGTGAGGTGGGCAACATCGCGCAAGACCCAGAGCAGCGGCATGTCGGCGGGGACATCCAGCTCCTGATCCTGGCCATTGATGTTCAGGGTCAGCATGGCGCAGTTCCTCAGACTCAGGGTGATCTGAAGGGGCGTCGCTGCGGCCTTGTAAACCTGCGTGCGCCTCGGGCTATCCCTTCAGCTAAGCGCAAATTTGCCGGCAGGCCGTGGCGCATCGACCACCGGTCATGAAAAAGCCGCCTCGAAGGGCGGCCCTGAAGGTCTTCGCTAGAGCCTCGGCCCCAATAAAATGCCGGTGTAGCGCCAGACAAAAACCGCAAAAGCGCTACACCACAGCAGCGCCGACAACGCCAACCCGTAACCGGAAAAAGGCACCAGCCATACCCGACACGCCCCCGCCAGCAACAACAGGATAAACCCCGCAACGATCGCCTTTGACGGCTGCAACAAGCGCCCGGTATGCCCCAGGCTGACCCGCGCAATCATCGCCAGAACCAACCCGCCGATACCGCCCACGGCCAGCGAATGGGTGGCCAGGCTTTGTTGTGGCATCCAGCCCAGGTGCCACAGCGCCATGGCCAGCGTCGCCACCGCGAGCCAGGCGTAAGCCAGGTACAGCGACCACAGCAGCGGCACGCGCCACAGGCCGCGATCATGCCAGCGCCACAATCGCAGCAGATGCAAACCGCTGATCAACGCAAACAACAGCGCCAGCCACACCCGTGGGACGTCATTGAATCCAGCGGCAAACGACACCGCCGCCAGCATGGCGCTGATCAGCAACACCTTGCCCGGCAACGGATGGGCCACAGGCATTGCGGGACGGTTCAAGCCGCGCTGGATGAAGAACGGAATCACCCGCCCGCCGATCACGCTCATCAGCGCGCCCACCAGCCACAAGGCGGCCAGCACGCCACGGCGTTGCAGATTGGCGTCATCAACGACAAACCCCAGCAACGTCAACGCCTGACACCCGGCCAGCAGCGCCACCATCAACAGAATCGGATAATTCTCGCGCTTGCCCGCAGCCAGCAGATCGCGCCCCAACACCCACGCCAGCAGCGGCAGAAACGGAACTTGCAAGGCCAGTAACAAGGGCGCCGGCATCGGCAGATACCAGGCCAGCCGAGCCAGTAGCCACACCAGCACCAGGCCGATCAGCGGCCAGCCCTTGAGCCCCGGCCTGCCGGTCCAATTGGGCACCGCGGTCAGGAGGAACCCGGCAATGATGGCCGAGGTAAATCCGAAAGGCATTTCATGGCGATGCCAGGCCAGCATGCCCCCCAAGGGTTGCGCACCGGGTAAACGGCCGTACAGCCACAAGGCCCAGATCGCGATGGCAAGGGCCGCGAACCCGGCCCCGGCCAGAAAGAAGGGTCGAAAGCCCAGGCTGAAGACCGGTGCAATGGCAAGCCGGCGCATCAAGCCACCACTCGGGCCGGGAATTGGCTCAGGCGATACTGGGAAAGCAGGCGCATGACATAGCCGATTTTCAACAGGGTCGGGCCGAGAATGGTCATGGCATGCATGGTCACCAGCACGGTGATCGCCAGATGACCGCCGTAGAGATAGGCACCGTAAATGCCGGCCAGCAGCATTGCCAAGCCCGCGCCGAGCACGCGGCTCGACCATTGAAGAACGTTCTGGGGGTTGCTGAAGAAGTTGAACATTGTGCGTACTCCTGAAGGCGTTCAGTTGTACGTTTAACTGTTCAAGTCCCGTGCCAGCTCTTTACCCCTTTAGATCCAGGCACTTGCGCACATACGAGTCATAAAGACTCATCGCGCAAATAGTCTATTTGACTCCACACAAAGTCATTTAGACTACAATTTTGCAACCCTGTGGCAATTTTCTCGATCTACGGTACGGCCGAACGACCAGAGGCTGACTACGCTGAAAGTCCGGGACATGCGCAACCTGCAGAGGAGTCGGCACCATGCAACGCGTACAAAAACTCACACCCTGCCTGTGGTTCGATGATCAGGCCGAAGCGGCGGCGAAATTCTATTGTTCGATCTTCGACCATTCGAAAATCACGGCCATCACCCATTACGGCCACGCCGGTTTCGAGTTCCATGGCCGGCCGGAAGGTTCGGTCATGACCGTCAGCTTCGAGCTCGACGGGCAGAGTTTCACCGGCCTCAACGGCGGGCCGCTGTTCAAGTTCAGTGAGGCGGTGTCGTTTCAAGTCAATTGCGAGACCCAGGAAGAAGTCGACCATTACTGGGGCAACCTGTCGGCCGGTGGCGTGCCCGAGGCCCAGCAATGCGGCTGGCTCAAGGACAAGTTCGGGCTGTCGTGGCAGATCGTGCCCGTGGCGATGATGGACATGATCAAAGACCCCGACACGAAAAAATCCCAACGGGCCATGCAGGCGATGATGCAGATGAAAAAACTCGATATTGCGACGTTGCAACGCGCCTTTGACGGCGAGAGCTAATACACTCGGGCGCTGACCTGCCGAGGAGTGAGCGAGCATGAAGCACGCCGTTGCCAAAAACGCCGACCAGGCCCCGCGCTTTTGGCGCGATGATGCCCTGCCCTTCATCGAAGCCCGCTCCATCGCCGACGGGCGCGAAGTCTGCTACACCCGGCACGCCCACGAGCACTTCTCCATCGGGGCGATCACCGCCGGGCGCAGCACCTATATCCATGAGCAGTCGGCGTTCGAGGTCAGCGTCGGCACGGTCGTGCTGATGAACCCCGGCGACGTCCATGCCTGCAACCCGATCGAAGACCAGCCCTGGTCGTACCTGATGCTGTACGTCGATACGCCGTGGCTGACCGATTTGCAGCATCAACTCGGGTTCAGCGATGACGCGGCGTTTCGCCGTTTCTCGGTGACCCATACGCGGGATGCCACCCTGCTTGCCGGTCTCGCGGGTTTGTATGAGGTGCTGGTCGATCCACAGCAAGACGTGCTGCGCAAACACAGCGTGGCCGTGGAGTTTTTTACCGAGGTTCAGCTACGACTCAACCCGGCCGATCAGCCGCTGCGCGAACCCAACTTCAAGCTGGAGCGCGCTGCCGATTACATCCGCGACCACTGCACACAAACCCTCAAGCTCGAAGACATCTGCGAGGCGGCGCAATTGTCACCGTCCTACCTGATCCGCGCCTTCAAACAGCATTACGGCATGACGCCCCACGCGTTCCTGGTGAACCGGCGCATCCAGTTCGCCCAGGACCAATTGCGCAGCGGCAAGCTGATCGCCGACGTGGCACTGGAAGCGGGGTTCGCCGATCAGGCGCATTTTCAACGGGCATTCAAACAGCATTTGGCGGCGACGCCGGGGCAGTATCGGGGTTGAATCCGTGGTGATTGCCGTTACGGCAACAACAGGTACACCGCACTCACCACCAGCAACAACGCCATGGCGCGATTGAACAGGCGCATGCCCGCCGGGTTGTTCAGGAAGCCGCGCAAAAACGTCCCGGCATACGCCCAGCAACCGACCGACGCATAGCAGATCACCAGATAAATCGCGGCGAATTGCCAGACCAGGCGTGCCTCGCCATCGGCGACAAACGCGCCCATGCCGGCCACGCAGGCCAGCCAGGCCTTCGGGTTGAGCCATTGCATGATGGCGCCATACAGCATCGACGGCGCCTGGGCCGATTCGCTGGCTTGCACCTGCCCATTGTCGGCCGCCAGCTTGAAGGCCATGTACAACAGAAACGCCACGCCCGCCCATTGCACCACCTGCGTCAGCGCGGGCCACTGTTGCAACACCTCATGCAGGCCCAACCCCATCAGCACCAACAGCAAGACAAACCCCAGCGTGGCCCCGGCCACGTGGCGCTGGCTGGCCCTGAAGCCAAATCGCGCGCCGGAGCTCAGCGCCACAATATTGACCGGCCCCGGCGTGATGGAAGCGACCAGCGCAAACGCCGCCATGGACATCATCAGACTCATTGCACACCTTCTTCCATCGAGTTGAACAAGGCCCTCAAGGTAAAGAGCCAAGCGACTCGCGTATTGAAGAAAACTGCCCTGTATCGCTATGAGTAATAACCCACGACGCTCTTCACTTTGGTCAATGCAACGCGCAGCGAGTCCATGTCCACGGAGCCCAACGCCAGGCGTATCGCATGCGGCACATGGGTTGATATCGCAAAGGGCTCGGCCGGCGACACCGACACCTGTTCGCGCATCAGCGCCATGGCGATCTGGTCGGCTCGGGCGTCTTCGGCCAACGGCAACCAGATGAAGTAGGAGTTCGGATGACTGATGGTCCTGAGCCCCGCCAGCACTTCGCGGGCCAGGGCTTGCCGGGCTTGGGCGTCCGCGCGTTTTTGCGCCTCAAGCTGGCTGACGGTGCCATCGTCGAGCCAGGCCGTGGCGATGGCGGTCATCACGCCGGGGGTGTTCCAGGTGGTCGCCATGACGGTGCGCTCGAAGGCGGCGACCCATTGCGCGGGTGCGGCAATGAACCCGACACGCAGCCCGGTGGCGACATTCTTCGACAGTCCCGACACGTACACCGTCCGCTCAGGCGCCATCTCTGCCAGCGGTGGCGGTACGTTTTCGGCCAGGAACGCGTAGGCGGCGTCCTCGATGATCGTCAGGTCATGCTGGCGCGCAATCGCCACCAACTGCTCGCGCTGACCGAGGTCCATCACCCAGCCCAGCGGGTTATGCAAGGTCGGCATCGAGTAAACGGCCCGCACCAATCGGCTGCGGCAGAGTTTTTCCAGGGCGGGCAGATCAGGCCCGCTATCCGTGACCGGAATCGGCAAGACCTCCAGATGCAGCGTTTCGGCCAGCGTCTTGAAACCGGGATAGGTCAGCGCATCGGCGGCGATCACGTCGCCGGGCTTGAGCAGCGTCATCATCGCCACCGCCAGGCCATGTTGGGCGCCGCTGACGATCAACACCTGTTCGGCCGCCACGTTCAGCCCGCGCTGAACCAGATGGCGCGCGACCGAGGCCCGCTCGTGCTGGCGTCCCGCGTGGGGCTGATAGCGCAGGAGAGATTCCAGGTCCCCGGACAACGCCAGTTGACGCAAGGCAGTGCGCAACAGGTCGGCCTGACCGGGCAAGGACGGGTAGTTGAAATTCAGGTCGATCATCCCCGCCGCCACCACGTGCTGCGAGATGCCCTGCCCCGGCGGCAGCGAGGTTTCCCTGACAAAGGTCCCGCGTCCGGTTTCGCCGCTGACCAGGCCCATGCCCTCCAGCTCGGCATACACACGGCTGGCGGTAACCAGTGCCAAACCGTGCTCTGTGGCCAGTTGCCGGTGAGTCGGCAGGCGCGTGCCGGGCGGCAAACGCCCGGAACGGATGTCGGCGGCAAAGGCATCCACCAGGGTTTTGTAGCGGGAACGAGGCATGTCGAGATGTATCCATGACAATTTTTTGATTGTATCGATAGTCGCTCATACGATGAGTTTCGTGCAATCAGACAATGAGCGTGTGCCAAATGGAACGGACATCGAACCTGCAACACCAGACGCTGGAAAACAGCACCAGCGGCTGGATCAATGGCCTGATCGGCGTGGTGATTTTCAGCGGCTCGCTGCCGGCGACACGGGTGGCGGTGCTGGAGTTCGATCCGGTGTTCCTGACGGTCGCGCGCGCGACCATCGCGGCGATCCTGGCACTGTGCCTGCTGTGGCTATTCAAGGAAAAACGCCCGGCGCGCCAGCAACTGATACCGCTGATCATCGTTGCCCTGGGCGTGGTCATCGGCTTTCCCCTGTTGACCGCGCTGGCGCTGCAATACGTGACGTCCGCACACTCCATCGTCTTCGTCGGCCTGTTGCCCCTGGCGACAGCGGTGTTCGGTGTACTGCGCGGCGGCGAGCGGCCACGGGTGGCGTTCTGGATTTTCTCGGTGCTGGGCAGCCTGCTGGTGGTCGGCTTTGCCCTGTCACAGGGCCTGACCGCCTCCCCCCAAGGCGACATCCTGATGCTGCTGGCCATTCTCGCCTGTGGCCTGGGTTATGCCGAAGGCGCGAAGCTGTCGCGCACCCTCGGTGGCTGGCAGGTGATCAGCTGGGCGCTGGTGTTGTCGCTGCCGGTGGTGGCGATACTCAGCTGGATGCGCATGCCGGCTTCGTTCACCGGCATCAGCACGCCGGCCTGGTTCAGCCTGGCGTACGTCTCGCTGTTCAGCATGCTGATCGGTTTCGTGTTCTGGTATCGCGGACTGGCCCAAGGGGGCATCGCCGCCGTTGGGCAATTGCAGTTGCTTCAGCCGTTCTTCGGGCTGACCCTGGCCGCCACCCTGCTGCATGAACACGTCAGTGTCGGCATGCTGGGTGTCACCGTTGCCGTGATCCTGTGCGTCGCCGGGGCGAAAAAATTCGCCAGATAGCCCTGTGTACGGTGGTTTACGCCCATGACTGTACGGGTCTGACCACCGCTGAGCCGTGATAAAAATAGCGCTCTTGCTTCAGGAGCCCACCATGGACCTCGCCACCCTCACCCTGTTTCTGCCGGCCTGCTTCGCCCTCAACATGGCACCCGGCCCCAACAACCTGCTGTCGGTCAGCAATTCGACCCGCTATGGCTACCGCACCGCATGCGTGGCCGGCATCGGCCGGTTGCTGGCGTTCGCCGGGATGATTGCCCTCGCCTCGGCGGGGCTGGCGGTGGTACTGCAAACCTCCGAGCTGCTGTTCTACGCCATCAAGATCCTCGGCGCGGCCTACCTGTTCTACCTCGCCTGGCAATTGTGGCGCGCCGATCCGGGTGTGGAAAACGTGGTGACCTTAGCCCCCGTGGGCACGCTGGCGCTGGCCCGGCAGGAGTTCCTGGTCGCGGCCGGCAACCCCAAGGCCATCCTGATCTTCACCGCGTTCCTGCCGCAGTTCGTCGACTCGACCCACGCCATCGGGCCGCAGTTCGTGGTGTTGGGCGCGCTGTTTCTGGTGCTGGAGTGGATTGCCATCGGCGCTTACGCCTACATGGGCCTGCACATGCGCCGCTGGTTCGCCAGGCCGTCGGGCAAGCGGATGTTCAACCGTTGCTGCGCCGGGTTGCTGTCGGCGGCGGCTTCGGTATTGTTGATGGCGCGTCGAACCTGAAGTAGATACTTTTCCCACATTGACTCGCAGTGTTCAAAGGAGCGAAATTCACTGTCGATTCTCCGGTGGAGGTCGCCCATGACGCGATCTATGCTGCGCCCATGAACCTACAAAAAACGCTGCTTCCGCCCCGTACCGAGATGGTTCGCGCCATGCTCGAGCGAGACACCTCCTACGAGGGGGTGTTCTTCACGGCGGTCAAGACCACAGGCATCTTCTGCCGCCCCGGTTGCACCGCCCGCAGCCCGACGCCGGAAAATGTCGAGTTCTTTGCCAACGCTGAACAATGCCTGGCGGCGGGCTATCGCGCCTGTCTGCGCTGCAAACCACTGGACACCGCCGCCAGCGCGCCGGACTGGGTGCAGACACTGTTCAAGTCGGTAGACGCCGACCCGGAACAGCGCTGGACCGACGCCCAGCTACTGGCCGAAGGCATCGAGCCGCTGAAACTGCGTCGCTGGTTCAAGCAGCATTTCGGCATGACCTTCCACGCCTGGCTGCGCGCCCGACGCCTGGGCATGGCGCTGAACGGGATCAGACAGGGCGACTCCATCGACGACGTCGCCTTCGATTCCGGCTACGAGTCCCTGAGCGGATTTCGCGATGCCTTTCAAAAATCGTTTCACATCACCCCGGGCCGCGCGGCCAACAGCGAACCGCTGCTGTTCACGCGCCTGACCACGCCGCTGGGGCCGATGATCGCCATGGCCGAACGGCGTGGGCTGGTGCTGCTGGAGTTTCTCGATCAGGCATCGCTGAACCCGACGGTCGAAGCGCTGCAAAACCGCTTCGGTTATGCCGTGGCGCCGGGGCACAACGCGCATTTGCAGCAGATCGAAGAGCAATTGTCCGCGTATTTCGCCGGTACGCTCACTGAGTTCAGCGTGGCCTTGCACATGCCCGGTAGCGAGTTCTCCCGCCAGGTCTGGGCTGAACTGGCGAAAATCCCTTACGGCCGGACCACCACCTACGGCGCCATCGCGGCGAGCCTGGGCAAACCCGGTGCCAGCCGCGCAGTGGGCCTGGCCAATGGGCATAACCGCTTATCGATTGTCGTGCCGTGCCACCGCGTGATCGGCGCCGACGGCTCGTTGACCGGCTACGCTGGAGGCCAGCCGCGCAAGGCGTTTCTGCTCAGGCTGGAGAACGCTGCGGTGCAGCTCACGGAGCAGCTGGCGTTCTGATCCCCCCACAGATTTTTCATACGGAAGGAAACCCGATGGACAAGCTCGACAATCAACTGCACCAACTGCATCACGAAGGTTTGCTGATCCTCACCAACGTCGCCGATGCCGCCGGGGCGCGGCTGGTAGAGCAACTGGGCAACAAGGCCGTGGCCACCAGCAGCGCGGCGGTGGCCTGGGCGCATGGTTACCCGGATGGCAACACCCTGCCCCTTGAGCGCCTGGTCTCGACGGTCGAGTCGATTGCGCGGGTCATTTCGGTGCCGCTGACCGTCGACATCGAGGCCGGTTATTCCGATGACCTGGAACGGGTGGCAGAGGTGGTTGATGCAGTAATCGCCGCCGGCGCTGTCGGGATCAATATCGAAGACGGCTCCTCGCCGCCKGAGTTGCTGGTACGCAAGATTGAGATCGCGCGCCAGGTGGCCGACCGACGCAACGTGAACCTGTTTATCAATGCGCGCACCGATGTCTACCTGCGGGGCCTGGTGCCTGCCGAAGATCGCGTCGCCGAAACCCTCAGGCGCGCCGCGCTGTATCAGGCGACCGGTGCCAATGGCCTGTTTGCCGCGGGCGTTACCGCGGAGTACGAGATCAAGGCGCTGTGCCAGGGCACTTCGCTGCCGCTGAATGTGCTGGGGTTCCCGGGCCTGCCGTCGCCCGAAGCGCTTGAAGCACTTGGCGTACGCCGTCTGACCGCGGGTTCGGGTATCGCCGAGTTCCTCTACGGCGCCATGGCCGGCATCGCCAAGAGTTTTATGCAGACCGGCAAGTTCGATAGCCACGACCTGAAGGCTTTGACCTATGGCGAAGTGAACGCCCTGTTGAAACCGTCCGGGAAAGCCTGAGCCCATGGCCGACGGCTATCGGGCGGCCAGTGCGTTCCTGGCGGCCATCGATGACGACTGGCGCCGCCACATCGACGCCATCGGCCCGTGCCTGCACCAGCCGCATGCGGCCCGTGACCCGTATGAGTCGCTGGTGCGGGCGATTGCCTATCAGCAACTGCATGCCAAGGCCGGCGATGCGATTGTCGGCCGGCTGCTGGCGCTGTTCGGTTCGGGTTCGTTTCCCCGGCCTGAACAAATCGTTGCCACGGATTTTGACCGACTGCGCAGCTGCGGCTTTTCCGCGAGCAAGATCGCGACCATTCAGGGCATCGCCCAGGCGTCGCTGGACGGCGTGGTGCCGGATTACGCCACGGCGCTGGCCATGGACGATGAAGCGCTGATCGAACGCTTGATCACCCTGCGCGGCGTGGGCCGCTGGACCGTGGAGATGCTGCTGATCTACAGCCTTGAGCGGCCGGATATCCTGCCGGCCGATGACTTTGGCGTGCGCGAGGGTTATCGACGGCTCAAAGGGCTGGAGGCGCAGCCGACGCGCAAGCAGATGATCGAGATCGGGTTGGCGTGGAGCCCCTACCGGACGGTGGCCTCCTGGTATTTGTGGCGGGTGCCCGGTCGGTAGATCGCGTTATCGTTCATCGTCGGAACGCCGCCCGGAGCAAGCTCGCTCCCACATGGACTTCTGTGTACATAAAATTTTTGGCAGACACAAAACCTGTGGGAGCGAGCTTGCTCGCGATGACGTCAGTAGCGACACCTCATCATCCAAAACCAGTCACAACCCCGACTTCAACCGACTGAACGCCCTGATCAACGCCCGGTTGAACGTCTTGCCATTGTCATTCTTGCTATACAGCGAAGCCCTGACCGCAGCCGGCGGATACGTCCCCGGATCGTTGCGAATTGCCGGGTCGACCAAGCCGTCCGCCGCCGTGATCGCATTGGCGTAATGGATAGTGTCGGTGATCGGCGCGATCACTTCCGGGGTCATCAGGTAGTCCATCAATGCAAGGCCGGCCTGCGGATGCGGCGCATCCCTGGGAATGACCATGGCATCGAACCAGATCAACGTGCCCTCCTTCGGAATCCGGTACTTGAGCGAATACGACTTGCCCGCCGCCTCGGCCTGGCCCGCCGCGATGCCCACGTTGCCGTTCCACGACATCGCCACGCAGGTGTTGCCGTTGGCCAGGTCGCTGATGTTCAGGTCGTTGTCGAAGTAGCGAATGTACGGCCGAATCTTCGCCAGTTGCTGCTCGGCCAGTTTCAGGTCATCGAGGCTCTGGCGGTTGATGTCCAGGCCCATGTATTTCATGACTGCCGCAAACACTTCGTTGGGGTCGTTGAGCAGGCTGACCCCGCAATCGGCGAATTTCGAGACCACGGCCGGGTCGAACAGCATCGCCCAACTGTCGGTCGGCGCGTCGGGCAGGCGCTGTTTCACGGCCTGTTCCTGATAGCCCACACCCGTGGTGCCCCAGGCGTAGATCCCGGCGTAGCGGTTACCCGGATCGAACACCGCCATGTGCTGGCGGAACTCTTCGCCGACCCCGGCAAAGTGCGGCAGTTGCTGCTTGTCGACCGTCTGCACGGCGCCACTCTCGATGGCCCGGGACAGATGCTGCCCCGCCGTCAACACCAGGTCGTAACCACTGCGGCCGGTGAGCAGCTTGGTCTCGACGGTTTCCAGGGAATCGAAATGATCGGCCACCACATGGATGCCGGTTTTTTCCTCGAAGTTTTTCAGGGTACCCGGGGCCAGGTACTCGCCCCAGATGTACAGGTTGACCACCGGTCTGGCGGTGTCGGCGGCCTGCACACACAGGGGTGCAAGCACCAGCAGTATTGCTTGAGTCAGTTTGTGCAGGCCCATTTTCACACTCCTTTGCCGGCGTACTGCGGCATGGTGATGCACGCGACGTTGCCGCCACCGAGGAGGATTTCCCGGGAGTTTTCGATGCCGACGATGCTGTGTTTAGGGAACAGCTCGGCCAGGGTCGCCAGCGCCACCTTGTCGTTGCGATCACCGAACAGCGGCACCACGATGGAACTGTTGCCGGCGTAGTAGTTGATGTACGACGCGCAGATCTTCGTCCCGGCCTGACGGGTATGAGTGCTGTCCTGCTGGTCCAGGCCTTCGGCTTCTTCGGCAGTCCATTCCAGCACATCCGGTTGCGGCAGCTTGTGCACGATCAACTCGCGGCCACGACTGTCGCGGGTGCTGCGCAGGATGTCGTAGGCCTCCTGATAGATTTCCCACTGCGGGTCGTCGCGATTGTCGGTCCATTGCAGCACCACTTCACCGGGCCGCACGAAGCACGCGAGATCGTCGACATGGCCATCGGTTTCGTCGAACTTGCAGCCCCGTGGCAGCCAGATCACCTGCTCGGCGCCGAGGTAATCGGTCAGGCGGCGAGTCACTTCGTCCTTGCCAAGATGCTGGTTGCGATTACGGTTGAGCAGGCATTGTTCGGTGGTGAGGATGCTGCCCTGGCCGTCGCTCTGGATGCCGCCCAGTTCGGCGATCAACGGCGCGCGATAGCGGTCGAAGCGTTCGATTTCAAGGATTTTGCTGGCGATCTGATCGTCCTTGTCCCACGGGTAGTACAGGCCGCCGTCGAGCCCGCCGTAGGCGTTGAATTCGAAGTCGACGCCACGCACTTCGCCGCTCTGATCGTTGACCACGAAGCATGGACCGCTATCGCGGAACCAGGTGTCGTTGCAGGTCATTTCCACCACGCGCACTTGCGGCGGCAACTGTCGGCGCGCGGTGGCGAACTGTGCCGCCGAGGCGCACACGGTGACCGGCTCGCTCATGGAAATGGCGGTGACGATCTGCACCCAGACTTTCTGCGCCGGTTTGGCACCGTTGCGCCAGACGTCGGTGCGCTCCGGCCAGCCGAGCCAGCATCCGGACTTGGTTTCGAATTCGCCGGGCAGACGGAAACCGTCCAGCTTGGGAGTGGTGTCGAGCAAACGGGCCATGGTCAAACCTCTTCAACGGGGATTGGAATGACCACAGGCTAAGGGCGTTGGCGACTGGCTCGCCAACGATGATTATTTCGGAATACTTGAATTCAACTCATCAATCGAGCAACTGATCGTTGAACCATTCCAGCATCTGCGCCACCGCCGGACGCTCCAGCCGCAGCCGCTCGCACACCAGCGCATATTGGCCCAGGGCGGTCATGCTCGAGGTGAACGGCCGTACCAGCCGACCGCTGAGCAAATCTTCCTGGGCCGTCAGGTTGTCGCCCATGGCCACGCCCTGCCCTTGGGCCGCGGCTTCCAGCGCCAGCCCGGCGTGGGCGAAATACAGTTGCCGGTCCGGGCGTTGGTCGCCGGCATGGCTGGTGAGCCACGCGGTCCAGGTCTTGCCGTCCTGGTCGTCGTGCAGCAGGCAGTGGCGGGCCAGGTCCTTCGGGGTTTTCAGCGTGCCCTGGTTGAACAGGCCGGGGCTGCACACCGGAAAGAACTGCAACGCCGGCAGCGGCCGGACGAAATACGCGGTGCTGTCCACCGGGCCGGTACCGTAGGTGATCGCCAGGTCGATGTCTTCCCCGGGCGCCGTGGCGTCGATCGGCTGTTCGTACAGATGCAAGGTGATGTGCGGGTAGCGCGCGTAGAAGTCCGTGAGCCGGCTCATCAGCCACTTTTGCGCCAGCTCGGCGGTGACCGCCAGACGTAACACCGCCAGGGATGACGGATCACGCAGTTCGTCGCAGGCATCACCAATCAGTTCGAAAGCCTGCTGCAAGCTCTGCATCAGGCGCCCGGCGGCCAGGGTCGGGCGAATCTGCCGGCCCTCGCGCACGAACAGCGACACGCCGAGTTGCTCTTCAAGCTGGCGAATCTGGTGGCTGACCGCGCTGTCAGTGACACACAACTCGGCCGCCGCCCGACCGAAATGGGCATGGCGGGCGGCGCATTCGAAGGTTCGCAGGGCTGCCAGGGAAGGTAATCGTCGCATCAGGTCGTGTCCCGGTTTCGAGGCGCCCATGCTGACTTGGCCGTTGGTGGGCGTCCAGTGGGACTGCGTTATCGTTCTTCGTCGGCACTATCACTGCAAATCTTCTAGGCTGAACGGGATCACTCAAGCCACCGGAGCCCCCCATGCAACTCGAAGGTTCCTGTCATTGCGGCGCGGTGTCGTTCAGTCTGTCCAGCGCCCACCCCTACCCTTACCAGCGTTGCTACTGCTCGATCTGCCGCAAGACCCAGGGCGGTGGCGGTTATGCGATCAACCTCGGTGGCGATGCCGCCAGCCTCAAGGTTCGCGGACGCAAACACATCGCGATCTACCATGCACGGCTCAAGGAAGAAGGCGACAAACGCGCCCACAGCAGCAGCGCCGAGCGGCATTTCTGCTCAGTCTGCGGCTCGGGTTTGTGGCTGTTCAGCCCTGAATGGCCGGAGTTGATCCACCCGTTCGCCTCGGCCATCGATACCCCGCTGCCGGTGCCGCCGGAGCACACGCACCTGATGCTGGGTTCAAAGGCGCCCTGGGTGGAACTCCAGCTCCTGCCCGGTGATAAACAGTTCGACGAATATCCCGAAGAGTCCATCGCCCAATGGCACGAACGGCTGGGTTTAAGCCGTTAAACACTGGGTGGTGCGGGATTACGCCGCGGCCGGAACACCGCTATGAAAGCGGAATTCCACATCCGGGGATTCGATCAGTTCCTGCTCGGCGGCGCGGACCTTGTCGATCACATGCGCAATGTCCCTGGCGTCGCCGTACTGGTAGGCCAGTTTCAGGTAACCCTGGAAATGCCGGGCCTCGCTCTTGAGCAGACCGAAGTAGAACTTGCCCAGTTCTTCGTCCAGATGCGGCACCAGTGCTTCGAAACGCTCGCAACTGCGGGCCTCGATGAACGCCCCCACCACCAATGTGTCCACCAGTTTCACCGGCTCGTGACTGCGTACCACCTTGCGCAGCCCCGACGCGTAACGCCCGGCGGATAGCTGGCGCAGTTCGATCTTGCGGCGTTTCATCAGGCGCATGACCTGTTCGTGGTGTACCAGCTCTTCCCGGGCCAGGCGCGACATCATGTTGATCAGATCGACGTGGGAGTGATACTTGGCAATCAGGCTCAACGCGGTGCTGGCGGCCTTGAATTCGCAGTTCTTGTGGTCGATCAGCAGGGTTTCCTGATCGGCCAGCGCGGCCTGGATCCAGCCGTCGGGGGTGCGGCAGCCAAGGAACTCGTGAATTTCGGGAAGGATCATGGGGCTCACGGAAAAATAGGTTCAAAACGAAGGGCGCCGATTATACCGGCCTGCCCACAGACCACCAGTCGCCAACCGTTGATATGCATCAAGTCCCCGAATCGCAGACAGCAACTATAGTTGTGCAACGCCGTGCTTTTTTATTTTCAGGAGATCCCGCACATGCAAGCCGTTCGCAGCATTCTGGTGGTCATCGACCCCGAACATTCCGAAAGCCTGGCGCTCAAACGGGCGAAGTTGATCGCCGGTGTGACCCAGGCACAGTTGCATCTGCTGGTGTGCGACCCCAAGCATGATCACAGTGGCATGTTGGGTGTGCTCAAGGCCGCTTTACTGGAAGACGGTTACAACATCACCACCGAGCAGGCCTGGAACCAGAGCCTGCATCAAACCATCATCGATGTGCAGCAAGCCGAAGGCTGCGGTCTTGTGGTGAAGCAGCACTTTCCCGACAGCGCACTGAAAAAGGCCCTGCTGACACCCGAGGACTGGAAATTGCTGCGCCAATGCCCTTCCCCGGTACTGCTGGTGAAAACCGCTGGCTCATGGAAAGACAAAGTGATCCTGGCAGCCGTCGACGTCGGCAACTCCGACCTCGAACACCGCCACCTGCACGACACCATCATTGATCATGGCTATGACATCGCAACCCTGGCCAAGGCCCACTTGCACGTAATCAGCGCCCACCCGTCGCCGATGCTGTCGGCGGCCGACCCGACGTTTCAACTCAGCGAAACCATCCAGGCGCGCTACCGCGAGCAATGCAAGTCGTTCCAGGCTGAATTCGACATCGACGATGATCACCTGCACATCGAGGAAGGCCCGGCGGATGTGCTGATTCCGTTCATGGTGCACAAGCTGCAGGCGGCGGTGACGGTGATCGGTACCGTCGCCCGTAGCGGATTGTCCGGGACCTTGATCGGTAATACGGCGGAAGTGGTGCTCGATGCAGTGGAAAGCGATGTGCTGGTGCTCAAGCCGCAGGAGATCGAGGATCATCTGGAGGAGATTGCCGGCAAGCATTGAGGACAGATCAAAAGATCGCAGCCAAAGGCAGCTCCTACAGGGAAACACGACCAATGTAGGAGCTGCCGCAGGCTGCGATCTTTTCAGCCGCCAAAGGCGTCTTTCAGGAACCCCGGCGCAATGTAGCGCTGGTAATGGGCCTCGGAGAGCAGGAAAAACTCCCGATCAATGGCGTCGCGCAATTCCGGCAGGTTCCAGTCGCGAAACTCCGGCAGCAGCACCATCCCGTAGGCTTCCAGGTTGTTGATCACCCGCGCGCCCCGGGCGATCAACTGGTAGGCCCAGCAATATTCCGACTGATGGGGCACGAAGCGGATCTTGCGCTGCTCCAGCTGCATTCTCAGCAGTGCCGGATCGAAAATTTCCACCTTGGCGGCCATCACCTGCGACAGCAACTGCTCAAGACGCAGCCATACCGCGCGCTTTTCTTCCTCGTTGTATCCGTTCCAGTGGATCACTTCGTGGTGGAAACGCTTGCAGCCACGGCACACCAAGTCACCGTAAACAGTGGAGCAGAGGCCGACGCAGGGTGTCTTGATGGTCTGATTGGGCATAGATAGGCAAAAACGCGAAAAAGCAGAACAGGCCGGCATGTTAGCCCTTTGTCGGCCATTGATCACCCCTCAAAGTTCAGGGCCTGTGGAGAATCGGGCTCTGCTGACCGCCTCCACCAAAGTCCAATAAACACTGACTTACCTTTAATTTTTTTTTGCCGTAGAATCAGCCTGCCTTTTTAGGCGCCAATGTCCGTTAGAAGCTGTTTTCAAAGCGTCACGAGCACAGTCGTTCCTTCAGAGCGGTGTTGGCGAGGGGTTTTTCCAGCGGGGAAAAGCCCAGCGCCAACCCTCATCAGCTCCCGTTCTGCAGGCGTAAAACTTTGAAAGCAGCTTCTGTAAGGAATTGTCGGTAATTCTGGCTAAGTGGCTCACAACGCCATGCAGCGCATGAGTACGGCAATTTCGGGATGAGCGTCCCGGACACCCATTTGGGACCACTGATGAGGGTAATAACTGTGCTTGAAGCCTACCGCAAACATATCGAAGAGCGCGCAGCACTGGGTATCGTTCCCCAGCCGCTAAACGCCGAACAAACTGCAGGCCTGGTCGAGCTGCTGAAAAATCCCCCGGCTGGCGAAGAAGCATTCCTCGTTGACCTGATCACCAATCGCGTTCCGCCTGGAGTGGACGAAGCAGCCTATGTAAAGGCCGGCTTCCTGTCCGCCATCGCCAAAGGCGAAGCCAAATCCCCCCTGATCGACAAGAAGCGCGCTGTTGAACTGCTCGGCACCATGCAGGGCGGCTACAACATCGTGACTCTGGTTAACCTGCTGGACGACGCCGAACTGGCTCCAGTAGCGGCCGAAGAACTCAAGCACACCCTGCTGATGTTCGACGCCTTCCACGACGTCGCTGAAAAAGCCAAGAACGGTAATGTTCACGCCCAAGGCGTGCTGCAATCCTGGGCTGACGGCGAGTGGTTCGTGAAGCGCCCGACCCTGGCCGACAAGATCAGCCTGCGCGTGTTCAAGGTCACCGGCGAAACCAACACCGACGACCTGTCCCCTGCGCCTGATGCCTGGTCCCGTCCTGACATCCCGCTGCACGCCCTGGCCATGCTGAAAATGGCTCGCGACGGCATCGTGCCTGACGCACAAGGCGTCACCGGTCCGATGAAGCAGATCGAAGAAATGCGCAACGCCGGCTTCCCTATCGCCTACGTCGGTGATGTGGTCGGTACCGGTTCTTCGCGTAAATCGGCCACCAACTCCGTACTGTGGTTCTTCGGCGACGACGTTCCTTACGTGCCGAACAAGCGTGCCGGCGGTTTCTGCTTCGGCAGCAAAATCGCTCCGATCTTCTACAACACCATGGAAGATGCCGGCGCACTGCCAATCGAATTCGACGTTTCCAACATGCACATGGGCGACGTGATCGACCTGTACCCGCATGCTGGCAAAGTCTGCAAGCACGGCACCGACGAAGTCCTGACCACCTTCGAAATGAAGACCCCGGTCCTGTTGGACGAAGTGCGTGCTGGCGGCCGTATTCCGCTGATCATCGGCCGTGGCCTGACCGAGAAGGCTCGCGCCGAGCTGGGCCTGGCACCTTCGGAGCTGTTCAAGAAGCCCGAAGCACCGGCTGAAAGCACCAAGGGTTTCACCCTGGCGCAGAAAATGGTCGGCAAGGCTTGCGGCGTGACCGGCGTTCGTCCGGGCACCTACTGCGAACCGAAGATGACCACCGTCGGCTCCCAGGACACCACCGGTCCTATGACCCGTGACGAACTGAAAGACCTGGCGTGCCTGGGCTTCTCGACCGATCTGGTGATGCAGTCCTTCTGCCACACCGCGGCTTACCCTAAGCCGATCGACGTGACCACCCACCACACCCTGCCTGACTTCATCATGACCCGCGGCGGCGTTTCCCTGCGTCCGGGCGACGGCATCATCCACTCGTGGCTGAACCGCATGCTGCTGCCAGACACCGTCGGTACCGGTGGTGACTCCCACACCCGTTTCCCGATCGGCATCTCGTTCCCGGCCGGTTCCGGTCTGGTTGCGTTCGCCGCAGCCACCGGCGTCATGCCGCTGGACATGCCTGAGTCGATCCTGGTTCGCTTCAAAGGCGAACTGCAGCCAGGCGTCACCCTGCGTGACCTGGTTCACGCCATTCCTTACTACGCGATCCAGGCTGGCCTGCTGACCGTAGAGAAGAAAGGCAAGAAAAACGCCTTCTCCGGTCGCATCCTGGAGATCGAAGGTCTGCCTAAATTGACCGTAGAGCAGGCGTTCGAACTGTCTGACGCCTCGGCTGAACGTTCGGCTGCCGGTTGCACCATCCAGCTGTCCAAAGAGTCGATTGCCGAATACCTGCAGTCCAACATCACCCTGCTGCGCTGGATGATCGGCGAAGGCTACGGCGATGCACGTACTCTGGAACGTCGCGCTCAAGCGATGGAAGCCTGGCTGGCCAACCCTGAGCTGCTGCAAGCGGACAAAGACGCTGAATACGCCGAAGTCATCGAGATCGACCTGGCCGACATCAAAGAGCCTGTGCTCTGCGCGCCGAACGACCCGGACGACGCTCGCCTGCTCTCCAGCGTTGCTGGCGAGAAGATCGACGAAGTGTTCATCGGTTCGTGCATGACCAACATCGGTCACTTCCGTGCCGCCGGCAAGTTGCTGGAACAGGTCAAGGGTCAGCTGCCAACCCGTCTGTGGCTGTCGCCGCCGACCAAGATGGACGCTCACCAGTTGACCGAAGAAGGCTACTACGGCATCTACGGCAAGGCCGGCGCTCGCATGGAAATGCCGGGTTGCTCGCTGTGCATGGGTAACCAGGCACGTGTAGAGCCGAACTCGACTGTTGTGTCGACTTCGACCCGTAACTTCCCGAACCGTCTGGGTGACGGCGCGAACGTCTACCTGGCTTCGGCTGAACTGGCGTCCGTGGCCTCCATCCTGGGTCGCCTGCCGACCGTCGAGGAGTACATGGAATACGCTGGCAAGATCGACAGCATGGCGGCCGATGTTTACCGCTACCTGTCCTTCGACCAGATCGCCGAGTTCCGTGAAGCTGCTGCGAACGCCAACATCCCGGTCGTTCAAGCCTAACGTTGCAACGCAATGAAAAACGCCGCCCATCGTGAGATGAGCGGCGTTTTTTTATGCCTTCTGCCACAGCCCCTAACCCTGTGGGAGCGAGCTTGCTCGCGATAGCGGCGGGTCAGTCGACATGGATGTAACAGACAGGCCGCCATCGCGAGCAAGCTCGCTCCCGCAGGCTATGCGTACGGCTTGAGCGCTTGCTGGACTGCGCCATCCACACTCAAACCACTCAGAATCACACCGCTGGATTGCGCCTGCGGCAACGCCGCCAACGCCGCTTGTGCGTCGTCCTTCAGACGCGCCAGAATCAGCCGTTTGCCTTCCTGATGCACCCGCACAAAAAACTCCTGCAACGCCTCGATGCTGGTGCCATCCAGGTCGGGGGACTCCTCCAGACTGAGAATCACCGAATGAACAGGCACCTGTGAGTGCCGGATCAGATGCAAGGCGCCGCCAAGAATCCGCTCGACATTGGCAAAGAACAACGCTTCACCCGGCCGGACAATCAATACCCCCGGCACCGCTTGCGCTGTTGGATGGCGTTGCAGGTCGACAAAGTCGTGCCCACCATCAATGCGCCCCAGAATCTGGATATCGGCTGCCGACATTTGCTTGAGCATCAGCAACACACTGATCGCCACCGCCACCAGCAAACCGTCCAGCACCCCCAGCACCAGCACTGCACCCACGGCGCAGATCACCAGCAAGCGGTCACGGTGCCAGATGAAATAGCGTCCCAGCGGTTGCAGGCTCAAGCCGCGTGCCAGGGCATGGATGACGATAGCGGCGAGGATCGGTTCCGGAGTCAGCGCGATGTAAGGAAGAACCGTCAGGACGATGAGCAGTACCACCAGCGCCGCCACACCACCGGCCAGCCGTGAAGTGGCGCCCGCCACCTCATTGGCCGAAGTGGCTGAATACCCCGCTCCTGCCGGCATGCCGTGGAACAGACCGGACAACAGGTTAGAAGCCCCCAGCGCCAACAGGTCGCGGTTCGAAGTGATTCGATCACCATGCTTGAGCGCATAAGAACTGATCGAGCCATACGACTCCGCATACAGAATCATCACCATGGCGAACGCCAATTCACCCAGACGCAACCAGTCGGCAAACGGCAGTGCCGGCAGCTTCGGCACCTCCAGGCTCAGGTCGATCACGCCGATCAGCTTCACACCATAGGCCGGCAGGTCCAGCCACTGCCCCGCCGCAATGCCGATCACCACCACCAACAAACCACCCGGCAAGCGCCGAAACCGCGCAAACAGCCATAACAAGGCCAATGCCACGGCGCCGACAGCCGCAGCCGCCCAATTCCAATGCGGCAACTGCTCCAGCAATTGCGGCAGAAACCTCACCAGGCTGGCATCGGTCAAATGCACACCGACCACGCTGGCTACCTGTTTGAGAATGATGGTCAGCGCCAGGCCAAAGGCAAATCCGCGCAGCACCGGCTTGGCGATGAACGAGGTCACGCTGCCGAGTTTGAACAGCCCCGCCAGCAAGAAAAACGCCCCGGTCACCAACACCAGGCCGATGGCCAGGGTCGAGCGCAGCTGCGGATCGCCATTGGCCAGAGTGGCGGTCGCGGCGGCCAGCACCGCGGCGGAGGATGAAGTGGCCGAGACAATCGCAAAGCGGCTGGTGCCGAACAGGCCATAACACAGCAACCCGGCGAACAAGGCGATCACCCCGGCCTGGGGCGCCAGTGCGGCGATGCTGGAGTAGGCGACCGCTTCGGGCAGCAACAGGCCGGCAATCGACAAACCTGCCAGCAGGTCCTGCCAGCGGTTGGGTTGCTCGGTGGGATTAGCGTTTGGGGCGCTCGACAATCCAGTGTCTCCAGGCGAAAAAAAACCGCTGCACGTATCACGTGCAGCGGCCACTGTAGCTGTCAATCCGGCACTGCGCGAGCAGGCCCGTCGATCACGCGGTCAGCGAGTAGATCAACGCCGTGATCGCCACCAGGCCCACCGCCGTCACGAAGACGTTGGACGCCTGACCGCGATAGCGTGCCATCGCCGGCACCTTGCGGATGGCGTACATCGGCATCAGGAACAGGATTGCCGCGATCACCGGGCCACCGAGGGTTTCGATCATGCCGAGAATGCTCGGGTTCAGCGTGGCGACGATCCAGCACACCACCAGCATGAACGCGGCGGTCATGCGGTCCAGAGCCTTGGCGGACGGACGCTTGCCGCTCTTGACGATCAGGCCCTTGAGGCCTTCGCTGGCGCCGATGTAGTGCCCCAGGAACGACTTGGAAATGGCCACGAAGGCAATCAACGGCGCCGCAAAGGCGATAGTCGGGTTGCTGAAGTGGTTGGCCAGGTACGACAGGATCGACAGGTTCTGCGCCTTGGCTTCAGCCAGTTGCGCTGGCGACAGGGTCAGCACGCAACTGAAGACGAAGAACAGCACCATCACCACCATCAGCAGGTGAGCGCGGGACAGGATCTGCGAGCTGCGCTCCTCGGCGTGCTCCCCGTAGCGACGCTTCTGGTCCACGGCGAACGCCGAGATGATCGGCGAGTGGTTGAACGAGAACACCATCACCGGAATCGCCAGCCACATCGTGTGCAGCAACGCCGACGGCGCCGGCACGCTGCTGGCGGTGGCCAGAATGCCGCCGTTCCAGTGTGGAACCAGGTACACCGCCAGGAACAGCAGCGCGACGATGAACGGGTAGACCATCAGGCTCATGGCCTTGACGATCAATTGCTCGCCGCAACGCACCACCGCCAGCAGGCCAAGGATCAGCACCAGCGACAGCACGGCGCGCGGCGGCGGCGTGATATGCAGTTGATGCTCAAGGAAACTGCCCACGGTGTTGGTCAGGGCCACGCTGTAGATCAGCAGGATCGGGAAAATGGCGAAGAAGTACAGCAAGGTGATCAGCGCGCCGGCCTTGATGCCGAAATGCTCTTCCACCACTTCGGTGATGTCGGCGCCTTCGCGACCGGACAGCACGAAACGGGTCAGCCCGCGGTGTGCGTAGAACGTCATCGGGAACGCCAGCAACGCCAGGATCAGCAGCGGCCAGAAACCGCCCAGGCCTGCGTTGATCGGTAAAAACAGGGTTCCGGCACCAATCGCCGTGCCAAACAGGCCCAGCATCCAGGTGGTGTCTTGGCGATTCCAGCTCGACAGCGTTGCTGGTGTCGCATCTACATAGCGTTTGTTGACGCTATTGGCCTGATCATTCATCCGGTGGGATCTCCACATTCCGGTCACTTGCCACCCGGTCAGGACGCGTCGGAATACCCGACAGGCAGCGCCCTGGCCGAAACAGGGGCGCGATTCTGGAGGATTAGTGAACAGAAGCAAAGACTTAGGTGAGGAACGGTGGTACCAGATAGACGAAAGTCCCCCTGTGGGAGCGAGCTTGCTCGCGATAGCGGTGTATCAGTCGAAGAATATGTTGCATGTGCCGCAGCCATCGCGAGCAAGCTCGCTCCCACAAGGATCTGCGGTGCACCTGCGCTTCATCGCCAAAGCGCAGTCCGTGCTTGATAAAGGTCAAACGTCATGTATTTTTAACTGACCTGCATTCCTTCTGGAGTCTTCCCATGCCACTGGTTCGCGTCGACATCAAAAAACATCAGGACCCCACCCACGCCAAACGCATCGGGCAACTGATCTATGCCGCCATGCGCCAGACCATTGGCGTACCGGAACACGACAACTTCCAGATCCTGGCCGAACACGACGAACAGCATTTCATCTTTGATCCCGAGTATCTGGGCATCAACCGCACCGATAACCTGGTCGTCATCCAGATCACCCTCAACGAAGGGCGAACCCTGGAGCAGAAAAAAAACCTCTACAAAACCATCGCCGAAAGCCTTAATGCAGAGCTCGCGGTGCGCCTGGAGGATGTTTTCATTAATCTGGTGGAAGTGAAAAAAGAGAACTGGTCGTTCGGCAACGGGATTGCCCAATACGCCCTCTGATGTTCAACCTGCAGCCCCGAGAGTGACCCATGCCCCGAGTTTCCCGCAAACAAGCCGACCTCAACCGCGAGACCATCGTCGATGCCGCCACAAGGCTGTTTCGCGAACGCGGCCTGCACGGGATCAGTGTTGTCGATGTGATGGCCGCCGCGGGCCTGACCCACGGCGGTTTCTACGGGCACTTCGAATCCAGGGAAGCCCTGGCGCAAGAGGCCAGCGGCCGGGCTTTCGAGCAGGCCGCGCAACGCTGGCTAGGGCGGGTGGCCGAGCATGACAGCAAGGACGCCTCCCGCCGCGCCGTGGTCGAAACCTACCTGTCCAACGAAAGCCGGGACAATCCGGGCGACAGCTGCCCGGTGGTGGCCTTCGCCGGGGACATGTGCCATGAGGCCGCCGAGAGCGGCTTGCGCCAAACCTATCTGCAGGGCCTGAACAACTTGCTCGATTCCCTCGGCTCGCTGCTGGACACCGAGGACGAAGCCGGCAAACGGCAGCAGGCGCTGGTGCAGTATTCGCTGATGTTCGGCGCGCTGATGCTGTCCCGGGTCACCCGCGGCGATCCGCTGTCGGATGAAATTCTCGAAGCTGCCCGGGCCGTTCTCGCGCCGTCGAAGTAAATCGCCCGCCTCCACGCAATAGAAAGATCGCAGGCTTCGCCAGCTCCTACACTCAGCGCAGTGCCCTCGATGGCGCAGGAGCTGCCACGGGCTGCGATCGCTGGTGGTTGCCAAGCCGCCTTGAAATCAGCAATCTCAAGTGACGTTCGAGCCGATTTTTCGATGCCCACAGGGAGCCAAGCATGCCTGTAACCGTTCTGGTACTGGTTGAAACCATCAATGATTACCTGCCTATCCTCGAACATCAGGGCTTCCACCTGATTCTGGCCCCGACGCCCGCCGAGCGCGCCGAAGCCATCGCCCGCCACGCCGGGCAGATCGACGCCGTCCTCACCCGCGGCCCACTGGGCCTTTATGCCGATGAAATCGCCGCGCTGCCCAACCTCAAGATCATCTGCGTGATCGGCGCCGGCTATGAACACGTCGACCTGCAGGCCGCCGCCAACCGGGGCATCACCGTCACCAATGGCGCCGGGGTCAACGCCTCGTCCGTCGCCGACCATGCCATGGCGCTGCTGCTGTCGCTGGTGCGCGACATACCGCGCTGTGATGCTGCCGTACGGCGCGGCGAGTGGCCGAAGATCATGCGCCCTTCCCTCGCTGGCAAGCGCCTGGGCATCCTTGGCCTCGGCGCGGTCGGCAGGGCCATCGCCAAACGCGCCAGCGCCGGTTTCGACATGAGCGTTTGCTACCACAATCGCCAGCATCGCAGCGATGTGCCCTACACCTTCTGCTCGACCCCGACCGAACTGGCGCGCGCTTCGGACTTCCTGATCGTCGCCACGCCCGGCGGCCAAGGCACCAGGCACCTGATCAATCGCCAGGTGCTCGACGCGTTGGGCCCCAAGGGGTTTATCGTCAACATCGCCCGGGCCAGCGTGATTGCCACCGCTGACCTGATCACCGCCCTGGAGCACCGCCGGATCGCCGGTGCCGCGCTGGATGTGTTCGATCACGAACCGCAAGTGCCGGATGCGCTCAAGACCCTGAGCAACGTGATCCTCACGCCCCATGTCGCCGGGCTGTCCCCGGAAGCCACCCAAGGCACCGTCGAACTGGTGGGCAAGAACCTCGTGGCGTTTTTCTCCAACCAACCGGTGCTGACGCCGATCGACTTGCCGCCCACCATGAGCCAGGTCGCCCAGTAACGGCGATTCAAACAGCTGTATCAAAAACAATGATTGGCCGGCAACACGCTCACCTATAAGAGCCGTTCGCGGTTGTGGGTGCGCCGTGTGCGCATTAGATTAGCCAATAGTTTCAGGCCTCCAGAATAAGCAGAAGGGATAAGCATGGCGCTTAATGACCAGTCCACCCGTATCCGCACCGGCGAAGAGCTCGATGCCAGCCTGATCGATCCGTACCTCAAGGCCCATATTCCGGGGCTCAGCGGTTTGCCGCAGATCAGCCAGTTTCCGGGCGGCGCTTCAAACCTCACCTACTTGCTGGAATACCCCGAACAGGAATTCGTCCTGCGTCGCCCGCCCTTCGGCCACAAGGCCAAGTCGGCTCACGACATGGGCCGTGAATTCCGCATCCTCAATCAATTGCGCGACGGTTTTCCGTACTGCCCGAAAGCCTACGTGCACTGCACCGACGAATCGGTGATCGGTGCCGAGTTCTATGTCATGGAACGGGTCAACGGCATCATCCTGCGCTCGGACCTGCCGCCGGAACTGGGCCTGGATTCGGCGAAAGCCGAAGCCCTGTGCAAGAGCTTCATCGACAAGTTCGTGGAACTGCATCGCGTCGACTACAACGCCTACGGCCTGGGTGACCTCGGCAAACCCGAGGGTTACGTGGCGCGGCAAATCAAAGGCTGGAGCGATCGCTACGAAAAAGCCCTGACCCCCGATGCGCCGCAATGGGAAACGGTCAAGGCCTGGCTCAACGACAAGATGCCGGCCGACCATCCCACCTCCAGCATCGTGCACAACGACTACCGCTTCGACAACGTGATCCTCGACCCGAACAACCCGATGCAGATCATCGGCGTGCTCGACTGGGAACTGACCACCCTCGGCGACCCGCTGATGGACCTGGGCAACACCCTCGCCTACTGGATCGAAGCCGATGATCCGGCGCCGGTGCAGATGATGCGTCGCCAGCCAAGCCACGCGCCAGGCATGTTGACCCGCCGCGAATTCGTCGATTACTACGCCGAACGCTCGGGCATCCGCATCGACAATTTCGACTTCTACTACACCTACGGCCTGTTCCGCCTGGCCGGCATCGTGCAGCAGATCTACTACCGCTTCTACCACGGCCAGACCCAGGACAAACGCTTCGCGCAGTTCATTCACATGAACAAGCTGCTGGAGCAAATGAGCTTGCAGGTCATCCAGAAATCCAGCCTCTGATCGGCTTCATTACAAGGGAATCCCATGTCCAAGACTCAGTTGTTCGACCTCGACGGCAAGATCGCTTTCGTCTCCGGCGCCAGCCGTGGCATCGGTGAAGCCATCGCCAAACTGCTGGCCCAGCAAGGCGCCCACGTGATCGTCTCCAGCCGCAAACTCGAAGGCTGCCAGCACGTCGCCGACGCGATCATCGCCGCCGGCGGCAAGGCCACCGCCATTGCCTGCCACATCGGCGAAATGGAACAGATCAGCCAGGTCTTCGCCGGGATCAAGGAACAATTCGGCCGCCTCGACATCCTGGTCAACAACGCCGCGACCAACCCGCAGTTCTGCAACGTGCTGGACACCGACCTCAGCGCCTTCCAGAAAACCGTCGACGTGAACATCCGCGGCTACTTCTTCATGTCGGTCGAAGCCGGCAAGCTGATGCGCGAAAACGGCGGAGGCAGCATCATCAACGTGGCGTCGATCAACGGCGTTTCGCCGGGAGTCTTCCAGGGCATCTACTCGGTGACCAAGGCCGCGGTGATCAACATGACCAAAGTCTTCGCCAAGGAATGCGCGCAGTTCGGGATTCGTTGCAATGCCTTGCTGCCGGGTCTGACCGACACCAAATTCGCCTCGGCGCTGGTGAAAAACGAAGCCATTCTGAACACCGCGTTGCAGCAGATCCCGCTCAAGCGCGTAGCCGATCCAAGCGAAATGGCCGGCGCGGTGCTGTACCTGGCCAGCGATGCCTCCAGCTACACCACCGGTGTTTCGCTGAATGTGGATGGCGGATTCCTGTCCTGATCGTCTGAACAGCACAAATCCCTGTGGGAGCAAGCTCGCTCCCATAGAGTGATACCCCCCGATTTACTGCGTGACGCAATGCGTCGTGGTGGTGACTCGGGTCACCTGCCCGTCTTCGCCTCGTACATCGCCCAGGACATCGGTTTTATCCATGGCCTGGCAGGTGCGTTCTGGAGGGGGGGGAGTGACCGGTGGAGGGGGTGGCGGACTGGCACAGCCGCCGAGAATCGCCACGCAGAATGCCAGCGACAAAGGTGAGATAACGCGTTTCCCAAGAGTTTTCATCGGTTGACCCGCGATAAGTGATCGACACACTTTTTGTGACAACGAAACCGGCGCGCAAAATCCATACACCTGTCACAAAAATAAATATCTGCGAATCACTTATGGCCCGGCCGGTGGCATTTGCACCTTACCGCTGCCCCTTGGGCCGCCACTCGCTCGAGAACAGTCCCCGCTCCCGCGCCCAGACAATCGCCTCGCTGCGGCTGTGCACATTGAGTTTGGAATACACCGCCGCCACATGGTTGCGCACTGTATTCGGCGCGAGTTTCAGGCGCGCGGCGATTTCCTTGTCGGCCCGGCCTTCGCATATCAGGCCCAGCACATCGCGCTCACGGGCGGTCAGGTCGGTGAAGGACACACTGGGCAACTTCGGTGAATTGACGTTCCTCACGTTGGCCAGTTTTTCGATCAGCGTGCGGCTGAACCATGAGGCGTCCTTCATCGCGTCCTCGATGGCCGACACCAGTTCCAGCTCGGTGCGCTTGCGTTCGGTGATGTCTATCAGCACCAGCAGATAGCACGGGTTGTCTTGAATGTTCACGATGTCCGCCAACACGGTGCAATCAATCAGCCCGGCGTCTTTTCTGCGCACGCGCACATCGACGCGGTCCAGACTGCCGGTTTTCTCCAGCGTGGCGAACAGCCAGATGCGCGCGTTTTTGTCATCGATGAAGTCGATCTGCGCAATGCTGATCCCAAGCACTTCCTCACTGGGATAACCCAGGGTATCGAGGAACGCTTCGTTGACGTCCAGCACCCGTTGATCAGCCGCGCCGCACAGCAGAATCGGCACCGGGGACAGGCGAAACGCTGTGGCGAAGCGTTGCTCGGCGCTGGCCCGGTCGGTGACATCGTCCATGATCAACACCAGTGATTCCGGCTCGCCATGGCTGTCGGCCAATACCAGGCTGCGCACGTGGTGGACCCAGGTACGATCTTCGTTCCCCGCCAATGTCACTTCCACCAGCACATCGCTGAACGTTTCGCCGCGCGCCACCCGGTTGATCGGGTAGCTGTCGGCAGGCACGACCTGATGGTTGCGATCACGCAGGGCAAAGCGTTTGGCATACGCCTTGGCGCTGGTACCCAGGTCGCTGATCTGCGAGGCACCGTGCATGGCCAGCGCCGCCTCGTTGGCCCACAGGATGCTCTGGTCGGGATCGAGCAGAATCACCCCGTCGGACAATCCGGCGATGATTTGCTGCAACTGGCGGCGATTGGCTTGCGTGGTCAGGACGTCCTGGCTCATTTCGACTCCACAAGTAGAGTGACCCTGTGAAGAGTACGACCGCAGCGGTTGATGATCGTGCAGTCTGGCCAGGCAACCGACGTAGGAGCTGCCGCAGGCTGCGATCTTTTTAGGCTCAGGCAGTCAACTCGCCCTTCGCCACCGCCGCCGAAGCCGCCAGCATCGCCCGCAACAGCACCGCACAGCCGGCCGCCAGGTCATCCGGCGCGGCGTTTTCGATTTCGTTGTGGCTGATGCCGCCTTCGCACGGCACGAAGATCATTCCGGCGGGGCCAAGTTCGGCGAGGAAGATCGCGTCGTGCCCTGCTCCGCTGACGATGTCCATGTGCGAAAGGCCCAGGCCTTGAGCGGCGCCGCGCACAGCTTCGACGCAGCCCTTGTCGAAGTACAGCGGCGGGAAGTCGGCCGTTGGCGTGAGTTCGAAGGTCAGGCCGTGTTCGTCGCAGGTGGTTTCGATGACTTCGCGTACTTCGGCGATCATCGAGTCCAGGCGCGCCGGTTCCAGATGGCGGAAGTCCAGGGTCATGCGCACTTCGCCGGGGATGACGTTGCGCGAGCCGGGATAGGCTTGCAGGCAACCGACGGTGCCGCAGGCATGAGGTTGGTGGCCGAGGGCGGCGCGGTTGACCGCTCCGACGATCACCGCGGCGCCGACCAGGGCGTCCTTGCGCAGGTGCATCGGGGTCGGGCCGGCATGGGCTTCGACGCCGCGCAGTTTCAGGTCGAACCATTTCTGCCCGAGGGCGCCCATCACCACGCCTATGGTCTTGTGTTCGTCTTCAAGGATCGGGCCTTGCTCGATGTGGGCTTCGAAATAAGCGCCGACTTTGTGGCCACTGACTTTACGCGGGCCAGCGTAGCCAATGGCATTCAGCGCTTCACCCACGGTCACGCCATCGGCATCGACCTTGGCCAGGGTTTCCTCGAGGGTGAATTTTTCCGCGAACACGCCGGAACCCATCATGCACGGGGCGAAGCGTGAGCCTTCTTCGTTGGTCCAGACCACCACTTCCAGCGGCGCTTCGGTTTCGATGTTCAGGTCATTGAGGGTGCGCAACACTTCGACGCCGGCCAATACACCGAAGCAGCCGTCGAACTTGCCGCCGGTAGGCTGGGTGTCGATGTGGCTGCCGGTCATCACCGGCGGCAGGTCGGGATTGCGCCCGGGACGGCGGGCGAAGATGTTGCCGACGGCGTCGATGCTGACGGTGCAGCCGGCCTCCTCGCACCATTTGACGAAGATGTCCCGGGCCTGGCGATCGAGATCGGTCAGGGCCAGGCGACACACGCCGCCCTTGACCGTGGCGCCGAGCCTGGCCAGCTCCATGAGCGATTGCCACAGGCGGTCGCGGTTGATGTGCTGATGGCTGGACTGCAGAACGTCGACGACAGCGTTCATGATGATCTCCTCAGGCTGTTCTTGTGTGTTTCTTCAGATGTTTCGTCGGTGGATTCAAAGCCCTCATCGCGAGCAAGCTCGCTCCCACATTGGATCTCCAGCGTTTACAGATCCCCTGTGGGAGCGAGCTTGCTCGCGATGGGGCCAGTGTTCACACCGTAGATTTAGCGATAGACGGGCTGGGCCGCATCACACTCAACCCGTAATAAATAACCCCACCCAGCGCCGAGCCGGTGAACCAGCCATAGCTGTAGAACCAGCTGAACGCATCGCTGCCCAGGGACAGCAACGTCAACACCACCGGCACGCCGAAGGCCATGAAACCGCACCAGTTCCACGCCGGGTACACGTCATCGCGGTACAGGCCGGCGAGGTCCAGTTGCTGTTTCTTGATCAGGAAATAGTCCACCACCATGATCCCGGCGATCGGCCCCAGCAAGCTGGAATAGCCAAGCAACCAGTTGGAATAAACGGTTTCCAGGCTGAGGTCCGAGACGATCAGGCCAAGTTTTTTCAGCAGTTCATGGGCCATCAATGCCAGACCGACAAACCCGGTGAGCAACACCGCGTTGGTTCGGTTGATTACCTTGGGCGCGATATTCTGGAAGTCATTGGTCGGCGACACGATGTTGGCAGCGGTATTGGTCGACAGCGTGGCGATAATGATCAGCGCCATCGCCAGTGCGACCCACACCGGGCTCTGAATATGGCCGATCAGCGTCACCGGATCGGACACCGTCACCCCCACCAGTTTCACCGAAGCCGCGGTCATCACCACACCGAGGGAAGCAAACAGGAACATGGTCAACGGCAGGCCTATGATCTGCCCGACAATCTGATCCTTCTGGCTTTTCGCGTACCGACTGAAGTCCGGAATGTTCAGTGACAGCGTGGCCCAGAAGCCGACCATCGCCGTCAACCCGGCGGCGAAGTAGCTGGCCACGCCGGCGCCTTCGGGGCGCTTGGCCGGAATTGCCAGCAATTCGGTCATCGACACGTTGGGCATGGCCCAGACCAGCAGGCCTACGCCCACCAGCACCAGCAGCGGAGCCGACAGGGTTTCCAGCCATTTGATCGACTCGGCGCCGCGAATCACCACCCACAGGTTCAGCGCCCAGAACACCATGAAGCCGATGACCTCGCCGGTGCCGCCCAGGGATTTCCAGCCCTCGAACACCGAGCCGAGGAACAGGTGAATCGCCAGCCCGCCGAACATGGTTTGAATGCCGAACCAGCCACACGCCACCAGGGCACGGATCAGGCACGGAATGTTGGAACCGAGCACGCCGAAGGACGAGCGCAGCAACACCGGAAAGGGAATGCCGTACTTGGTGCCGGGAAAGGCGTTCAGCGTCAGGGGAATCAGCACGATGATGTTGGCGAACAGAATCGCCAGCAGCGCCTCGCCGACGGTCAGGCCGAAGTACGCGGTCAGCACGCCGCCGAGGGTGTAGGTCGGCACGCAAATCGCCATGCCGACCCACAGCGCGGTGATGTGCCATTTGTTCCAGGTGCGTTCGCGCACCTTGGTCGGTGCAATGTCGTGGTTGTAACGGGGACTGTCGAGGACATCGCTGCCGGCTTCGAGTTCGAACAAGCCGTCGCGCTCGGTCACTTGCGATCTGATCTGTTGCATGGCCGCTCCACTGTTCTTTTGATTATTGTTGCTCATCAGGGGCTGGCGGCATCAATAAACGTGCCGTGTGCCCCGATTACGCATCGGGCAGTTCCATAAACACATTGCAACCAACTGATGTTTATCAGTTTTATTCGCTGACTCGACTATTTGTCAGGCCACTCAGGCCGAATGCCAGGCAAGTTGTCCGGACAGTCAGGACTCAAACTGGTGCGCTGATCTTTTTTTCAATGGCTGCGCATCAACCATAGACCATACTCAAACAGCTGATTTCACATAAGAAATCTTGACCATTTTTAGATCCTGTCAAGTGCGTCAAAATGGTGAGCGACCTCACCATTTTGGTGATTTCTATATTTATTCGTTAAATATCAATAAGTTAATAACAGAATAAGCTTATAAAAAATATTCTTGCCGATTCGGATAACTGCAGCTAGCGTTTAATCCTGACAGCGTTGACAGGATTAATTCTGTGCGGGCTGTTTTGAATAAAACATCTAGAACCGGCATAAGCCGGTCATTGCCTGCGAGGAACTCGGAATGTCTCTGTTGATCCGTGGCGCCACCGTTATTACCCATGATGATAGTTATCGCGCCGATGTGTATTGCGCAGACGGCGTGATCAAGTCCATCGGCGAAAATCTCGATGTACCTGCAGACGCCGAAGTGCTCGACGGCAGCGGCCAATACCTGATGCCCGGCGGCATCGACCCGCACACCCACATGCAACTGCCTTTCATGGGCACCGTGGCCAGCGAAGACTTTTACAGTGGCACAGCGGCGGGACTGGCCGGAGGCACCACCTCGATCATCGACTTCGTGATTCCCAATCCGCAGCAATCCTTGCTCGAAGCCTTCCATCAGTGGCGCGGCTGGGCCGAGAAGTCGGCGTCGGACTACGGTTTTCACGTCGCCATCACCTGGTGGAGCGAACAGGTCCGCGAGGAAATGGCCGAACTGGTCAGCCAGCACGGCGTCAACAGCTTCAAGCATTTCATGGCTTACAAGAACGCAATCATGGCCGCCGATGACACCCTGGTCGCAAGCTTCGAACGCTGCCTGGAACTGGGCGCGGTGCCGACCGTGCATGCGGAGAACGGTGAACTGGTGTATCACCTGCAACGCAAGCTGATGGCCCAGGGCATCACCGGGCCGGAAGCTCATCCGCTGTCGCGTCCTTCACAGGTTGAAGGCGAAGCCGCGAGCCGGGCGATCCGCATCGCCGAAACCCTGGGTACGCCGTTGTATCTGGTGCATGTCTCGACCAAGGAAGCCCTGGACGAAATCACCTACGCCCGGGGCAAGGGCCAGCCGGTGTACGGCGAAGTGCTGGCCGGGCACCTGCTGCTGGACGACAGCGTCTACCGTCATCCGGACTGGCAAACCGCCGCCGGTTATGTGATGAGCCCGCCGTTCCGTCCTCGCGGCCATCAAGAGGCGCTCTGGCATGGCCTGCAATCGGGCAACCTGCACACCACCGCCACTGACCACTGCTGCTTCTGCGCCGAGCAAAAAGCGGCTGGCCGCGACGACTTCAGCAAAATCCCCAACGGCACCGCCGGCATCGAAGACCGAATGGCGGTGTTGTGGGATGAGGGCGTGAACAGCGGGCGCTTTTCGATGCAGCAATTCGTCGCGCTGACGTCCACCAACACGGCGAAGATCTTCAACCTCTACCCACGCAAGGGCGCGATCCGCGTCGGGGCCGATGCCGACCTGGTGCTGTGGGACCCGCAAGGCACACGGACCATTTCCGCCAAGACCCACCATCAGCAGGTGGACTTCAACATTTTCGAAGGCAAGACCGTGCGCGGCGTGCCCAGCCACACCATCAGCCAGGGCCGCGTGGTCTGGGCCGACGGCGACCTGCGGGCCGAGCGTGGGGCCGGGCGCTACATCGAACGGCCAGCGTACCCGGCGGTGTTTGATTTGCTGAGCAAGCGGGCTGAGTTGAATCAGCCGGTTGCCGTGAAACGCTGAAAGCGGCCTGCGGCCTATCGCGGGCAAGCCCGCTCCCACAGGGATTTGTTGACACTGAAGATCCACTGTGGGAGCGAGCTTGCTCGCGATGAGGCCCGCACAGACAACACAAAAAACAATGCCCATTCAGAGGCAGCACCTCAAATAACCGTGAGGCCAAAACCGTGATCAAGACCCTGGACCACCTCCCGCATCCCCATGAGAATGCGGCCGCCCTCGCCGGCCATTTCACCGATCTGGCGCCGCCGCTGAACGAGCGCCAGGCGCACCTGGAAGCGTCGCGCTGTCTGTATTGCTACGACGCGCCCTGCGTGAATGCCTGTCCAAGCGAGATCGACATTCCCTCGTTCATCCGCAACATTGCGCAGGACAACGTGCAAGGCGCAGCGCAGAAGATCCTTTCGGCCAACATCCTCGGCGGCAGCTGCGCTCGGGTGTGTCCGACGGAAATTCTTTGCCAGCAAGCCTGCGTGCGCAACAACGCTCACGAATGCGCGCCGGTCATGATCGGCCTGTTGCAACGCTACGCCGTGGACAACGCCCACTTCAGCACGCACCCGTTCCAGCGTGCTGCCGCCACCGGCAAACGCATCGCCGTGGTCGGTGCGGGTCCGGCCGGATTGTCCTGCGCCCACCGCAGCGCCATGCACGGGCATGACGTGGTGATCTTCGAGGCGCGGGAAAAGGCCGGTGGCCTCAACGAGTACGGGATCGCCAAGTACAAACTGGTGGATGACTACGCGCAAAAGGAGCTTGAGTTCCTCTTGGAAATTGGCGGCATCGAAATCCGCCACGGGCAGAAACTCGGGGACAACTTGACCCTCAGCGAACTGCATCAACAGTTCGACGCGGTGTTCCTCGGCCTCGGACTCAATGCCAGCAAACAACTGGGCCTGGCCCACGAAGACGCGCCCGGCCTGCTCGCCGCCACCGACTACATCCGCGTACTGCGCCAGGCCGATGACCTGAGCCAACTGCCCCTGGCCGATCATTGCATTGTCCTCGGCGCAGGCAATACCGCCATCGACATGGCGGTGCAAATGGCCCGCCTCGGTGCCCACGACGTGAATCTTGTGTACCGCCGTGGCGTCGAGGACATGGGTGCCACCCATCACGAACAGGACATTGCCAAGGCCAATCAGGTGCGACTGATGACCTGGGCACAACCCGAAGAGGTGCTGCTCGATGACCACGGCCGCGTGCGCGGCATGCGTTTCGCTCGCACCCATCTGGTGGAAGGCCGCCTGCAAACCACCGGCGAAACCTTCGAACTGATCGCCGACGCGATCTTCAAGGCCATCGGCCAGGCCTTCGACGGCAGCGCCCTCACCGATCCGCTGGCTCGTGAACTCAAGCGTCAGGGCGAGCGCATCGAAGTCGATGAAAACCTGCGCACCAGCATCCCCGGCGTGTATGCCGGCGGCGACTGCACCAGCCTCGATCAAGACCTCACCGTGCAAGCCGTGCAACACGGCAAACGCGCCGCCGAGGCGATCAACGCTCAACTGATGCTCAATGTGGAGGCTGCGTAAATGGCCGATCTGTCGATTGTCTTCGCCGGCATCAAAGCACCCAATCCATTCTGGCTGGCCTCCGCGCCGCCGACCGACAAGGCCTACAACGTGGTCCGCGCCTTCGAGGCCGGCTGGGGTGGCGTGGTCTGGAAAACCCTGGGGGAAGACCCGGCGGCGGTGAACGTGTCGTCGCGCTATTCGGCGCACTTCGGGGCTAACCGGGAGGTACTGGGCTTTAACAACATCGAGCTGATCACCGACCGCTCGCTGGAGATCAACCTGCGGGAAATCACCCAGGTCAAAAAGGACTGGCCGGACCGCGCGCTGATCGTGTCCTTGATGGTGCCCTGCGTCGAAGAATCCTGGAAACACATCCTGCCGCTGGTGGAAGCCACTGGCGCCGACGGCATCGAGCTGAACTTCGGTTGCCCCCACGGCATGCCGGAACGGGGCATGGGCGCGGCGGTCGGCCAGGTGCCGGAATACGTGGAACAGGTCACCCGCTGGTGCAAGACGTATTGCTCGCTGCCGGTGATCGTCAAGCTCACGCCGAACATCACCGACATCCGTGTCGCCGCCCGTGCCGCCCACCGTGGCGGTGCCGATGCGGTGTCTCTGATCAACACCATCAACTCGATCACCAGCGTCAATCTCGAACGCATGGTCGCCAACCCCATGGTCGGCAGCCAAAGCACACACGGCGGTTACTGCGGCTCGGCCGTCAAGCCGATTGCCTTGAACATGGTCGCCGAAATCGCCCGCGACCCGCAGACCCAGGGCCTGCCGATCAGCGGCATCGGCGGTATCGGCAACTGGCGCGACGCCGCGGAATTCATCGCGCTCGGCAGTGGCTCGGTGCAGGTATGCACGGCGGCGATGCTGCATGGCTTCCGGATTGTCGAAGACATGAAGGACGGTTTGTCACGCTGGATGGACAGTCAGGGCTACGCCAGCATTTCGGAGTTTTCCGGCCGCGCGGTGGGCAATACCACGGACTGGAAGTACCTGGACATCAACTACCAGGTGATCGCGAAGATTGATCAGGATGCTTGTATCGGTTGCGGTCGTTGCCATATCGCCTGTGAGGACACCTCGCACCAGGCGGTGGCCAGCCTCAAGCAAGCGGATGGCACGCACAAGTATCAAGTGATCGATGAGGAGTGCGTGGGCTGCAATCTGTGCCAGATCACCTGCCCGGTGCAGGACTGTATCGAGATGGTGCCGGTGGAGACTGGCAAGCCGTTCCTGGACTGGAATCATGATCCGAGGAATCCGTATCACGTCAGCCCTTGAGGTTTTCAGCGTCTGAGATGACGCCATCGCGAGCAAGCTCGCTCCCACAGTGGATTTGTGTCGTACATCAAACCTGAGTACACCAATGATCCCTGTGGGAGCGAGCTTGCTCGCGATGAGGCCGGCCACTGCAACACAAATCTCAAGGCTCCAACCCAATCCCCCGCAATATCACACTGGTCACCGTCTGCACCGCCTTTTCGAACTGCATGTCCGACAGCGGCTGATGGTCGTTGAGAATATTCACCTGGTGATCGAAGTCGGCATAGTGCTGGGTCGAGGCCCAGATCATGTACAGCAGGCTCGACGGCTCCACCGGCAGGATGCGTTTGTCGTCCACCCACTGGCGGATTTTCGCTTCTTTCATCTTGGCCCAGTCGTACAGGCTTGCATCCAGCGCTGCGCCGAGGGTCGGCGCGCCATGGATGATTTCGTTGGCCCAGACTTTCGAGCCATACGGCCGGCTGCGGGAATGGTTCATCTTGGCGCGGATGTAGCTGCTGAGCACCACGCGCGGGTCATCGAACATCTCGAAGCACAGCGCGTCCTGCTTCCAGACTTCCAGCAAGTCGAACAGTACGGCGCTGTATAGCTCGGTCTTGGTGCTGAAGTAGTAGTGCAGGTTGGAACGCGGCAGTTGTACTTCAGCGGCGATGTCGGCCATGGCGGTGCTGCCGAAGCCCTTTTCAGCGAAGACCTTTTCCGCCCCCAGCAGGATTTTTTCGACGTTACTGCGACGAATCTCGATCTTGTGATTGCCCATGCGGATCCCCGACAACAACGTTGAGCAAGACTAGCATCCGCTCTGGACCGCGGCGACAGGGGAAAACGAAACTTCGTACAGCCGCTTTCGTAAAGCTAAACTCTGCGCACTTGGAAACTGCCATAGGTACCCACGATGCTGCTGAAGAAAACCCTGACCGTCGCTGCCCTGCTCGGCGCGCTGTTCGCCGCTTCTTCGGTGTTTGCCCACGCCCACCTGAAAAGCCAGACACCGGCCGCCGACAGCACCGTGGCCGCGCCGGAGCAATTGCGCCTGGAGTTCTCCGAGGGTATCGAGGCCAGTTTCACCAAAGTCACGCTGACCCGGGATGGCGCACCGGTGGCGGTTAAAGCACTGACCACCGAAGGTAGCGACAAAAAGACCCTGATCGTCACCCCGGCCGAGCCGTTGACCGCCGGAGCCTATAAAGTCGAATGGCACGCCGTGTCCGTCGACACTCACAAAAGCGAAGGTGCCTACGCCTTCAAGGTTGGCCAGTAATTCATGGCGAGCGCGCTGGTGCTGTGCCGCTTCCTGCATTTCATCGTGGTGTTGATGCTGTTCGGGGGCTGGGTGTTCAGGCCGTTGCTTGCAAATGGCGAAACCGCGATGGATCAGCGCCTGGCACGCACCTCCCGCTGGCTGGCCGTGATAGCGCTGGGCAGTGGGGTCTGCTGGTTGATGCTGATTACCGCGAGCATGGCCGGGGCCTGGGACGCAGCCTTCGATCCGCCGACCCTGCAATTGGTGCTGGGCAATACCTTTTTCGGCCAGGTCTGGCGCTGGCATTTGCTGATCAACCTGCTGTTGTTGGCGTTGCTGCTGACCCCACTACGCGCCAGCCTTGCGCTGCGCCTGATCCTCAGCGGCCTGCTGGTGGCCACGCTGGCCCCGGTCGGCCACGGCGCCATGCTCGATGGCACCGCAGGGCAGTTGCTGATCCTCAATCAACTCATTCACTTGATCTGCGTGGGTGCCTGGCTCGGCGGCTTGATGCTGCTGGTGATGATCTTGCGTCAACCCGATGGGCATTCGATCCGCCTGATGTTGCAGCGCTTCAGCGGTGTCGGTTATGGCCTGGTCGCAGGGTTGCTGATCACCGGGCTGATCAATGTGCGGGTGCTCACCGGGGCGTTCTGGCCGACGCCGCTGTTCAGCGGTTTCGCCTTGATCCTGCTGATCAAGGCCGCGCTGGTGGCGGCGATGCTGGGGCTGGCATTGTTCAATCGGCTGCGTATTGATGATTGTGAGCAGCGTCTGCCAACACTGCGCGCCAGCGTGATGCTGGAGTGGATGCTCGGGCTTGGTGCAGTGGCGGCGGTCTCTCTGCTGGGCACCCTGCCGCCCATGATTTCCAACTAATCACCCCCTCGCCACAGGGAACGGTGCAAGCCTCAAAAAATCACATGGCAGGTCAACATGTCGTTAACACTGATCGAACTTGAAGACGAACTCACCCACCTCACCCTCGCCCCGGAACTCGGCGCCAGCATCGTCAACTGGACCGTGCGCAGCACCGGCCAGCCCTTGCTGCGACACGCCGATGAGCACGCCCTGAACACCGGCCTGCCCGGCAAGCTCGGCTGCTTTCCCTTGATCCCCTGGTCCAACCGCATCGCCGAAGGTGGTTTCGATTGCCCGGACGGTTGGCTGGCACTGACATCCAACAGCCTCACCGATCCCCTGCCGATTCACGGCAGCGCCTGGCAGCAGGCGTGGGACGTGGTTTCCCGGTCGCCAAATGAAGTGGTCCTGCAACTCGACAGCACAACACCCTTCGCTTATCGCGCCCGGCAACGTTTCCATTTGAGCGCGGGCAAGCTGAGCATCGAATTACACGTCACGCACCTGGCTGAGCACGCTGCGTGGCATGGCTTGGGACTGCATCCGTACCTGCCGCGGACACCGAATACCCGACTACAGGCGCCCGCCCGGCATGTGTGGTTGTGCGACGGGGCAAAACTGTCGACTGAACTCAGCGCGTTGCCGGTCGAGTGGGATTTTCAGCAACTGAAGTCATTGCCCGAATCGCTGGTGGATAACGGCTTCTGTGAATGGGACGGCCACTGCCTGATCCATCAGCCCGACCTCGGCTATGAACTCGACTGCCAGGCCACAGGCAGCGATTACTATTTGCTCTACTGCCCCGTGGGCCTGGGGTTTTTCTGCATCGAACCGGTGAGCCACCCGGTCAACGCGCACCACCTGCCCGGTCGGCCGGGGTTGCGTTTGCTGGAGCAGGGTCAATCCACCGAACTGGGCTTCACCCTGCAGTATCGGCCGCTTCAGGCAGACGCCCCCAGCAGTTGACTCAACACCGCGCGCAGCTTGCCGGGCTTCACCGGTTTGTTCAGCAAGGGTGCGTTGAGCCGCTGCAACGCACGCCGACAATGGTCGGTGCGGTCAGCGGTAATGATCACCGCGGGAATGTTCTGGTGGAAATGCTCGCGCAAATGTCGCACCACATCACAGCCGACTACCCCGTGATCGAGATGATAGTCCGCGAGAATCAGCTCCGGCGCCTGCCCCCGTAGCGCCGCCAACGCAGCCGCTTCATCAGTGGCGACCAGAACGTCGCAGCCCCACTGCCCGAGCAACGCGCTCATGCTTTCGAGAATGCTCACTTCGTTGTCGATCACCAGTAAACGGCGTCCCGGCAGCGGGTTGCCGGTGACCGGTTGTGGCACCGCCTGGCTCACGGGTAACGGAACCTCGTCGGATATCGGCACCTCGATGCTGAACATCGAACCCCGCCCCGGCAACGAGTACACGCCGATCTTATAGCCAAGGATCTTGGCGATGCGTTCGACAATCGCCAGCCCCAGGCCCACGCCCTTGCGGTCGGCGGCGCGGCCGACGTCCAGCTGGTTGAACTCGAGGAAGATCGAGTCGAGCCGGTCTGCGGCGATGCCACGCCCGGTGTCCCAGACCTCCAGACGCAACATCTCGCCCCGACGCCTTGCCCCCAGCAGGATGCTGCCTTCATCGGTGTAGCGGCAGGCATTGCTGAGGAAGTTGCGCAGGATCCGCGTCATCAGGCGCAAGTCGGTGCTGATGGCGTAATCGACCATGCGCACCCGCAGGTTCAAGCCGGCCGCCTGGGCGACGGACTGAAACTCCGACACCAGCGGCCCGAGCAGTTCGTCGAGGCGGTACGACGCGATGTCCGGCTTGACCGCGGCCTGATCGAGCCGGGAAATGTCGAGCAGATCCGTCAGCAGGTCTTCGGCCCCTTCCAGGGCCTGGTGAGTGCGTTCCACCAGCACCTGTTCGGTTTCCGGCAATTGGCGTTCGCGCAAGGTCGAAATCAGCAACCGTGCGGCGTTCAGCGGTTGCAGCAGGTCGTGGCTGGCGGCGGCAAGGTATTTGTCCTTGCTGCGATTGGCGGCCTCGGCGGCATCGCGGGCGTCGCGCAAGGCCTCGGCGATCTGTTTACGCTGGGTGATCTGCTGCTGAAGGTTACGGTTGGCTTCGAGCAATTCATTGGTGCGTGCAACGACGCGCTGCTCCAGTTCGTCATTGAGTTGCTGCAGGCGTTGCTGAGCGAGTTTGCGCTCGGTGATATCGGAAACGAACCCTTCCACCAGACCTTCCTGGCCGGGCTTGAGCAGCAGGTTCATCAACACATCGAGGTAACTGCCGTCCTTGCGGCGCAAACGGGTTTCATAGCCGTGCAGGCTGCGCTGGTGCCTGAGGATTTCACCGATGTTTTCCAGCTCCTGGGCGCCGTCGACAAACAGGCTGCTGGCCAGGTCAGTCAGGGAGAACAGCACCTCCTGCGGGTCCTGGTAGCCGAGCATGCGTGCCAGCGCCGGGTTGGCGGCGCGCATGCCATTGTGCAGGCTGGCCTGGAAGATCCCGTGCACCGCGTTTTCGAACAGCCACTTGTAGCGGTTACGCTCGGCTTCCAGATCATCCAGGCGCGCGGCCAGTTCCGGGTAATGACTCTTGCGCGCCGAATGGCTGCCCAGCCCCAGCAGCCCGGCCAGAGCCCGTTGTTGTTCGTCAGAGGGCTTCGCCATAGACGACCTCGACATCGCGCTGGCTGGACTCGCGCGGGTTGGTCAGGATGCACGGATCGTGCATCGCATGCTGCGACAGGAACGGAATATCCGAGGTCCTGACGCCATGCAAACCGAGGGTTTCGTGAAAGCCAATGGCGTGCTTGAGGGCGATCAGGTGTTCGACCAGACGACCGCAAATCTGCCGGTGATTCAGGCCCCGGCAGTCGATGCCGAACGTCTCGGCGATCACCTTGAAGCGCTCCGGTGCCGAGTTGTAGTTGAAGGCCACCACGTGCTCGACCAGCACCGCGTTGCACAGGCCATGGGGCAGATCGAGAAAGCCGCCGAGGCTGTGGGACATGGCATGCACGGCACCGAGGATGGCGTTGGAAAACGCCAGCCCGGCCTGCATGCTGCCGAGCATGATCTTCTCGCGCAGGGCGATGTCGGTCGGGTTGGCGATCATTTGCACCAGGTTGCCATTGATCAGGCGCATCGCCTCCAGCGCGTGGGGGTCGGTCAGCGGCCCGTGGCCGGTGGACACGAACGCTTCGATGGCATGCACCAACGCGTCGATGCCCGTACAGGCCGACAGGAACGGGTCCATGCTCAGGGTGGTTTCCGGGTCGATCAGCGAAACGTCCGGCACCACCGCCTTGCTGACGATGGAGAACTTCATGCGTTCCTGCTGGTTGGAAATGATCACGAATTGCGAGACGTCGGCCGAGGTGCCGGCGGTGGTCGGAATCAGGATCAGCGGCGGGCTGGGCACGCGGATGGTGTCCACGCCCTCGAAGTCGAGAATGCTGCGGCCATGGGCGACGACGATGCCGATGCCCTTGCCGCAGTCCATCGGGCTGCCGCCACCGACGGCGACGATCACGTCGCAGTGGTTTTCCCGGTACATCTCGGCGCCGAGCATCACCTCTTCGACCCGCGGGTTGGGCGAGACATCACTGTAAAGGCAGTATTCGATGCCCAGGGCTTGCAGACTGGCTTCGACATCGGCGACCCAGCCAGCGGCAATCACGCCGGGATCGCTGACCACCAGGACCTTGCGTGCGCCAAAGGTCTTGGCGTAATTGCCGACACTGTGCCGGCTACCGGCACCGAAGATGATTTCAGGTGAAACGAATTTACGCAGCTGGTTGAGACTCTGGCTCATTGGAAAGCCTGTTTTTTATTGTTTTGGAAGGTAGAAACCACACTAAACCATCCAGCTGTGAATGCAATCAGACCAATGGGTAGCACTGCCCGGAGCGTACTCACATTCGAATTCACCGCAGCCCCCTGTGGGAGCGAGCTTGCTCGCGATAGCTGCATCACAGTCGACATCAATGTTGAATGTGCCGCCCTCATCGCGAGCAAGCTCGCGCCCACAGGAATCTGTGTCGCTTGACTAGCCGCGATAGATCAGCTGCGAAGCCTTCGCGTTGCGCAGCGTCAGGTGCTCCATCCCCAACCCTGGCGCCTCGGCTTCCTCGCGGGCCTTGAGGATCACCCCGTGGTGCGGCGACTTGCTGCACACCGGGTCGGCATTGGCAGCATCGCCGGTGAGCATGAAGGCCTGGCAGCGACACCCGCCCAGGTCCTTGTGCTTTTCATCGCAGGAGCGGCACGGCTCCTTCATCCAGTCATCGCCGCGAAAACGATTGAAGCCGAACGAGTCGTTCCAGATGTGCGAGAGGCTGTGCTCGCGCACGTTGGGAAACTGTACCGGCAACTGCCGGGCGCTGTGGCAAGGCAAGGCCGTGCCGTCGGGGGTGATGTCGAGAAACAGGTTGGCCCAGCCGTTCATGCAGGTCTTGGGGCGTTCCTCGTAGTAGTCCGGGGTGACGAAGATCAGTTTGCACGGGTGGCCCTGGGCTTCAAGGCGTTCGCGGTACTCATTAGTGATGCGCTCGGCACGCTGCAATTGCTCGCGGGTGGGCAACAGGCCGACGCGGTTGAGTTCGGCCCAGCCATAGAACTGGCAGGTGGCCAATTCGACGAAGTCCGCTTCCAGTTCCAGGCACAACTCGATGATCTGCGCGATCCGGTCGATGTTGTGCCGATGGGTGACGAAGTTCAGCACCATCGGATAGCCCTGGGCTTTCACCGCACGGGCCATGGCGAGTTTCTGGGCGAAGGCCTTGCGCGAACCGGCGAGCATGTTGTTCACCGCCTCGTCGGCTGCCTGGAAGCTGATCTGGATATGGTCCAGGCCGGCCACCTTGAAGTCGCGCACCTTCTGCTCGGTCAGACCGATGCCGGAGGTGATCAGGTTGGTGTAGTAGCCCATGTCCCGAGCGGCCTTGATCAGTTCGGCGAGGTCCTGGCGAACCAATGGCTCGCCGCCGGAAAACCCCAGTTGTGCGGCGCCCATGTCCCGCGCTTCACGGAATACACGAATCCACTCCTCCGTGCTCAGTTCCTCGCCGTGCCGGGCAAAATCCAGTGGATTGGAGCAATAGGGGCATTGCAGCGGACAACGGTAGGTCAGCTCGGCGAGCAGCCACAACGGCGGTCCGGGCAGCGTCTCACTCGATCCAGAATTGCGCATGAGCCACCTCCAGAAACGCCAGCACGTCTTCGTCGATCCCCGGTACCCCGGGGAAATTCGCGCTCAATCGATCAATGATCGCCGCCACGCTGCGCTGGCCATCCACCAGGTCGAGAATCTGCCCGGCACTGGCGTTGAGCTTGATCATGCCTTCGGGGTACAGCAGCACATGGCAGTCCTGACGGGGCTCCCATTGCAGACGAAAACCGCGACGCAAGGCCGGTGACTGCTGGCGATCGATCAGGCTCACAGGGCGATCCCCCGGTGCCAGACGTTGTCGCCGGTGACCGTGTGATACGGCGGGCGCGCAAGCTCATAGGCCATGCTCATGGCATCGAGCATGCTCCACAGCACGTCGAGCTTGAATTGCAGGATCTCCAGCATGCGTTGTTGCCCCTCGGCCGTCACGTAGTGCGCCAGGGTGATGCGCAAGCCATGCTCGACATCGCGCCGCGCCTGGCTCAGGCGCGTGCGGAAGTAGTCGTAGCCGGCGACGTCGATCCACGGGTAATGGGTCGGCCAGGCGTCGAGTCGCGACTGATGGATCTGTGGCGCAAAGAGTTCGGTCAGCGAACTGCTGGCCGCTTCCTGCCAGCAGGCGCGACGGGCGAAATTGACGTAGGCGTCCACCGCAAAACGCACCCCAGGCAGCACCAGTTCCCGGGACAGAATCTGCTCGCGATCCAGCCCCACCGCTTCGCCCAGGCGCAGCCAGGCTTCGATACCGCCCTCGCTGCCGGGGACGCCGTCGTGGTCGAGAATCCGCTGCAGCCACTCCCGGCGCACGTCGCGGTCCGGGCAGTTGGCGAGAATCGCGGCGTCCTTCAGCGGAATGTTGATCTGATAGTAGAAGCGATTGGCGACCCAGCCCTGGATCTGCTCGCGGCTGGCGCGGCCGGCGTACATGGCTTGGTGGAAGGGATGGTGGATGTGGTAGTAGGCGCCCTTGGCGCGCAGGGCGGCTTCGAATTCTGTGGGGGATAGGGGGCTGTCAGTCATTTTGTTCTCCGGGAACTTCTGCGGTGCCTGTACTGGCCTCATCGCGAGCAAGCTCGCTCCCACAGGTTTGGTGTTTGCCGCGCAACCATTGTGGGAGCGAGCTTGCTCGCGATGGGGCCTTTGGCTACAACTCAATACTCATGCCGTCGTAAGCCACTTCTATACTCCGCCGCACCAGCAAAGCCCGCTCGGCCGAGTCTTCATCAAGGATCGGATTGGTGTTGTTGATGTGGATCAGCACCTTGCGCTGGCGGTTGAAACCCTCCAGCACTTCAAGCATCCCGCCGGGGCCGCTTTGTGGGAGGTGCCCCATTTCGCTGCCCAGGCTCTGGCCGACTTCGCAGATACGCATCTCGTCGTCGCGCCACAGGGTACCGTCCAGCAGCAGGCAATCGGCACGCTGCATCCAGCCCAGCACTTCATCGTCGATTCGGCCAAGGCCCGGGGCATAGAACAGCGAGGCGCCATTGCGCAGGTCTTCAATGAACACGCCAATGGTGTCGCCCGGTTGCGGGTTGCCGCGATTGGGCGAATACGGCGGCGCGTTGCTCACCAGGGGAATCGCGCGAAATTGCAAATGCTCGCAGGCCGGGATGCTGAACGGCTGGCGATCGAGGCCGACCGGTTGCCAGTGCAATCCGCCGTTCCAGTGTCCGAGCATGTTGAATAGCGGGAAACCGCTGCTCAGGTCCTGATGCACCCGCTCGGTGCACCACACCGCATGCGGGCAGCCTTCGCGCAGGCTGAGCAAACCGGTGCAATGGTCGATCTGGCTGTCCAGCAGCACGATGCCGGCGATGGCGCTGTCACGCAGGCGCCGCGCCGGTTGCATGGGCGCAAAACTCTCGAGTTGCGCACGAATGTCCGGTGAAGCGTTGCACAGCACCCACTCCACACCGTCGTCACTCAGGGCAATCGACGACTGCGTACGGCGCTGTGCCCGCAGGCTGCCATTGCGCACACCGGCGCACTGGCGGCAATTGCAGTTCCACTGCGGGAAACCACCGCCGGCGGCGGAACCGAGAACGCGGATGTGCATGGCAGATGCTCCAGAAGGCAGGCCCGGCCAACGCATCGGCTGGCCGGGTGATCAATCAACGGTTGGCGAAATACATCGTCACTTCGAAGCCAATGCGCAGATCGGTAAACGCGGGTTTAGTCCACATGGGTCATTCCTCTTCTTGTGCCGGGTGATTCCGGTAGAGCCATTAATGCACGGGGCATCGAGTGCCCGAATGCTACTTTCGAAGGAGTTTGCGGGGTGATTTGGTAGGGGGTGTTGCGTAGATCCTGTACACACCAAAAACCAGTGTGGGAGCGAGCTTGCTCGCGATGACGGCGCAACAGTCAACATTAATGTTGAATGTGCTGGCCTCATCGCGAGCAAGCTCGCTCCCACAGGTTTTTCAGTGTTCTTGGGTAATCAGAAGAACCCCAGCGGATTGATGTCGTAGCTCACCAGCAGGTTTTTGGTCTGCTGGTAATGATCGAGCATCATCTTGTGGTTTTCCCGGCCGACGCCGGACTTCTTGTAGCCACCAAACGCCGCGTGCGCCGGGTACAGGTGGTAGCAGTTGGTCCACACGCGCCCGGCCTTGATCGCCCGGCCCATGCGGTAGGCGCGGTTGATGTCGCGGGTCCACAGGCCGGCGCCGAGGCCGAACTCGCTGTCGTTGGCAATCGCCAGGGCTTCGGCTTCATCCTTGAAGGTGGTGATACCCACCACCGGGCCGAAGATTTCTTCCTGGAACACACGCATCTTGTTGTGCCCCTTGAGCAGCGTCGGCTGGATGTAATAACCGCTGGACAGGTCGCCTTCCAGACGTTCGGCCGCGCCGCCGGTGAGCAGCTCGGCGCCCTCCTCCCGGGCAATGTTCAGGTACGAGAGGATCTTGTCGTATTGCTGCTCGGACGCCTGGGCGCCGACCATGGTCTCGGTGTCCAGCGGGTTGCCGCGCTTGATCTTGACGATCTTCTTCATCACCTCGGCCATGAACGGCTCGTAGATCGACTCCTGTACCAGCGCCCGGGACGGGCAAGTGCAGACTTCGCCCTGATTGAAGAACGCCAGCACCAGGCCTTCGGCAGCCTTTTCGATGAACGCAGGCTCGGCGTTCATGATGTCTTCGAAGAAGATGTTCGGCGACTTGCCGCCCAGTTCCACGGTGCTCGGGATGATGTTTTCGGCGGCGCAATGCATGATGTGCGCGCCCACAGGGGTCGAGCCGGTGAAGGCGATCTTGGCGATGCGTTTGCTGGTGGCCAGGGCCTCGCCGGCTTCGCGACCGAAGCCCTGGACGATGTTCAGTACGCCCGCCGGCAGCAGGTCGGCGATGAGCTCGGCGAAGACCATGATCGACAGCGGCGTTTGCTCGGCAGGCTTGAGCACGATGCAGTTGCCGGCGGCCAGGGCCGGGGCGAGTTTCCAGGCGGCCATCAGCAGCGGGAAGTTCCACGGAATGATCTGCCCGACCACACCCAGGGGCTCATGGAAGTGATAGGCCGTGGTCAGCTCGTTGATCTCGGCAGCCCCACCTTCCTGGGCGCGGATGCAGCCGGCGAAGTAACGGAAGTGGTCGGCCGCCAGCGGCACGTCGGCGTTCAGGGTTTCGCGCACGGCCTTGCCGTTGTCCCAGGTTTCGGTGACGGCCAGCACCTCAAGGTTCTGCTCGATACGGTCGGCGATTTTCAGCAACACCAGGGAGCGGTCCTGGGCCGAGGTCTTGCCCCAGGCATCGGCAGCGGCATGGGCGGCGTCGAGGGCCTTGTCGATGTCGGCGGCGCTGKAGCGCGGGAACTCTGCGATCACTTCACCGTTGACCGGCGAGGTGTTGGTGAAGTACTCGCCATTGATCGGGGCGACGAACTCGCCACCGATGAAATTGCCGTAGCGCGGCTTGAAGGTAATAACGGCGCCTGGGGTTCCGGGTTGTGCGTAGATCATGGTGGGCCTCTGTCTGGGTCGATGCCTGTCGTACTGACAGGCGATGAGCCGATACTAGAGAGCCCCGCGTGCCAGACGAATGCATCGTTGGCAGGAGGGGCTCTCGTTATTTGGTCGTAGATTTCACACAAAACACTGTGGGAGCGAGCTTGCTCGCGATGAGGCCAGCACATTCGCCATTGATGTCGACTGTCAGACCGCTATCGCGAGCAAGYTCGCTCCCACAGGTTATGTGGTGGTCCTGACGTTAATGCTTGGCGACGAGGTCCTTGGGCAGTTTGAAGGTCCAGAGCATGCCGCCCTGGTTGAAGTCCTTCACCCGCTTGGCCACTTCGCCACCCCACAGCGGTACCGCGCCGCCCCAGCCGGAAAGCACCGAGACGTATTGTTCGCCGTCCATTTCCCAGGTCACGGGCGAGCCGAGCACACCGGAGCCGGTCTGGAATTCCCAGACTTTCTCGCCGGTCTTGGCGTTGAACGCCTGCAGGAAGCCTTCAGGCGTGCCGGTGAACACCAGGTTGCCCTTGGTGGTCAGCACCCCGCCCCACAGCGGCGCGTAGTTCTTGTGGCGCCAGACTTCCTTGCCGGTTTTCGGATCGATGGCCCGCAGCACGCCGATGTAGTCTTCGTTCAACGGCTTGATGGTGAAGCCGGCGCCGAGGAACGCCGCGCCTTTCTTGTAGGCGATGCCTTCGTTCCAGATGTCCATGCCCCATTCGTTGGACGGCACATAGAACAGCCCGGTGTCTCTGTTGTAAGCCATCGGCATCCAGTTTTTCGCGCCGAGGAACGCCGGCGCGACGAAGACCGAACTGCCCTTGGCTTCAGAACCCGGGGCACCGGGACGGCTGGCTTCGTTGTAGATCGGCCGGCCGTTCTTATCCAGGCCGGTGGCCCAGGTGATCTTGTCCACGAACGGGAAGCCACGGATGAATTTGCCGTTGGTGCGATCCAGCACGTAGAAGAAACCGTTACGGTCGGCAGTGGCCGCTGCCTTGATCTCCTTGCCGCCTTCGCTGTAGTTGAACGACACCAGTTCGTTCACGCCGTCGTAGTCCCAACCGTCGTGGGGCGTGCTCTGGAAATGCCACTTGATGGTGCCGTCGTCCGGATTGAGTGCCAGGCGCGATGACGAGTAGAGGTTGTCGCCAGGGCGCAGGTGCGAGTTCCACGGCGCCGGGTTGCCGGTGCCGAACAGCAGCAGGTTGGTTTCCGGGTCGTAGTAACCGCCAAGCCAAGGGGCCGCGCCGCCGGTTTTCCAGAGATCGCCCGGCCAGGTCTTGCCCGCCTCGCCGCCGGAGATGCCGTTTTCCACCGCTTTGCCGTCCTTGTAGACGTAGCCCATATGGCCTTCGACCGTCGGCCGGGTCCACAGCAGATCACCGTTTTTCGGATCGTAGGCCTCGATCTTGCCCACCACGCCGAACTCGCCACCGGCCACGCCGGTAATCAGCTTGCCGTTGATCACCAGCGGCGCGGCGCTGATGGAGTAGCCTTCCTTGTGGTCGGCGACTTTCTTGCTCCAGACCACCTTGCCGGTGTCCTTGTTCAGCGCCACGAGCTTGGCGTCGAGGGTGCCGAAAATCACCAGGTCGCCGTACAGCGCGACGCCACGGTTGATCACGTCGCAGCAAGGGCGGATGTCATCGGGCAGGCGTGCATCGTATTGCCAGAGTTTCTTGCCGGTGCGTGCATCCACGGCGAACACCCGCGAGTAGGAACCGGTCATGTACATCACGCCGTCCTTGACCATCGGCTGCGCTTGCTGGCCACGCTGTTTTTCACCGCCGAAGGAAAACGCCCAGGCCGGTCGCAGCTCCTTGACGTTGTCGACGTTGAGAATATCCAGCGGACTGTAGCGCTGCCCTTGAACGCCGAGGCCGTTGGTCACGACCTGTTCCGGGTTCTTCGGGTCCTGGAGAATGTCCTGGTCGGAAACCCCGGCCAATGCCTGGCCGGACAACAGCATGGCACTGAGCAGCAGGCTCAAGACGAAGGGCTGGCGACGTGCGGGTTGGGTCATGACGGCTTCCTCTGCGGATTTTTGTTATGTCCGGAAAATTTTCCCGGTCTGATGCAGATTCTTGAGCGCCGCCGCCCTGGCAACAATTGCCCGCAATGAGGAGATTGCTAGTTCCTTGGTACAGGGTGGGAGGAGATGAGCAGCGGATTTTGTGCCCGACACAGATCCCCCTGTGGGAGCGAGCTTGCTCGCGATGAGGTCCTGACAGTCAACATTGATGTCGACTGATACGACGCCATCGCGAGCAAGCTCGCTCCCACAGGGGGACTGTGTTTGCTCACTTTTGCGCGGTGGAATCCACCCGCGTCATCCGCTCGCGCTCGTAGCGCGGGTACAAATGACTAATGCTGCGGATCAGTTCGTAGCGGCTCAAATTGATGCTGGCAAAGCGTTCAGGGATGGGGCTGCGGATCATCTCGGCCATATCACTGCCATTGGCTGCGCCGTCGCGCATCAGCTGATCGAGCCAGGTCAGGTAATCGCGCATCTGCTCGAAAGGTTGCGGATCGCTGGCCACCGGCCCATGGCCGGGCACCACCAGCGTCCAGGGCAAGCCTCGCAAGGTCGCGATGTCCGCCAGCCATACCGACAGCCCTGGACTGTTGGGCGTGGTCAGCGCCCGCTGATAAAACACCAGGTCCCCGGCAAACAGCACGCCGGTTTGCTGGTCGAGAATAGCCAGATCCGCGCCCGTATGCCCACCCAGGCTCAGCAAGCGCAGATCGTGATTCCCAAAACTTTTCACGCCGGGTGCCAGCGTCTGGGTCGGCAACACCACTTCGGTGCCACGCATCCAGTCGCCGACCATCCGGTACATATTCTCGGCCATGGCATCGCCTTGCTGATGCAACAGCTCGGTGGTGCCGGCCAAGGCGCCGATCGGCACGTCAGTGAAGGCTTGATTGCCCAGCACATGGTCCGGGTGGTGATGGGTCAGCAAGACCTCGACCACCGGCTTGTCGGTACTGGCGGCAATGGCCTTGCGCATCGCTTCGCCGTACCGCCTGGACGGGCCGGTGTCGATCACCACCACTCCGCGTTCAGTGACGATGAACGCGGTGTTGACGATGTTGCCGCCGTTGGCCTTGGCGAAATTATCGGTGCTGCCTTCCAGCAGCCAGGTGTCCTGGGCGATCTGCCGGGGCTTGAGCGAATACTCGAGATCGGCCAGGGCCGGCAGACTGATGCTTAACACCATCAACAGGATCCAGCGCATGCCACGCTCCTTGGGGTCAGGGGATCGACGCATCGAACTCATTGCCGCTGTTGTCCCGTAGTAACAGGCGCGTTTGCCCTGCCCCTTGGATGTCGAAGGCCAGGTTGGGGTTTTCGCTGACCGCGGGAAACAGCTCCAGCCGGGCCAGCACTTGCTGGTTGTGGTCGCGCAGCTCGGCATGGTTGATGAAAAACTCCGGAATGCCGCTGACCATGCCGTTGTCCATGGGATGCGCCACCTGCAAACGCAAGCGGCTGAACTCGCCCCGGGGATAGCGCCCGCCGAGCACTTCGCCGATGTGCTCCTCCCAGCCCGGCTGGCTGCGCACCACGCTCGGCGCGGTGCATCCGCCACCCGCCGCATCGATCAGGGTCGAACCGACATGCCACAACCCGTCACGGGTCAACACCGCTGCGCGCAAGGGCGTGGCCTGTTCGATGCGAATGCGCAACGACAGCCAGGGCAAAACCGAATTCAGCGGCTGGAAGTCGACGATTTTCGGCAAAGGGTTCAGCTCTGCCCAGGCAAGGATTTTCACCACCTCGCCACTGAACGCCCGGGCGTCGATTTCCAGCGGCACCTGCCGGGCATCTTCGGCAAACGGCGGCGCCAGCAGCTTGACCCGATCGTCGAAAACGAACGGCGCATTACCCAGAAACTGCTGGTGATAGAACGTCCACATCACCGATGGCACCGGGTCTTTGCCGGGATCGATTTCGGCGGCCTGTGCCGCCAGGCTTAACCAGCAGGCAAACAGACAACTCCCTCGCCATTTCATCGCCTGCTCCTTATTGATACATCTCGGGCACGTCGTAACGCAGGCCGTAATGGCCGTAGATGGTCTTCACCGAACCCTCGCGGATCAGGCTTTCCAGCGCCTCTTCCACGGCATAGGCCAGTTGACGGTTGCTTTCGTGCACCGCCATGCCGATTTCCCAGAGTTGCTTGCCCATGTTCGGATAGGCGTTCTCCGCCAGTGCCACTTGCGGGTCGGCCGCTTCATGGACCTGCCAGTCGATCTCGCCGCGCATGGCCATCACCGCGTCGACCTCACCGGCCTTCATCGCGGCAAACGCCTGGGGTACGCCCGGATAGTGATGAGTCTTGCCAGCGAGCATGCCGTTGAACACCGAGGTCAGGTAGAACGACGGCACGCTGTCGACTTCGACACCAATCGGGTGCTGCTCGAACACCGCGACGCTGGCGACCTTGTCCAGCCTTCGGCGGTCATAGGCCACCTGCCATTGTTCGTTCTGGTACGGACCGAACATCACCACTTGGCCGTTGACCAGTTCGCCGAACTCGTTGCGCTTCTGCGCGTAGTCACGGTCATAGGGCACGCGCATCATCAGGTCGGCCAGTTGCTGGTTGTGCAAGGCACTGGCACGCCAGATGTAATCGCGCAGGTCGTCATCGAGCTTTTCCCCGGCCGGTGCCCAGATCAGTGTCAGGCGCACGCCGAGCGCCTTGGCCAGGGCTTCGGCGAGTTCGACATCGACACCCTGGGGCTTTCCGGCGCTTTCAAAGCTGTAGGGGGCGAAGTCCTTGTAGACCGCCACCTTCAGCTCCCCGGCGGCGATCATTTCGTCGTAGTTGCGAACCTGCGCCTGCGCCGCCTGGCAGCACAGCCACAGAGCGCCGATCAACACCGCGAGCAGGCGCATGGGTCACTCCTCGACGTGCACAGTGTCCAGATAAGTGCGCACCGCCCACAGGGCTTCCTGGCTCAGGTAGTCGGCCATCTTCGGCATGTACACCCGACCGTCGCGCACCGCGCCATGGCGCACCCGTTCGGCGAACCACTCATCGCCCGCCTCACCGACATCGAGCATGCGCAAGTCGGGGGCGATACCGCCGGACTTGGCTTCCAGGCCATGACAGGCCGCGCAGTTCTGGGTGTAGGCCGAGGCACCGATTTCCACTGCCTTGTCGTGTTCCGGGGTGGTGCGATACGGGTTCACTGCGGCCCAGCCATCGGCATCGAGTTGCACACCGGCGTCCTTGATCGGGGTCAGCCCCGGGGTGGCCACGGCTTGTGGCACCACGTTGCCGTGGGCCCACACGGAACCTGCGCTGATAAGACCGGCCAGCAGCCCGGTCACGAGCAAGGCGTTGCGTTTTGTTGTCATTGTTATGCCCTCTGGATTGCACGCAAAACCTCTTGGCAGAGGCTATGGCGGTCATCTTAGAAAGCCCTGCGCACAGACCCCATGCTGCTTTGGTGGTCGCCACCTACTCCCTTGGTCGTAAGGCGATCGGTGGACACTGGACGCGGGCCGTGGTCGCCCATGCTGGAACCGCGCCGTACCAGGCGGGCTACTACCTTGGTACTGGCCCTTCGGTACTTTCTGCATATTTTCACTGCACCACAGGCTTCCTATGCTGGCGCTACCTGTAATGGAGTGCCCTATGCGCCAGCTCATCCCTTACGCCCTGATCTACCTGCTGGCGATTGCCTGCGCCGCCGGCCTGGCCACCCAGAGCCAGGCGGCGGATGCGCCCTTGCAGGTGCGCATCGGCTATCTGGGTTATCGCCCCGACCCCGGCCCGTTGCTGTCGAACGTCATCCCCGAGCCCACCGATGCCGGGCTGCGCGGCGCCGAACTGGCGATCACCGACAGCAACAGCACCGGGCGTTTTCTCAACCACGGCTACAGCCTGGTCAGCGCCAGTGTCGACAGCCCCGAAGCCTTGCTTGCCGCGGCGAAGGCTCAGCACGAACAAGGTCTGCGCCTGTTTGTGCTGAATGCCCCCGCGACCAGCCTGCGCCAACTCAGTGCCGCCCTGCCCGACAGCCTGTTGTTCAACGCCGGCAGCCCGGACGACAGCCTGCGCACCACCGATTGCCTGCCGAACGTGCTGCACACCTTGCCGAGCCGGGCGATGCTCGCCGATGCACTGGCGCAGTTTCTGGTGTTGCGCAAATGGCAGCGGGCGCTGCTGATTGTCGGCCCGACGCCGGACGATCAAGCCTATGCCGCCGCCCTGCGCCGCGGGGCCAAGCGCTTCGGCTTGCAGCTGGTGGCGGAAAAACCCTGGAGCTTCGATAACGACCAACGCCGCAGCGCCCAGGCCGACATGCCGCTGTTCACCCAGACCGCCGAGTACGACGTGGTACTGGTGGCCGATGAACGCGGCGACTTTGGCGAATACGTGCCCTACCAGACCTGGTACCCGCGCCCGGTCGCCGGCACCCAGGGCCTGACCCCGGTGGGCTGGCACAAGACCGTGGAAACCTACGGCGCCGCGCAGCTGCAAAAACGCTTCGAAGCCCTGACCGGGCGCTGGATGAATGACCGCGATTTCGCCGCGTGGATGGCCGTGCGCAGTATCGCCAGCGCCGTGAGCAAACTGCGCCAGGCCGAACCGATGGCGATCCGTACGCTGGAAATCAGCGACCAGTTGCCGCTCGACGGCTTCAAGGGTCGCAAGCTCAGCTATCGGCCGTGGAACGGCCAGTTGCGCCAGCCGATTCCCATTGTCCAGCCCCGGGCTCTGGTCAGCACCTCACCCCAGGATGGCTTTCTGCATCCGTTCAACGAGATGGACAGCCTGGGCTACGACAAACCCGAGGTCAGCTGCCGTTTTCCCTGATCCGATAATCACAACAACAAGGAATCCGCCATGCGCCGCACCCTGCTCTCTTGCACCTTGCTGCTCGCCGCTGGCCATGCCGTTGCCAGCACTGCCTGGGTCTCCAACGAAAAGGACAACAGCCTGAGCCTGATCGACCTGCAGACCCTGCAAGTCACCGACACCCTGCCCGTCGGCCAGCGCCCCCGCGGCCTGCTGCTGTCCCATGACAACAAGCTGCTGTACATCTGCGCCAGTGACTCGGACCGGGTCCAGGTAATGGACGTGGCCACGCGCAAGATCATCAAGGAATTGCCCTCGGGCAAGGACCCTGAACAATTCGCCCTGCACCCGAACAATCGCTGGTTGTATGTCTCCAACGAAGACGATGCGCTGGTCACGGTGATCGACACCGAGACCTCCAAGGTCCTCGGCCAGATCAACGTCGGCGTCGAACCCGAAGGCATGGCCGTCAGCCCTGAGGGCAAGTGGGCGGTCAACACCAGCGAAACCACCAACATGCTGCACTGGATCGACACCGGCACCCAGACCCTGGCCGACAGCACCCTGGTGGACCAGCGCCCGCGCTTCGTCGAGTTCTCCCCAGATGGCGCACAACTCTGGGCCTCAGCGGAAATCGGCGGCACGGTGACCATTCTCGATGTGGCCAGCCGCACCGTGCTCAAGACCCTGAACTTCCAGATCAAGGGCGTGCACCCGGACAAAGTCCAGCCGGTCGGCATCAAGCTCAGCGCCGATGGCAAGTACGGTTTTGTCGCACTAGGCCCCGCCAATCATGTGGCGGTGATCGATGCCAAGACCTTCGAGATTGTCGATTACCTGCTGGTGGGTCGACGGGTCTGGCAGATGGCGTTCACCCCGGATCAGAAGCAACTGCTGGCCACCAACGGCGTCAGCGGCGATGTTTCGGTGATCGATGTCGACAGCCTCAAGGTCAGCAAATCGGTGAAGGTCGGCCGCTATCCCTGGGGCGTGGTGGTGACGCCATGAACGCTCTTGAAGTCAGTGACCTGAGCTTCGCCTACGGCTCCCGAGAGGCCTTGCGCAAAGTGAGCTTCAGCCTGGAGCCCGGGCGTTTCGCCGCGCTGCTGGGCCCCAACGGCGCGGGCAAGTCGACCCTGATTGCCCTGCTGACCCGGCTCTATGACCTGCAGCAAGGCGAGATCCGCGTCGGTGGCTGTTCATTGCGCAGCGCCGCACGCCCGGCACTCAGGCAATTGGGCGTGGTGTTCCAGCAAAGCACCCTGGACCTGGACCTCAGCGTCGAACAGAACCTGCGTTATCACGCTGCATTGCATGGTCTGTCCCGGCGCCAGACCGACCTTAGGGTCGACGCCGAACTGGCCCGTCAGGCCCTGACCGAACGCCGCCGCGAACGGGTGCGTGAACTCAATGGCGGCCATCGTCGCCGGGTGGAAATTGCCCGCGCCCTGCTGCATGAGCCGCGCCTGTTGCTGCTCGATGAAGCCAGTGTCGGCCTCGACCCGGCGAGTCGCCTGGCGCTCAACCAGCACATCCGCAGCCTGTGTCGCGAGGAGAGCATCAGCGTGCTCTGGACCACCCACCTGCTCGATGAAGTGCAGCCCAGGGATGACTTGTTGATCCTGCATCAAGGCCGGCTGGTGGCCAGTGGGCAGGCCGATGCCCTGAGCCTGGAACACGGCGGTGACCTCGGTTCGGCCTTCACCCGCCTGACAACATCAGGAGCTGCCCAATGAACGCTTACTGGCAATGCTTTAGCGGTATCGTGCTGCGCGAGTGGCTGCGCTTTGTGCTGCAACGCACGCGGTTTCTCAGCGCCCTGGTGCGTCCACTGTTGTGGCTGCTGGTGTTCGCCGCCGGTTTTCGCGCAGCGCTGGGGATCGCGATCATCGAGCCCTACGACACCTACATTCCCTATGAGGTCTACATCATTCCCGGCCTGGCCTGCATGATCCTGCTGTTCAACGGCATGCAGGGCTCACTGTCGATGGTCTATGACCGCGAGATGGGCAGCATGCGCGTGCTGCTGACCAGCCCCCTGCCGCGCACCTTTCTGCTGTGCAGCAAACTGTTGGCCACGTCACTGATTTCGCTGTTGCAGGTGTATGCGTTCCTGGCGATTGCCTGGGTTTACGGCGTGCGGCCACCGGCTATGGGCCTGTTGCTGGCGTTGCCGGCCCTGTTGCTGGTGGCGTTGATGCTCAGCGCACTGGGCCTGTTGCTATCGAACGCGATCCGCCAGCTGGAGAACTTTGCCGGGGTGATGAATTTCGTGATCTTCCCGCTGTTTTTCCTGTCATCGGCGCTGTATCCGTTGTGGAAGATGCGCGAGGCCAGCGAGTGGTTGTATTGGCTGTGCGCGGTAAATCCGTTTACCCACGCAGTGGAACTGGTGCGTTTCGCCCTGTATGAACGCTTCAATCCGCTGGCGCTGGCGGTGTGCACGGGGCTGACGCTGCTGTTTGCGTTGCTCGCCGTGCTGACCTTCAACCCGCAGCATGCGGCCTTGCGCAAAGCCAACTGACAACACAGGGGATCTTCATTGAACAGGGTGAAATTACTACTTTAGTACTGGTTTCCCTGTCTATCGTCGCATTTCCAATGCCCCCCGACTGGCATGTAATAGGTCCATAACTATAAGGACTGACCCCATGCCGCGTGCCCGACGTTGCCTGTTGCGCCCTGCTCTCGCCACCCTGTCGCTGAGCCTGCTGCTGAACACCGCGCAGGCCGACACTGCGCTGTTCTCCACCGACGGCTATCGCATCGGCCTGTACCGCAGCCCGACGCCCGACCAGTTGCAAGGCGCAACCATCGTCGACACCCCCGCCCTGCAAACGCTGCTGAGCCAAACCCCGCGCCCGGTGCTGATCGACGTCTACCGCCGTCAGTGGCTGCAGGGGCAATTCATCGAAGACCAGCTCCATGAAAACCTGCCTGGCAGCCATTGGCTGGCCAATACCGGAGACGGTGACCTGACGCCGCAATGGCAGGACTATTTCGCCGCCAACCTGAAAAAGCTGACCGCTGGCGACCCGACGCAACCGCTGGTCTTCTATTGCCGATCCGACTGCTGGTTGAGCTGGAATGCGGTCAAACGCGCGGCCACCATGGGCTATAAGACTCTGTATTGGTATCGCGATGGCCTGGACGCCTGGCAAGCGGCCAACCTGCCGGTTTCGCCGGCCCGCCCCGAACCCTTTCCCTGAGCTTTACGCGTGCGTGTTGTTGCCACACCATAATCAAAATAATGAGGTGAAAGGCCATGTACAAAATTCTGATTGCCGACGATCACCCGCTGTTTCGCGAAGCCATTCACAACGTCATCAGCGACGGTTTTGCCGGCAGCGAAGTGATGGAAACCGCTGACCTGGACAGCGCCCTGGCGCTGACCCAGGAACACGATGACCTGGACCTGATCCTGCTCGACCTGAACATGCCCGGCATGCACGGGCTCAATGGCCTGATCAACCTGCGTAACGAAGCGCCGACCATTCCGGTGGTGATTGTCTCCGCCGAGCAAGACAAACAGATCGTGCTGCAAGCCATCACCTACGGTGCCGTGGGTTTCATCACCAAGTCCTCACCCCGCGCCCAGATGACCGACGCCATCCAGCAGATTCTCAATGGCAATGTCTACCTGCCTCCGGACATCATCCGCACCGCCAAAAGCAGCACCCACCGGCGCATGAATGACACCCCGAGCTTCCCGCCCGAACTGCTCCAGGCCCTGACCCGCAAGCAACTGCAGGTGCTGGAACGCATGACCAAGGGCGAATCGAACAAGCAGATCGCCTACACCCTGGAAATCGCCGAGACCACGGTCAAGGCCCACGTCTCGGCGATCCTGCGCAAGCTCAATGTGCACAACCGGGTGCAAGCGATCCTGAGTGCCGGGGATATTGATTTCGGGTCTTATTTGCGGCGTTGAGTCAGCAAGACCGTGTCGATTCCATCGCGAGCAATCTCGCTCCCACAGGTACACCACTGTCCCTGTGGGAGCGAGCTTGCTCGCGATAGCGGTGGCAAAAACGCCGAGATCTCAAGGCCGGCCAAGCAAATGACTCATCGCCGTCTTGAGCTTCATCGGCCGCACCGGTTTGTGCATCAGGGTGTGGCCCAGCTCGCGGATCTGCTGCTTGAGTTCATTGCTGTAGTTGGCGGTGATCATCATCGCCGGAATCGGTGAGGCACGACGGGCATTGATTCTTGCCACCGSATCGACACCGTTCTGATCGTTATCCAGGTGATAGTCGGCGATCAGCAGATCCGCCTCGGCGTGGTAGTTGTCCACTTGTCGCGCCAGGTCCTCTTCCGACAGTGCCGTCACCACCCGACACCCCCACCCCTCCAGCAAGGTGCGCATGCCGGCACAGATGGTCGCGTCGTTGTCCAGCACCCAGATCCGTGCACCACGCAGGCGCTCAAGCATCGGCTCGCTCATCTGCAACGTCGGCGGCGGTTTCGGCGCGGTGGCGCTCAACGGTACTTCGACCGAGAACATCGAGCCCCGGCCCGGCCACGAGCGCACATGAATGCGATGCCCGAGGATGCCGGCAATTTTCTCGACAATCGCCAGGCCCAGGCCCAGGCCGCGATCCTGATCGGGTCGCTGCACATCACCGCGCTTGAACTCTTGGAAAATCTCCTCCAGTCGATGCTCGGCAATGCCCATGCCGCTGTCCCAGACTTCGATCGTCAGGCACTGATGATGCCGCCGGCAACCGAGCACCACACGACCACTGTAGGTATAGCGAATCGCATTGCTCAGCAGGTTGCGCAGAATCCGCGCGAGCAGCTGAATATCGCTGCGCACCAGCGCCGAACAACCGATGAAGTGCAGTTGCAGGCCTTCACTGCGTGCCACCTGGGTGTATTCGGCGGCCAGGTTGTCCAGCAGTTCACTGAGGGCGAACGGCGCAATGTCGGCCTTGATCACCCCCGCATCGAGCTTGGAAATGTCCACCAGGGTGCCGAGCAGGTTCTCCACATCTTCCAGGGAATTGCTCACGTTGCGCACGAGAATCTCGCTGGACATCGGCTCGCGCCGTTCCAGCAAGGCACTGGTAAACAGTCGCGCGGCATTCAACGGTTGCAGCAGGTCGTGGCTGACGGCCGCGAGGAACTTGGTTTTCGACAGGTTGGCCTGCTCGGCTTCCTGCTTGGCCTCGCGCAAGCGTGACTCGACCAGACGACGCTCATCGATCTCGCGCAGCAGCTGGTCATTGAGGGTGGTCAATTCCGCCGTGCGCTCGCGTACCCGCAGCTCCAGGTTCTGATAAGCCTGATGCAGCGCCTCGGCGGTGCGGCGGCGTTCGGTGATGTCGCGGATCAGCACGAAAATCCCCACCACCTCGCCACTGGCCAGACGGTTGGGCACATAGGAACGCAGCATGTAGCGCTCCTGGTTGTTGACGTTGGTTTCGGCGAACTCGAAGGTCACGCTCTCGCCGGCCAGCGCCCTGGCCACGTAGGACTCCAGCCGCTGGTAATGCTGTTCGCTGTGCACTTCGCGCAGGCTCTGGCCGAGCATCACGCCGCGGGGCCAGCAGTACCATTCTTCGTAGACCTTGTTGGTGAACTCGTAGACCAGGTCGGCATTGAGGTAGGCAATCAATGCCGGTACGTGATCGGTGATCAGGCGAATCCAGTGTTCGCTTTCACTCAGCGCCTCAGCGTGCTGGTAGCGTTCGGTGATGTCGGTGAAGGTGTTGACAAAACCGCCGGTGGGCAACGGATGGGTGCGGATTTCCAGGACCCGGCCATCGTACAGGCGCTGCTCGCATTCGCGTACCGGTCGTCCGTTGCCATCGCGGCTGGCCGGGGTCAGCAGGTCCAACTCGCTGTCGGCGATCACTTCGGCAAACGGGCGATGGGCAGCCACCGGCGCCAGACCGCTCAGCTCCAGGAAACGCCGGTTCCACAACTCCAGGATGCCCTCGGCGCTGACCATTGCCACCCCTTGGGACAGGTTGTCGACCGCCCGTTGCAACAGATGCGACTTCTGCGCCACCGCTTGCTCACGGCGCATGGTTTCGCTGAGTTTGACGTCGGTAATGTCGGTGAACAGAATCACCCGCCCCCCTTCCTGGGTCGGCCGCTCGCTGACTTGCAGCCAACGCCCGTTCTGCAGGCGGTAAAGCAGGTTTTCGTCGGCATGCCCGCGTGGCTCTTCGGTGAACAGGCCGTTGTTCATCATCAACCGCTTGACCTCGGTCAGGCGCATGCCGGCGTTGATCCGCACCCGGCTGTTGCTCCAGAACGCCTTGAAGCGACTGTTGAACAGCACGATGCGCTGCTCGGCGTCGAACAGGACAAAGGCGTCGGAAATGCTTTCGATGGCATCGATCAGGTGTTGATGCGCCGTTTCCGCGCGCAGGCGGGCTTCGCTGAGCAGATGATTACCGGCCTTGAGTTCGGCCATGGCCTGGTTCAGGGCATCGGTGCGTTCGCGCACTTGTTCGGCCAGCACCACCGAATGCTGGAATGCAGCGTACGGATCGTTGCCGCGGGTCACCCCGGACTCGACCCGCTCGATCAGCGCGGCATTGATGCGCTGCAGTTTATGGTTTTCCAGGCGCAGCCTGGCCAGTTCGGCCTGCAGCTCAGCGATGTCCTGGGGCACGGCCACGGGCAATGGCAACGCCGGTGAAGGTCTGGTTGATGTGCATGCCATTGAACTGTTCTCCATAGGTGTTGAAACCCATCACCCGTTGCTCGCGCAAAAACGTGCCGATCTGATCAAGACTGCCGTCGTCTTCGAGTTCCAGACGCCGCAGGAAACAGTCGCAACCGATGGTCAGCAGCAAATCACCCAGGCGCTCCTGCAATCCCTCGAACAGGCTCTGCAGGTTCGGCAGCATCGGCCCCGGGGTCATGGCGGTGAGGACGATGCCGTTTTCCACGGCGCAGTAGAAACTCAGGCTCAGGTCCGGATGCACCTGCTGGATGGCCCGCACGTAGTACTGCTGGTTGATCCGCACCGCCAACGGGTGCGCGGCGAAGACCCGGTGATCGAGCTGCGCCACCGGCACGCCGATGTGCCGTGCGTACTCGGCGGCGGCCGGCTCGGCATTGAGTTCGAAGACCCGGCGCAAGGTGCTGTCGGCCCCGGTGACCACCAGCTTCTCGGCGCGGGGTAGCACGTGGTGGGTGGTGAACACTTCGAAATCCAGCCAGGTATTGACCAGCACCACCACGGCCGCGCCGCTGTGGAACTCGCCATCGAAGTACACATGGGTATGGGTCAGGTAGTTATCGTCGCCGGCCGAGCCGCCGAAATGCGGAATGTCGCCCAGTGCCGCACTCAAGGCCGCCAGGACCATTTCTTCGCGGCTGGACAGGCCATCGAGCAGGGTCAGGGCAAAGCTGTTGCCCTTGATCGGCGCCAGGGTGTTGCTGCGACAGCCACTGACCAGGCGCTCGACCATCTGCTGGGCGTCGATCAGGCTGAAGTGCTCCATCTGATCGATCAGCTCGATCGCGATGGAAAAGTGCCGGTGATCGAAACCCACCGCCGTCACGCAATTGCGCCCGTAGCCCAGCGGGGTGATTTCCCCGGCGCTGGTGCAGCCCACCAGGCGAATGCCGCCGAAGCTTTGCTGCAAGGTCTGGCCCAGCGCCTGCAAGTCGTACTCGGCGGAACAGAAGAACAGCACGAACCCCAGGTGCGGATGCAACAACTGTCGTGCCAGTTCCTGCGCGACCTGCCGGGCATCGGTGGCCTGGGACATTGCACTGACGACGCCTTCGCTCTGCTGCATCCTTACCTCCCGCAGGTGCGTGTGTATGAGGCACGAGTGTACGAAGTCTGTGGGGTGCGACGAATGCTACTTGGGTAGCGGGTAGCCGCTTCGATGGGATGAGACGGGTGGCGACCCTTGCCGCGATGCGCACGGCCAGGGCCACCTCCCGGGGTTACCAGGTCAGCACCGCGCCCACTGCAAAGGTGTCGGTGTCTTCGTTCTGGTCACTGGTGTCATGACCGTTGATTTCGAACTGGTTGTACTCGGCCACCAGCTTGAGGTTGTCGTTCACGTCATGGAACAAGGCGATGCCGCGGGTCTCGTAGTCCGCACCGCTGCCGACCACGCCGTTGCCATCGTCGTTGGTCTTGCCATAGGACAAGGCCAGGCGGTTCTTGCCCAGTTTGTAGGAACCCTGCATCAGGTAGCCGTCGCTGTCGACGTTGCGCAGGGTCGGCTCGCCGGCGTTGTTGGTGAAAAACGGGTTGATGCCCTTGGCCTGGAAACCGGACCCGGTGAGGGACAAACCGCCCATCTTCGCCTGCACGCCATAACCGACACCCTTGGAGGTGACGGTCTCGACCGTGGAATCGGTGTTGTCCGAGGTCTGGTAGCTGCCGTTGACCCAGCTGTAGATCTTCGCCCCGGCCAGGTCGAACTGATAGGTGACTTCGCTCTCGGTACGCGGGTTTTCCTGATAGGCCTTGCCCGTCGGGCTGCTGTCGTTGGTGTCCACCGGGTCCATGATGCCGACCGCCACGCGCAGACCGTCCATCACCGGGGTGCGATAGGTGATCTGCGAGGTCGGGAACGGGTACGGGTAACCGGTGCCGATGTTGCCGAACGACACCCCGCCGCCATCCACCAGCCCCAACGTATCGCTGACCTGACCGTAACCGGCGAGCATTTCGTCGAGCAGGATGTTGGAGCGGGCGAACAGCCCGAAGTCCTTGCCGATCAGCACTTCGCCCCATTCCGGGTTGGCCACGGTGCCGTAGAACTGCCGCACATCAATGGCGGTGTCGGTGCCGTTGGTTTGGCTGTCGTTGATGGTGACCCAGAACGAGGCACGGGCGCCGAGCTTGAGATCGTCTACCTGCTTGCCCATGTTGAACCCCAGGTAGTTGGGCAAGAAGCCCATCTTGACCCGCGCCTGTCGACGGTCGAACTGATCGCCGGCGCGGTCGACATCGCTGTTCACGTAGAAGGCGTTGATGTAGCCGTCGGTGGAGAACGTGGTCTGGTCCTTGTCGTACAGCATGATATCCGCCTCCGCCACTTGGCTCAGGCCAAGGGCAGACAGGCTGGCGATGAAGGCAGGCAGAAAACGATGCGTGACGTTCTTATTGTTGTGCATGGCGCGCTCCGAAACGGGGGACTAAGTGTCGGAGGCGATTATCGAAACCAGACCGGCGGCGCCATACGCTGCCTTGGGGGTGGTTTTCAGGTGCTTTGGATGAGCCGGCGGTGCGTGACCACTATGGCGTAAGACCGCTGGTCGGCGAGGCTCGCCACTTAGGGTGTAGGCCTGTGGACCCGAGTGGCGTCCACAGGAACCGGTACCGGCTAGGCGTTGGCCCTGAACAGCATGTAGGCGGCGACCACGACGCAGATGCTGGCGAACCCGACCTGCAACGCCCGCGCCGGCACCCGGGCGCAGAGCTTGCGGCCGATGATCATGCCGACGATGCTGGAGACGATGAAGGCAATGCCCGAACCGTCGATGCGCACTCCGGCCTGGAATGCGCCGATCACGCCGATGGCGGAAATCAGGCTGATCACCATCAGCGACGTGGCGATGATCCCGCGCATTTGCACATCGGTCAGTTGCTTGAACGCCGGTACGATCAGAAAGCCGCCGCCCACCCCCAGCAATCCCGAGACCACGCCAGTCACTGCCCCGAGCGCGGCGAGGGTCGCGGTGCATTTGGCGGTCCAGGAAAAGCGCCCGGTCTGTTGATCGAGCATGCAGTTCTTCTGGCCCCAGTTGGCCTGACCGTGATCGCTGGGGCCCTCATCCTTGCGCTCGCGGCGCAACATCCGCCCGGCCACCACGACCATCAGCAGGCTGAACAGGATCATCAGGATTTTTTCCGGCAACTGATGGGCAAAATAGATGCCCACCGGCGAAAACACCGCACCGAGCGCGGCGATCAGCAACGCCGCGCGATAACGCACCAGGCCATGGCGCAAGCCGTCGATGGCACCGACCGCTGCCGCACTGCCCACTGCAAACAACGCCACCGGAGCGGCCTGGGTCATGCTCCAGCCCAACCCCAACACCAGGGCCGGGACTGCAAGGATACCGCCACCGGCGCCGGTCAAGCCGAGCACCAACCCCATCACTACGCCAAACAGACTTGCCAGCAACATAGGAAGTTCTCAGTCCACCCTGGACACACGTGTCAGCCACTCGCGGCCCTTGAGCATACCGTTCCAGTAGAACCACGGTAGCAGTGTCGCCTTCAGCCACCACGCCGAGCGGCGCGGGATCGTCGGGTCAAGGGGAAAGGTCGGCAGCAACTTGCCCGCGTACCCGAACTCGGCAAGGATCACCTTGCCCTTCTCCACCGTCAGCGGGCAGGAGCCATAGCCGTCGTACTTCAGTGGCAGTGGCTGTAGCTTGCGCAAGGCCAGCAGGTTTTCGGCCACCACCACGACCTGCTTGCGCACCGCCGCAGCGGTTTTTGCATTGGTGGTGCCGCAGATATCACCCAGTGTGAAGACGTCCGGATAACGCGGATGCTGCAGGCTGTGCGGATCGACCTCGCACCAGCCGGCGGCATCGGCCAGCGAACTGCGGGCGACGAAATCCGGGGCCACCTGAGGCGGAACGACATGCAGCAGGTCAAAGGTCTTGGCCTGGCGGGTGACATTGCCGTCGGCATCCCTGACGTCGAACCACGCGGTTTTCGCCGGGCCGTCGACCTTGACCAGATTGGAGTTGAAGGCCAGACGGGCTTTGTACTTCTCGATGTATTTCATCAGCGGCGGGACAAAGGTCGCCACACCGAACAGCGCCGCACCCGCCAGATTGAATTCGACGTCGATGTTGTCCAGCACACCGGTCTTGCGCCAGTGATCGCAGGACAGGTACAGCGCCTTCTGTGGCGCTCCAGCACATTTGATCGGCATGCCCGGCTGGGTGAACAGCACCTTGCCGCCGCGCAATTTCTGCACCTGATCCCAGGTGTAGGTCGCGTGCCGATAGCTGTAGTTGGAGGTCACGCCGTGCTGGCCGAGGGTTTCCTCCAGGCCTTCGATCTTCTCCCAGGCCAGGCGCAGGCCGGGGCAGACCACCAGGTTCTGATAGCTGACCGTGCGCGCGTCACTGAGGGTGAGTTGGCGATTGTCGGGATCGATGCCCGTCACGGCCGCCTGCAGCCAATGGGCCCCGCGCGGCATCACCGACGCCATTGGCCGCACGGTGCTTTCCACGTTGTAGGCACCCCCGCCGACCAGCGTCCAGGCCGGTTGATAGAAGTGCCGGGGGCTGGGTTCGATCACGGTGATGTTCAGATGCGGGCTACGCTTGAGCAGGCTGGCGACAAAGCCGATGCCCGCCGTGCCGCCGCCGATGACCACGATATCTGCACTGATGGATGGGCCCCAGTGTTGATCGTTCATTGCTTGTTCCTTTTGCTGCACGCAAGGATTGATGCTAGTCGAAACGAAATCTCATTGGATTGGTGTGCTGGCTTGCATTCAGGGTTGAATCCAGCTTTTTAGCACCGCCCCGCAATAAAGCCCGGAGAGGGTTTTCATCACCTGGATCACTTCGTGACTGGCGAGACCGTAAAAAATGTACTTGCCTTCACGACGGGTGGCGACCAGTCCTTCATCGCGCAGGATCCCCAATTGCTGGGACAGGGTCGGTTGGCGCACGCCGGTCATTTTTTCCAGCTCGCCTACGTTGCGCTCACCCTGGGTCAGCTGGCACAGGATCAACAGGCGATCCTCATTGGCCAGGGCCTTGAGCAGCGCACACGCCTTGGAGGCCGAGGCGCGCAGTTGGGCGACTTCACATTCGGTCAGACTGGATTGCATTTGCAGGATGCCTTCAACGTCACTTAAGCTGTAAACATTATGTTTAAACATATAATGTTTCAACCCATGACTGAAATTTTGCCGTCTGATTTTTCTAACCCTGCACAGGTTCCTGTCCATGCCCGCGCTGATTGAAGCTTTCCTCGACCCCGCCTCCTCGWCCTACAGCTACGTGGTCTACGAGGCTGATGGCGGGCAATGTGCGATTGTCGACCCCGTGCTCGACTACGACGGTGCCGCCGGTCGCACCGCGACTACCCAGGCCGACAAAATCATCGCCTTCGTCCGCGCCCATCACTTGCAAGTGCAATGGCTGCTGGAAACCCACGCCCACGCTGACCACCTGTCCGCCGCGCCATACCTGCGCGGGGAACTGGGCGGCAAGATCGCCATTGGCGAGTCGATCAGCAAGGTCCAGGACGTGTTCAAGGCGCTGTTCAATCTGGAGCCCGCCTTCCGCGTCGACGGCTCGCAGTTCGATCACCTCTTCGCCCCCAACGAATCGTTCATGATCGGCAACCTCAAGGCCACCGCCCTGCACGTGCCCGGCCATACCCCGGCGGATATGGCCTACCTGATCGGCAACGATGTGATCCTGGTCGGCGATACATTGTTCATGCCGGACGTGGGCACCGCGCGCTGCGACTTTCCCGGCGGCAATGCCAACCAGATGTACGCCTCGATCCACAAGCTGCTGGCCTTCCCCGCCGACGTGCGTCTCTACATCTGCCACGATTATCCCCCCGAGGGCCGCGTACCTGAATGCATGACCACCGTCGGTGAACAGCGCAAAAACAACATTCACGTACGCGACGGCATCGACGAAAACGCCTTCGTGGAAATGCGCACCCGGCGCGATGCGGGGTTGGATATGCCGACGCTGTTGCTGCCGGCGATCCAGGTGAACGTGCGGGCGGGGAATTTGCCGCCGGCCGAGGGCAATGGCGTGACCTACCTGAAAATCCCGATCAACAAGTTCTAAAGCAAAGATCGCAGCCTTCGGCAGCTCCTACTGGTACACGTAGAACCCCGTAGGAGCTGCCGAAGGCTGCGATCCTTTGACCTTCAATTACCCAGGGTCAGCCCATTCGCCGGCAACGGCAGCGCAGTCTTATAGCGCACCTGCTTGAGCGCAAAGCTCGAACGGATGTTCGCCACCCCCGGCACCTTGGTCAGAAAGTCCATCATGAAGCGCTCCAGCGACTGGATGGTCGGCACCAGCACCCGGATCAGATAGTCCGGGTCGCCGGCCATCAAGTAGCACTCCATCACCTCGGGGCGGTCGGAAATCGCTTCTTCGAAATGCTGCAACGCCTCCTCCACCTGCTTCTCCAGGCTGACGTGAATGAACACGTTCACGTGCAGCCCCAGCAGATCGGCATCGAGCAGCGTCACTTGCTCGCGGATCACTCCCAGTTCTTCCATGGCCTTGACCCGGTTGAAACACGGCGTCGGCGACAAATTCACCGAGCGTGCGAGGTCGGCGTTGGTGATGCGTGCGTTCTCCTGAAGGCTGTTGAGAATGCCGATATCGGTACGGTCCAGTTTGCGCATGAGACAAAACCACCTGTTTTTTGTGTTTATGCAGTTTTTTTATCTGCAAATGATCTTTAGCGCAACGAAACAGAGAGAAATATTCTTCTTGGGCGGGCCTATGATTGTTGTAGGACAAGATTTCTTTTATCGAATGAAATCTGTCAGCTCACTACAAGAAATTCACAAGATCGAGCGTAGAAGCCATGACCCAAGCGTATGAACCGCTGCGTCTGCACGTCCCCGAACCCTCGGGCCGTCCAGGATGCAAAACCGACTTCTCCTACCTGCATCTGACCGATGCCGGCACGGTGCGCAAACCCCAAATCGACGTTGAACCGGCTGACACGGCTGATCTGGCCCGCGGCCTGATCCGCGTGCTCGACGACCAGGGCAACGCCCACGGCCCCTGGGCTGAAAACGTGCCGGTGGCGATCCTGCGCAAGGGCATGCGCGCCATGCTCAAGACGCGGATCTACGACAACCGCATGGTGGTTGCCCAGCGTCAGAAAAAAATGTCGTTCTACATGCAGAGCCTTGGCGAAGAAGCCATTGGCAGCGCCCAGGCCCTGGCCTTGAACATCGACGACATGTGCTTCCCCACCTACCGCCAGCAGAGCATCCTGATGGCCCGCGACGTACCGCTGGTCGACCTGATCTGCCAGTTGCTGTCCAACGAGCGCGATCCGCTCAAGGGCCGGCAATTGCCGATCATGTACTCGGTCAAGGAAGCCGGTTTCTTCACCATTTCCGGCAACCTCGCCACCCAGTTCATTCAGGGCGTGGGCTGGGGCATGGCCTCGGCGATCAAGGGCGACACCAAAATCGCCTCGGCGTGGATCGGCGACGGTGCCACCGCTGAGTCGGACTTCCACACCGCCCTGACGTTCGCCCACGTGTACCGCGCGCCGGTGATCCTCAACGTGGTCAACAACCAGTGGGCGATCTCCACCTTTCAGGCGATTGCCGGTGGTGAAGCCACCACCTTCGCCGGTCGTGGCGTCGGTTGCGGCATCGCCTCCCTGCGGGTCGATGGTAACGATTTCTACGCGGTCTACGCCGCCTCTGCCTGGGCCGCCGAACGTGCGCGCCGCGGTCTCGGCCCGACCATGATCGAATGGGTCACCTACCGCGCCGGCCCGCACTCGACCTCCGATGATCCGTCGAAATACCGTCCCGCCGATGACTGGAGTCACTTCCCGCTGGGTGATCCGATTGCGCGTCTCAAGCAGCACCTGATCAAGATCGGTCAGTGGTCCGAAGAGGAACACGCCGCCGTCAGCGCCGAACTGGAAGCCGAAGTGATCGCCGCGCAGAAAGAAGCCGAACAGTACGGCACCCTCGCCGGCGGCCAGATTCCGAGCGCCGCGACCATGTTCGAAGACGTCTACAAAGAGATGCCGGAGCACTTGAAGCGCCAGCGTCAGGAGTTGGGGATCTGACATGAACGATCACAACAACAATATCGAGCTGGAAACCGCCATGACCACGACCACCATGACCATGATCCAGGCCCTGCGCTCGGCCATGGATGTGATGCTTGAACGGGACGAAAACGTCGTGGTCTTCGGCCAGGACGTGGGCTACTTCGGCGGCGTGTTCCGCTGCACCGAAGGCCTGCAGAGCAAGTACGGCACCTCGCGGGTGTTCGACGCGCCGATCTCTGAAAGCGGTATCGTCGGTACAGCCGTGGGCATGGGTGCCTACGGTCTGCGCCCGGTGGTGGAGATCCAGTTCGCCGACTACGTGTACCCGGCCTACGATCAGATCATTTCCGAAGCCGCGCGCCTGCGTTATCGCTCGGCCGGCGAGTTCACCGCGCCAATGACTCTGCGCATGCCCTGCGGCGGCGGCATCTACGGCGGCCAGACCCACAGCCAGAGCATCGAGGCACTCTTCACGCAGGTGTGCGGTCTGCGCACCGTCATGCCGTCCAACCCCTACGACGCCAAAGGCCTGCTGATCGCCTCCATCGAAAACGATGACCCGGTGATCTTCCTTGAGCCCAAACGCCTGTACAACGGTCCCTTCGACGGCCACCACGAACGCCCGGTAACCCCGTGGTCGAAACACCCCGCCGCACAGGTTCCGGACGGCTACTACACCGTACCGCTGGACGTTGCCGCGATCGCCCGTCCGGGCAAGGACGTCACCGTGCTGACCTACGGCACCACCGTCTACGTGTCGCAAGTCGCCGCTGAAGAAAGCGGCGTCGATGCCGAAGTCATCGACCTGCGCAGCCTATGGCCGCTGGACCTGGAAACCATCGTCAAATCCGTGAAGAAAACCGGCCGTTGTGTCGTGGTTCACGAAGCCACCCGTACCTGCGGTTTCGGTGCCGAACTGGTGTCGCTGGTGCAAGAGCATTGCTTCCACCACCTGGAAGCGCCGATCGAACGCGTCACCGGTTGGGACACCCCTTACCCGCACGCGCAAGAGTGGGCGTATTTCCCAGGCCCGTCCCGAGTGGGCGCGGCGTTGAAACGGGTCATGGAGGTCTGAATGGGCACGCACGTTATTAAAATGCCGGACATTGGTGAAGGCATTGCAGAAGTTGAATTGTCGGTATGGCACGTCAAGGTCGGCGACATGGTCGTCGAAGATCAAGTACTGGCCGATGTCATGACCGATAAAGCGATGGTGGATATTCCGTCGCCGGTGCATGGCAAGGTGATTGCCCTCGGTGGCCAGCCGGGCGAAGTCATGGCGGTTGGCAGTGTGCTGATCAGCATTGAAGTCGAAGGCGCGGGCAACGTTAAGGAGTCGGCGCAACCGGCTCCCGTTAAAGAAGCCCCGGTAGCCGCACCCAAAGTTGAAGCCGTGGTTGAAAGCAAACCCGTCGCGGCCCCGGCGCCGAAAGCTGCCGTATGCCAGGGCCCGATGGTCGCTCGCGAGGCCGATGAGCGTCCGCTGGCATCCCCGGCCGTGCGCAAGCATGCGCTGGACCTCGGCATTCAATTGCGCCTGGTGCGTGGCACCGGCCCCGCCGGCCGCGTACTGCATGAAGATCTCGACGCCTACCTGGCCCAGGGTCAGTCGAACGCTTCGGCGCCGGTGGCGGCTGCTTACGCCCAACGTACCGATGAACAGCAGATCCCGGTGATCGGCATGCGCCGCAAGATCGCCCAGCGCATGCAGGACGCCACCCAGCGTGCCGCCCACTTCAGTTATGTCGAAGAAATCGACGTCACGGCTGTGGAAGAGCTGCGCGCGCACCTCAACGAAAAACACGGCGCGACCCGCGGCAAGCTGACTTTACTGCCGTTCCTGGTCCGTGCCATGGTCGTCGCCCTGCGCGACTTCCCGCAGATGAACGCCCGCTACGACGACGAAGCCCAGGTCATCACCCGCCTCGGCGCGGTACACGTCGGCGTTGCGACCCAGAGCGACGTTGGCTTGATGGTGCCGGTGGTGCGTCACGCCGAAGCCCGCAGCCTGTGGGACAACGCGGCGGAAATCGCCCGCCTGGCCACCGCCGCACGCAATGGCAAGGCCAGCCGCGACGAGTTGTCCGGTTCGACCATCACCCTGACCAGCCTCGGCGCCTTGGGCGGCATCGTCAGCACGCCGGTGCTGAACCTGCCGGAAGTGGCGATTGTCGGCGTGAACAAGATCGTCGAACGGCCAATGGTGATCAAAGGCCAGATCGTGATCCGCAAGATGATGAACCTCTCCAGCTCCTTCGATCATCGCGTGGTCGACGGCATGGACGCGGCGCTCTTCATCCAGGCCATTCGTGGCTTGCTCGAACAACCCGCCACTTTGTTTGTGGACTGATATTAGCGGAGCATGAATGCAAACTTTGAACACCACGCTGCTGATCATCGGCGGCGGCCCCGGCGGTTATGTGACGGCGATCCGTGCCGGTCAGCTGGGCATCCCGACCATTCTGGTGGAAGGCCAATCGTTGGGCGGCACCTGCCTGAACATCGGCTGCATTCCGTCGAAGGCATTGATTCACGTCGCCGAGCAGTTTCACCAGACCCAGCACCACCATCAGCTTTCGGCCCTGGGCATCAGCGTTTCGGCGCCCACCCTGGACATCACCAAGAGCGTCGAGTGGAAGGACGGCATCGTCGATCGCCTGACCACCGGCGTCGCGGCGCTGCTGAAAAAGAACAAGGTCCAGGTCGTTCAAGGCTGGGCCAAGGTGGTTGACGGTAAAACCGTGGAAGTCGGCGACACACGCATTCAGTGCGAGCACCTGGTGCTGGCCACCGGTTCCAAAAGCGTGAACCTGCCGATGTTGCCGATTGGCGGGCCGATCATTTCGTCCACCGAAGCCCTGGCGCCGACCTCCGTGCCCAAGCGCTTGATTGTGGTCGGCGGTGGTTACATCGGTCTGGAACTGGGCATTGCCTATCGCAAGCTCGGCGCCGAAGTCAGCGTGGTGGAAGCGCAGGAGCGCATCCTGCCGGCCTACGACGCCGAACTGACTCAACCGGTGCACGACGAACTGAAAAAACTCGGTGTGAAGCTTTACTTGAAACACAGCGTGCAAGGATTTGATTCTTCTAACAATACCTTGCAGGTACTGGAACCGAACGGCGAGACCCTGCATCTGGAAACCGATCAGGTGCTGGTGGCCGTCGGTCGCAAGCCCAATACCCAGGGCTGGAACCTCGAAGCGCTGAACCTGGACATGAACGGTTCGTCGATCAAGATCGACAACCGTTGCCAGACCAGCATGCGCAACGTCTACGCCATTGGTGACCTGAGCGGCGAACCGATGCTCGCGCACCGGGCCATGGCCCAGGGCGAGATGGTCGCCGAGCTGATCAGCGGTAAAGCCCGCGAGTTCAACCCGACCGCCATCGCCGCCGTGTGCTTCACCGACCCGGAACTGGTGGTGGTCGGCAAGACCCCGGACGAAGCCAAGGCCGCAGGTTGGGACTGCATCGTGTCGAGCTTCCCGTTCGCCGCCAACGGCCGGGCCATGACGCTGGAGTCGAAAAGCGGCTTCGTGCGCGTGGTCGCCCGTCGCGACAATCATGTGATTGTCGGCTGGCAGGCGGTGGGCGTTGGCGTGTCGGAGCTGTCCACGGCGTTTGCGCAAAGCCTGGAAATGGGCGCGCGGCTGGAAGACATCGGCGGCACCATCCATGCGCATCCGACGCTGGGCGAGGCGGTGCAGGAAGCGGCGTTGCGCGCTCTGGGGCATGCGTTGCATCTGTAAAGATCAAAAGATCGCAGCCTTCGGCAGCTCCTACAGGTGGCCGCCGATCCCGTAGGAGCTGCCGCAGGCTGCGATCTTTTCGACGAAGAACCGGGAAGTTTAATAAGCAGGCTAATAAATCTGCTTCTCCCCCTATCGTCTGGGCTGCGATTTAGCCCAAGAATGAAGTATTGTTGTCCCCATCCAAAAAACGTCAGAAGCCTTGAACCGTTTCGGCGGTTGTTAAGTGATAGAGGGTGTCATGGGTAACGAAAGCATTAATTGGGACAAGCTGGGTTTTGACTACATCAAGACCGACAAGCGCTATCTGTCGTACTTTCGCAATGGCGAGTGGGACAAGGGCACCCTGACCGAAGATAACGTGCTGCACATCAGCGAAGGCTCCACTGCCCTTCATTATGGCCAGCAATGCTTCGAAGGCATGAAGGCCTATCGTTGCAAGGACGGCTCGATCAACCTGTTCCGCCCGGACCAGAACGCCCTGCGCATGCAGCGCAGCTGTGCGCGCCTGCTGATGCCGCAGGTGGACACCGAGCAATTCATCGAAGCCTGTAAAGCAGTGGTCCGTGCCAACGAGCGTTTCATTCCGCCGTACGGCACCGGCGGCGCGCTGTACCTGCGTCCGTTCGTGATCGGCGTGGGTGACAACATCGGCGTGCGTACTGCCCCCGAGTTCATCTTCTCGATCTTCTGCATCCCGGTCGGCGCCTACTTCAAGGGCGGCCTGACCCCGCACAACTTCCTGATCTCCAGCTACGACCGCGCCGCGCCACAAGGCACCGGTGCCGCCAAGGTCGGTGGCAACTACGCCGCCAGCCTGATGCCGGGCTCCCAGGCCAAGAAGGCGCATTTCGCCGACTGCATCTACCTGGACCCACTGACCCATACCAAGATCGAGGAAGTCGGTTCGGCCAACTTCTTCGGGATCACCCACGACAACAAGTTCGTGACCCCGAACTCGCCATCGGTACTGCCGGGCATCACCCGTCTGTCGCTGATCGAACTGGCCAGGTCCCGCCTGGGTCTGGACGTGGTCGAAGGCGACGTGTTCATCGACAAGCTCTCCGACTTCAAGGAAGCCGGTGCTTGCGGCACCGCTGCAGTGATCACGCCAATCGGCGGCATCAACTACAACGATCACCTGCACGTGTTCCACAGCGAAACCGAAGTCGGCCCGATCACCCAGAAGCTCTACAAAGAGCTGACCGGCGTGCAAACCGGCGACATCGAAGCGCCAGCGGGCTGGATCGTCAAGGTTTGACCTGACGCCAGACACACAAAAGCCCCCCATCGGGTGACCGATGGGGGGCTTTTTCATGGCCGAATGAAAAGATCGCAGCCTGCGGCAGCTCCTACAATGGCCGCCCCCCAACCCCCGTAGGAGCTGCCGCAGGCTGCGATCTTTTGCCGTCACGCTCAATGGGCAACTCAACCCCGAACCGCCCCGCTACCTCCTTGAGCCCCAACGCCGTCAGCGCCAACGCACGGCTGTCCAGATCCTGCGTCACCCACTTGCGCTTGAGCGCCGTCTGCAGCAAAGCCGCGCCCAGCGATCCACCCAAATGCGGCCGGCGCATGCTCCAGTCCAGGCACGGGCAGGCAAAGCGGCGGCGCAACGTGCTCAAGTCCTGTACCTCGATCCCAAGCCCTTGAAACATTGCCGTACCGCTGTCGCTCAAGCGATAGGCCTGTTCGTCGGTTTCCTCAAGCCAGCCCGCTTCGAGCATCCGGTCATGCAACAGCACGGCCAGGGTGCCCGCCATGTGGTCGTAGCAGGTGCGGGCAAATTGCAGGCGATCCGGGGTACGCGACTGGAAGTCCGGCACGGTGTTCTGGCCGATCACCATCAGCGCTTCCAGGGCCTGGGCCACGCGTTTGTCCGCCAGGCTGTAATAGCGGTGACGTCCCTGAACGTGCAGCCGCACCAGCGCCAGCTCCTTGAGTTTGGCCAGGTGGGCACTGGCGGTCGACGCGCTGACTTCGGCCACCGCCGCCAGTTCGGTGCTGGTGCGGGCGTGGCCGTCCATCAGCGAACAGAGGATTTTCGTCCGCGCAGGCTCAGCGATGGCTGCCGCCACCTGCGAGACGCCAATGTCGTGTTGCTCTACGTTCACTACGTTCGCTGCGCTCATATTTCGCTCCCGGACGAATCAACGCCCTTTCGGACTGGAGATAGTAGCAACACTTTCCAACGACAAAAGGCTGTGACCCATGGACCCGATCATCGCTGCGACCCATGCCGATCCTTATCCCTACTACGCACAACTGCGTGCCGAGGGTGGGCTGGCTTTTCATTCGGAGCTGAACCTGTGGGTGGCCAGCAGCGCCCGGGCGGTGGCCGCTGTGCTGGCGCATCCCGATTGCCACGTTCGCCCCGCGCAGGAGCCGGTCCCCAGGGCGATTGCCGATGGCATGGCCGGCCAGGTGTACGGTCAATTGATGCGCATGAACGAGGGCGAGCGCCAGCGTTGCCCACGGTCGGCGATTGCGCCGGGGCTGGAGTTGATCGATACGCGGGAAGTCGAGGCCCTGGTCAGCGTCAGGTTGATCACCGCCGACGCCGCCGGCCTGTACAACGCCATGTTTCGTGGGCCGGTGTGCGTGGTGGCGGCGTTACTGGGTTTCACTCCGGCTCAGGGCCGTGTCATCAGCGAGCTGACGGCGGATTTCGTCGCCTGCCTGTCGCCCTTGAGTGACGCGGCACAATTGACCGCCGCCCACGCTGCCGCCGAACAATTGAGCGGTTATTTCATCGAATTGCTCGACGATCCGCACAACCACAGCCAGTTGCTTTCAGGCATCCGCCAGCGCTTCGCCTCCGGCGCACCGCAAACGCTGATCGCCAACCTGATCGGCCTGTTCTCCCAGACCTTCGAGGCCACTGCCGGACTGATCGGCAACGCCGTGCTGGCATTGATTCAACACCCGTCGTTGCGCAGCGAATCAACCCCTATCGAAGACCTGCTGGCCGAAGTGCAGCGTTTCGACCCGTCCGTACAGAACACTCGCCGCTTCGTCGCTGCACCCTGCGAGATTGACGGAGTGAGGCTGAATGCCGCAGACGTGATCCTGGTGCTGCTGGCCTCGGCCAATCGCGACCCGCAGCTCAACGACTACCCCGACGCATTCCTGCTCGACCGCCCGAACCGGCGCAGTTTCACCTTCGGAGCGGGCCGCCATCAATGTCCGGGGCAACGACTGGCGTTATGCATTGCTGGCGCTACCGTCCGGCAAATTCTGGCGATGAAGCCGACACTGGATCGCTTGACCTGGCATTTCCGTCCTTCCTTGAATGGGCGGATTGCGCTGTTCAGTGATTGACCGGCCGCTTGATCGACGATCACCCCAACTGCCCAATCTTTTCAGCATCCGGCCAGAACAACGCCGCCTGCCCCACGCGCACACCCTGCTGATCGATGAGCGTCCACACCTTGCCTTCATGAATCATGAAGGCATTACCCTGCCGATCCACCCGGTAGCCACTGTAACCGTGAGCAATGCCATGGGCCGTGACCTGCTCCAGCAGGGTCTGGCGCACCGCACGGTCCAGTGGCGAGGCGCTGAAGCGCGAGGGCATGCCCAGAAATTCCGGGCGCGGGTACTTGAAGCAGGCCAGCGCCTGTTCATTGGCGTAGAAGAACAGAGGATCGTCTTCAGTGCCATGGGCCAGCAAACTGTAGGGCGCGTGGGCGTGCAGCCAGTGCAGGCGTTCCAGTCCGGTCAGCGACTGCGGGGCTGGCAGGTGTTCGCCGGTCCAGTGCCGATAAGACTCGTCCAGCAGTTCGATGGCCGTGGCGTATTCGTTGATTGGTGACATGGGGCTCCCCGGCAATCGCGGTCAATCATCCCGCGTCAGTACTTCCAGCAATTCAATTTCGAAGATCAGGTTCGAATTCGGCGTGATCTTGCCCATGGTGCGTTCGCCATAGGCCAGATGCGCCGGCACCAGCAACTTGCGCTTGCCACCGACCTGCATGCCCATGATGCCCTGGTCCCAGCCCTTGATGACCCGCCCGGTGCCGATCACGCACTGGAAAGGCTTGCCACGGCTGTAGGAAGAGTCGAATTCGGTCCCGTCTTCCAGCCAGCCACGGTACTGGGTGGTGATCAGTGCGCCTTTGATGGCGGCTTTTCCGTCACCCGGCTGAAGATCGATTACCTGAAGCTCGTCATTCATTGATTTCACTCGTATGCTCTCTCGCCCTCAAGGGCCTGACGGGCGCCGTTTTCCCAGATTTGCTCTCGATTGGCAACCATTGCCACCTCCCGCGCGACGTTTAAAGCTGTTTGCTGAACTAAAATAATCAACAATTACCCGTACGGTTCACCGTCCTGATGGCCATCCCCGAATGATCCTGCTCTGGACCTGCGTCATCCTTGGTTCAACGACGCTCATCCTGATCGTCGCGCTGGTCTGGCGCGAACGTTCGCTGCAAAAACAACTGGCGGTGTATCGCGCGGTCATCAACAGCCTGTCCGAAGGTCGGAACATCCGCCAGGATGACGACGCCGAGCGCTTCAAACGCAGCCAGTACTTTGCCCGCATCGGCACCTGGGACTGGGATGTCGACACCGACCGGTTGTACTGGTCAGATGCGATTTTCGGCATGTTCGGCTTCAAGATCGGCGAAGTGACGCCCTCCTACGCCCTGTTCTGCTCCTGCGTGCATCCGGACGACCGGCTCAGGGTTCGGGCCGGCGAACTGCGTTGCCTGGAAACCGGCGAAAACCATGACGAGGAATACCGCGTGGTCTGGCCCGACGGAACGATCCGCTGGCTGCGGGAAACCGGCAACGTGGTCAAGAATGACCATGACGAAACGATCAAGATGATGGGCGTGGTACGTGACATCACCGAAGAAAAGGCCTCGGCCAACTACCTCAAGCACCTGGCCCATTACGACCCGTTGACCGGCCTGCCCAATCGCCTGGTGCTCGAAGAGCGCCTGTCCGAAGCGCTGGAGCTGGCGCGCACCAGTGCCACGCGGGTGGCGCTGGTGTTTGTCGATCTCAATGGCTTCAAGGCCATCAACGACCGTTATGGTCATGCGGCCGGCGACCGCGTGCTGGTCACTACCGCCACGCGGCTCAAGCGCATTCTGCGTGGCACCGACACCGTCGCCCGGATCGGTGGCGACGAATTCGTGGTCATCCTCCAGGACTTGCCCCAAGGTAAAAGCCTGCAAGACGAAGCGCGCACGATCTGCCAGAAAATCTTCGTCGAACTCTCCCCGCCCGTCACCATCGGCAACGACCAGCGCCACATCGGCACCAGCCTCGGCGTCGCCGTATTCCCCGATCATGCGCCGAGCATTGACCGCTTGCTGCACATTGCCGACCTGGCGATGTATGAGGCCAAACGCAGCGGGAACAATCAGTATCGGTTGGGCACCGAGAGCGTGGTGCGGGCACATAGCGAATAGCGTTTCGTCGATGGGTGCCTGTACCGGTAATTGCACGAGCACGTCCACAAATGCATTGATCCACTTCGCACATCAATGCATGCCAACAATGCAATTAACATATCGATGCCCCTGCTCCACTATCCGCCCCAATAAGAACCGTGCGCCGCGTCCTGTCGGCGCACGTCATAAAAGCGGTGGAGTACACGTCAATGACAGCATCAATCCAACGGCCCGCAACTACCGGTCGCTCCCGGGCCAGCGCGATCTTCCGGGTCACCTCGGGCAACTTCCTCGAACAGTTCGACTTCTTCCTTTTTGGTTTCTATGCCACGCAAATCGCTGCCGTGTTCTTTCCGGCCAGCAGCGAGTTCGCCTCGCTGATGATGACCTTCGCAGTGTTCGGCGCAGGCTTTCTGATGCGTCCGCTGGGCGCTGTGGTATTGGGTGCCTATATCGATGATGTGGGCCGACGCAAAGGGCTGATCGTCACCCTGTCGATCATGGCCAGCGGCACGATCCTGATTGTGCTGGTACCCGGCTACGAAACCATCGGCCTGTTCGCCCCGGCGCTGGTGCTGATCGGGCGGCTGCTGCAGGGCTTTTCTGCCGGTGCGGAACTGGGCGGCGTGTCGGTGTATCTGGCCGAAATCGCCACACCCGGCCACAAGGGCTTTTTCACCAGTTGGCAGTCGGGCAGCCAGCAAGTGGCGATCATCGTCGCCGCTGCGCTGGGTTACGCCTTGAACCAGTGGATGGCACCGAGTGTGATTGCCGATTGGGGCTGGCGGATTCCGTTTTTCGTCGGCTGCATGATCGTGCCATTCATCTTTCTGCTGCGCCGCAACCTGGAAGAAACCGAAGAGTTCGCCACCCGTAAACACCGCCCGAGCATGGGTGAGGTGTTCCGCACCCTGGGGCAAAACTGGCTGATGGTGTTCGCGGGCATGATGATGGTCGCCCTGACCACCACCGCGTTCTACCTGATCACCGTGTATGCGCCGACTTTCGGTAAAACCGTGCTGCACCTGAGCACGTCCGATGCGCTGCTGGTGACATTGCTGGTCGGCGTTTCGAATTTCATCTGGCTGCCGATTGGCGGCGCACTCTCGGACCGTATCGGTCGACGCCCGGTGTTGATCGCCATGGCCTTGCTGGCCATCGCCACCACCTACCCGACGCTGACCTTTCTGGTCAACGCGCCCAGCTTCATCCACATGCTGCTGGTGCTGTTGTGTCTGTCGTTCATCTACGGCTTGTACAACGGCGCGATGATCCCGGCGCTGACGGAAATCATGCCAGTGGAGGTGCGTGTCGCCGGGTTCTCGCTGGCGTACAGCCTGGCCACCGCCGTGTTCGGCGGGTTCACCCCGGCAATGTCGACCCTGCTGATCCAGTACACCGGCGACAAGGCTGCGCCGGGTTACTGGATGAGCTTTGCAGCACTGTGCGCGCTGTGCGCGACGCTCATGCTCTATCGCCGAGCCTCGAATCATCTGCAGCCGGTGGCGTCGTGAGCCTGCCCTTTATCGAGAACATGACCATGAAAAAACAGTTCGGTTTTGCTACCCTCGCGTTGGTGGCCAGCCTGGGCCTGAGCAACCTGGCCCAGGCGGAAGAGATCCGAGTAATGACCTCCGGTGGCTTCACGGCGGCCTACAAGATCCTCGGCCCGAAGTTCGCCGCCTCCACCGGCAACACCCTCGACACCGCACTCGGCCCATCCATGGGCAAGGCCCCGGAAGCGATTCCCAATCGCCTGGCCCGCGGAGAGCAAGCCGACGTGGTGATCATGGTCGGCTATGCGCTGGATGATCTGATCAAACAAGGCAAAGTCGATCCCGCTTCTCGGGTCGAACTGGCGGACTCGCGCATTGGCCTGGTCGTGCGCGAAGGAGCACCGAAGCCGGATATCAGCAACGTCGAGGGCCTGAAAAAGACCCTGCTCGACGCGAAATCGGTGGCCTACTCCGACAGCGCCAGCGGCGTGTACATCGAACAGCAGTTGTACAAACGCCTGGGGATCGAAGACCAGCTCAAGCCCAAATCGACCATGGTGCCGAAAATCCCCGTGGGCTCGGTGGTTGCCACCGGCGACTATCAACTGGGTTTCCAACAAGTGAGCGAATTGTTGCCGGTGCCGGGAGTGAGTTTCGTGGCGAAGATTCCGGAGTCAGTGCAATCGGTGACCCGGTTTGCCGCCGGCATCCCGGTAGGGGCACAACACCCGGCCGAAGCCAAAGCCTTGCTGGAATACCTGGCCTCGGCCCAGGCTCAACCGGATGTGCAGGCGACCGGACTGGACTCGGTCAGCCGCTGACCGACGGCTGCACGACTTTCATCTCTACCACCAGCCGTTCCAGCTCCAGTGCCGCCGGGGTCAGGGTTCGACCCCGGCGCTTGATCAGACCGACGCTGCGCATCACCTGCGGTTCGGTCAATGGCACCCGCGTCAGGATTGGGTGATCCGCTGCCGGCATCGCCATCAGCGGCACCGCCGCCACGCCCAACCCGGCCTCCACCAGACCGATCATGGTGGTCACGTGCCGGGTTTCGCAGATGCTCGGCCGCTGCGGCACCACGCCGGTCAGTGCCTGGTCCAGCAGAAAACGGTTCCCGGAGGTTTTATCCAGCGAGATGTAATCCTGCTGATAGAACTCGTCCCAGGTGACACTGCTTCGCCCCGCCAACGGATGATCGCGCCGGCACGCCACGACATACCCTTCTTGCACCAAGGGCTCGAAATCCACTTCGGACTCCAGGGTGCCCATGAAGCTCAGGCCAAAATCCGCTTCACCGTTGACCACCGCGCTCAACACTTCGTGGGCGCTCGAGTCCAGCACCTTGACCTTGATCCGCGGAAACTGGCGGTGATAGTGCGCGATCACCCGCGGCATGAAGTAGTAAGCCGCCGAGGGTACACAGGCGACCGTGACATGGCCGAGCCGAGTCGAAGCGACTTCGCTGATGCCCAGCAATGCCACGTCCAGATCGTCCAGCAGGCGCTCGACGCTGGGCATGAAACCGCGGCCGGCCTGGGTCAGGCTGACCTTGCGCGTAGTGCGCTCGAACAACCGGACGCCCAGGGCGTCTTCGAGCTTTTCGATGCGCCGGCTCAAGGCTGGCTGGGATATCCGCACCGTATCGGCCGCCTTGCGAAAGCTGCCCTGCTCAACCACGGCACGGAAAGCCTGCAGATCGTTGAGGTCGAAGTTGATCGCCATGGGGATTACTCGGGAGGGACAGTTGGATTAATCAGCTAATTCTATAAATGTAACTAATTAATGCAAATTGTAACATCTGAGCCCGAGGGCCTTGCTGACGCCGAAGGGCTCAGCCTTTATTCTTGTCACCCCCGCTGTACCGAGTTATGGAGTTTTCTCATGCCCCATGAAGGCAACCTGCTACAAGCCGCCGTCGTATTTCTGATGGCGGCCGTGCTCATCGTTCCGTTGGCCAAGCGCCTGCAACTGGGGGCAGTTCTGGGCTACCTGTTTGCCGGGGTGATCATCGGCCCGTCGGTGCTGGGCCTGATCGACAACCCGCAAAGCGTCGCGAACATTTCCGAACTCGGCGTGGTGTTGCTGCTGTTCATCATCGGCCTGGAACTGTCGCCGCGTCGCTTGTGGGTGATGCGCAAATCAGTGTTCGGCGTGGGTTTGGCACAAGTGCTGCTGACCGGTTCGGTGATTGGCGTGGTGGTGCTGTGGGGCTTTGGCCAGCCGCTGAACACCGCGATCGTCCTGGGCCTGGGCCTGGCGCTGTCGTCCACGGCCTTCGGACTGCAAAGCCTGGCCGAACGCAAGGAACTGACCAGCCCCCACGGGCGGCTGGCGTTCGCAATTCTGTTGTTTCAGGACATCGCCGCGATCCCGTTGATCGCCATGGTGCCGTTGCTGGCCGGTGGCAATCACAGCACCACCGCCAGCGAAAACCTGAACCACGGCCTGCAAGTGCTGGCCAGCATCGCCGTGGTGGTGATCGGCGGGCGTTATCTGCTGCGACCGGTGTTTCGCGTGGTGACCAAAACCGCGCTGCCAGAGGTCTCCACCGCCACGGCGTTGCTGGTGGTGATCGGCACGGCCTGGCTGATGGAGCTGGTCGGAATTTCCATGGCCTTGGGCGCCTTCCTCGCCGGCCTGCTGCTGGCGGACTCCGAGTATCGCCATGAACTGGAAGCCCAGATCGAGCCGTTCAAGGGCCTGTTGCTGGGGCTGTTTTTCATCAGCGTCGGCATGGGCGCGAACCTGAGCCTGTTGCTGAGCATGCCGGTCGCGGTGCTGGGCCTGACCCTGCTGCTGATCGCGATCAAACTGCCGCTGCTGTTTATTGTCGGTCGCTTGGCCGGGGGTTTGAAGAAGGTCAGTGCGATCCGCCTGGGTATCGTGCTGGCAGCCGGTGGTGAATTTGCCTTTGTGGTGTTCAAGATCGGTCGCGATCATGGGCTGTTCGCGGCAGAACTGCATGACTTGCTGGTGCTGACCATCACCCTGTCGATGGCTGTGACGCCGCTGTTGCTGCTGGTTTGCGCACGGTTGGTCAGCCCGAAAGTGCAACCGGTGGAAGTACCGGAGAAATTCCGCGAAATCGACGCCGACGCGCCACGTGTGGTGATCGCCGGCATGGGTCGCATGGGCCAGATCGTTGCGCGGATTTTGCGTGCACAGAACATCAAGTTCGTGGCCCTCGACACCTCGGTGGAAACCATCGAGCTGTCCCGCAGTTTTGGTGGCGTACCGGTGTTCTACGGCGACCCGATGCGCCCGGAAATCCTCAGCGCGGCCAAGGTCGGGGAAGCCGAGTATTTCGTGATCGCCACCGACGACCCGGACACCAACATCAAGACCGCCGAGCTGGTGCGCAAGCTCTATCCGCATATGAAAATCATCGCCCGCGCCCGTAACCGTCAGCATGTGCATCGGCTGATGGACGTCGGCGCTCACGCCGTGCGCGAAACCTTTTACTCGAGCCTGGAAATGAGCCGACAAACCCTGATCGGGTTGGGATTGACCCAGGCCCAGGCGGATGCGCGGATCAAACGCTTCAAGCAGCACGATGAAGTGGTGCTCGAAGCCCAGCACGCGGTGTATGACGACGCGGTGAAAGTCATGCAGACGGCGCAGGAAGCGCGGGCGGAACTGGCCAGGCTATTTGAGTCGGATCAACTGCAGGAGCAAGCGGGAACAAAATGAGGTGAATTTGAGGGACCCTTCGCGAGCAGGCTCGCGATGAACGATGACGCGATGTGATGGATCAACAACAATTGCCAGGGAACCACCATGACTGACCAACCTGCCCCCGCCCTCAAGGAAATCTTCAACGTCGAGCGCCTCAAGCACATCGCCATTGAAATGACCGCGATCTATCCACCATTCGAGGCCAGGCGTTTCCTGAAACTGGCCCAAACCGGCCTGGCAGACCTCAGCGTCATGCAGCGCATGGCCCGGGTCAGCGAGTGCCTGCACGCGGTGTTGCCGCTGGACTATGAGGCGTCGCTAGAGGTGCTGCGCGCCCTCGCCCCGCGCCTGAACAGCGGCTTCGTCAGCATGTGCCTGCCGCAGTACGTCGCCAGTTATGGCGCCCATGCGTTCGACCTCTCGATGGACGCCTTGAAGTACTTCACCGCCTTCGGCTCCTCGGAGTTCGCGATTCGCCATTTTCTGCGCAGCGACCTCGATCGCTCACTCAAGCTGATGCACGACTGGTCGCTGGATGACAACGAACACGTACGGCGCCTGGCCAGCGAAGGATGCCGGCCGCGCCTGCCCTGGTCATTCCGGCTGGAGCCCATCCAGGCCGATCCGACACTGGCCGCGAAAATCCTCGACAACCTCAAGGCCGACACCAGCCTGTACGTGCGCAAGTCCGTGGCCAACCACCTCAACGACATCACCAAGGATCATCCCGAATGGGTGCTGGACCTGATCGAAGGCTGGTCGCTGGACAACAGGCACAGCGCATGGATCGCCAGACACGCCCTGCGCAGCCTGATCAAACAGGGCAATCAGCGGGCACTGGCGATCATCGGCGCGGGCGGCAAGCCTGAAGTCGAGATCGTTGATGTGAAAGTCGAACCGCCAGTGATTGGCCTGGGAGAAAAAATCACCCTGTCGTTTGCCATCAAATCCACCGTTCAAAGCAGCCAACGCCTGGTGATCGACTATGCCATCGATTACGTCAAGGCCAACGGCAGTACGTCGGCGAAGGTGTTCAAGCTCAAGGCGCTGACGCTGCCGGGCAATGCCGTCGAAGCCGTCAGCCGTGGTCAGCAGATCAAGGAACTCACCACCCGCCGGCATTATGCGGGGCGCCATGCGGTGCATATCATGGTCAATGGCGAAAGGCTGGCCAGCACTGCGTTCGAGATTCTCGGTTAAACCATAAGATCAATTCTGTATGTGCCGCCGCCATCGCGAGCAAGCTCGCTCCCACAGGGATCTGCTGTGTTACACAGTCGGTGTGAACAGCACAAAAACCTTTGGGAGCAAGCTTGCTCGCGATGGCGTCAGTTCAGCCACCCAGTAACAACCCCTGCTCCCGCTCACACAACTCCACCACGTAATCCCACAACACCCGCAACCGCACCGATTTGTGCAGCTCGCGGCGAGTACTGATCCAGTAGCTGCGCTGGATGCTTTCGTCCGGCAACAGCGGCACAAGGTCCGGGTCGGCTCTGGCCATGTAGCACGGCAGCACGGCAATCCCCAGGCCTGAGCGCGCAGCCTGTTGCTGGGCGATGACGCTGGTGCTGTGAAACACCACCTGCGGGTTGCGGCAGAAGCTGTTGAGGAACATCAGTTCCTGGCTGAACAGCAAATCATCGACATAGCCGATCCAGGCATGGCGCCCGAGGTCCTCACGACTGCGTAACGGCGGAGAACGGTCGAGGTAGGCCTGGCTGGCGTAGAGCGCCAGGCGGTAATCGGTGAGTTTGCGGGTGACCAGCATGTCGGCGGCCGGGCGCTCAAGGTGGATGCTGATTTCCGCCTCGCGGTTGAGGATGCTGACAAAACGCGGCACCGCCACCAGTTCCACCTCCAGCCCAGGATAGCGCTCGAACAAGCCGTTCATGCGACTGGCGAGGAACATGATGCCCAGGCCTTCGGTCACCCCGACACGGATCTTGCCCAGCGGCGCGGTGGATTGAGTGATTTCCTCCTGGGCCAGCAGCGCCACGTTCTCCATCGCCTCGGCGTGTTTAAGCAACGCCTCGCCCGCCGGGGTCATCTCGTACCCCTGGGCATGCTGGACGAACAACGCCGTACCGAGGCTTTTTTCGATGGCCTCGATGTGCCGCGCCACGGTGGCATGGGTGGTGTTCAGGCGGCGGGCGGCCGTGAGCAAACGCCCGCTGCGCTGCAATTCGAGAAAAAACCGCAGGTCATTCCAGTCGAACATGAATCGTCCTTGTTCTTTGCCGTTCGGGATGCTGTTTAAAAACGCACAGCGGGTGCGCAAAAACTAACATTCTTTTGACGAAAGCTAACAACTAGGATGACAGACAACAAGTACAACAAAACGAGGTCAGGGATGCAGACTTCCCTAGATGAATACGATTACATCGTGGTCGGGGCCGGACCGGCCGGGTGTCTGCTGGCCAATCGACTGTCGGCCAACCCGCAACATCGCGTGTTGCTGCTCGAAGCCGGTGGCCGCGACAACTATGCGTGGATTCACATCCCCGTGGGTTACCTGTTCTGCATCGGCAACCCGCGCACCGACTGGTGCTTCAAGACCGAAGCGCAACCCGGCCTGCAAGGTCGCGCCCTGAGCTACCCGCGCGGCAAGGTGCTGGGTGGCTGCTCCTCCATCAACGGCATGATCTACATGCGCGGCCAGGCCGCTGACTACGACCGCTGGGCCGCCGACGGCAACCCCGGCTGGAGCTGGCAAGAGGTGTTGCCGCTGTTCAAGCAGAGCGAAAATCACTTTGCCGGCGCCGCCGAATTTCACGGTGCCGCGGGCGAATGGCGGGTCGAACGCCAGCGCCTGTCGTGGCCGATTCTCGATGCGTTCCGCAGTGCCGCCGAACAAAGCGGCATCGCCAGCATCGATGACTTCAACCAGGGCGACAACGAAGGTTGCGGCTATTTCCAGGTCAATCAGAAGGCCGGCATCCGCTGGAACGCGTCCAAGGCCTTTCTCAAACCCATTCGCCAGCGTCCCAATCTCACCGTGCTGACCGGGGTCGAAGTCGACCGCGTGCTGCTGGACAATGGCCGCGCCTCGGCGGTCAGTGCCCGCTGGCAAGGCCAGGCGAAGACCTTCAAGGCGCGCAAGGAGATCGTCCTGTGTGCCGGCTCGGTCGGTTCACCCAGCATCCTGCAACGCTCCGGCATCGGCCCGCGTCCGCTGCTGGAGCGGCTCGGCATTGGCGTCGCCCATGAGTTACCCGGCGTCGGCGGTAATTTGCAGGATCACCTGCAACTGCGGCTGATCTACAAGCTGGAGAATGCCAGCACCCTTAACCAGATTGCCGGCAGCCTGTGGGGCAAGCTGGGCATGGGCCTGCGCTACCTGTATGACCGCAGCGGCCCGCTGTCCATGGCGCCGAGCCAGTTGGGCGCCTTTGCCCGCTCGGGGCCGGAGCAGACTTCAGCCAACCTCGAATATCACGTACAACCGCTGTCGCTGGAGCGCTTTGGCGAACCGTTACATGCGTTCCCGGCGTTCACCGCATCGGTCTGCGATTTGCGCCCGCAAAGCCGTGGTCGGGTGGACATCCGCTCCGCCGATCCGCAAGAAGCACCGCTTATTCAACCCAACTACCTCAGCCACCCGGAAGACCTGCGGGTCGCCGCCGATGCCATTCGCCTGACCCGGCGCATCGTCGCCGCGCCGGCCCTGCGCCCCTTCAATCCCGTGGAATATCTGCCCGGCGACAGCCTGCAAAGCGAAGAGCAACTGCACGAAGCCGCCGCGCGGATCGGCACCACGATTTTCCACCCGGTGGGCACCTGCCGCATGGGCAATGACGCCGACGCCGTAGTCGATGCGCAACTCAAGGTCCATGGCATCCCCGGCCTGCGCATCGCCGATGCCTCGATCATGCCGCGCATCACCTCGGGCAACACCTGCTCACCGACGCTGATGATTGCCGAGAAAGCGGCGCAGATGATCCTCAACCCCGACACACGGAGCGTTAAGCCACCGATGGAACTGGTAGCAAACACCTGAGCGTGGGACGCGCTCAATGTAGGAGCTGGCGAAGCCTGCGATCTTTTGATCTTGCTTCTCCGACAACCTCAGGAAGGCCAAAGATCGCAGCCTTCGGCAGCTCCTACAGGTTGCGAGTAAGGCAAAAAGATCGATGTAGGTAGCGAGTAAGACAGGAAGATCGGAGCAGTTAGCGTCGAATTGACAGAAGCGGCACCAGCCCAAAAGGCCGGCGCCGACAGTGGAACAACAAAAACAATCACTGTGAGGGATACCGATATGTCAGAAAACGTTCAAACCCTGGAAGCCGTGCGCAGCGCGGGCACTAGCCAGGAAACCCAGAAAGTCATCTTCGCCTCGTCCCTCGGGACGGTCTTCGAGTGGTACGATTTTTTCCTCTATGGCGCCCTCGCAGCGGTGATCAGCAAGCAGTTTTTCGCCGGGGTCAACGACACCACCGCGTTTATCTTTGCCCTGATGGCCTTCGCTGCCGGCTTCATCGTCCGGCCGTTTGGCGCGCTGGTGTTCGGTCGGTTGGGGGACATGATCGGACGCAAATACACCTTCCTCGCCACCATCATCCTCATGGGCCTGGCGACGTTCTGCGTCGGATTGCTGCCAACCTACGCCAGCATCGGCATCGCCGCGCCGATCATCCTGGTGGCGCTGCGCATGCTCCAGGGCCTGGCCCTGGGCGGTGAATACGGCGGCGCCGCGACCTATGTCGCCGAGCATGCGCCCATCGGCAAACGCGGTTTTCACACCAGCTGGATTCAATCCACCGCGACCCTGGGCCTGCTGCTGTCGCTGCTGGTGGTGCTGGGCTGCCGCTACTTCACCGGCGATCAGTTCGAAGTCTGGGGCTGGCGCATTCCGTTTCTGTTTTCCATCGTGCTGCTGGGCATCTCGACCTGGATTCGCCTGAGCCTCCACGAGTCGCCGGCCTTCGTGAAAATGAAAGAAGAAGGCAAGCTGTGCAAACAGCCGATTCGCGACTCCTTCGGCAAGTGGGAAAACCTCAAGGTGGTGCTGATCGCGCTGTTCAGCATCAATGCCGGGCAAGCGGTGACCTTCTACGCCGCGCAATTCTATGTGCTGTTCTTTCTCACCCAGTTCCTGAAAATGGACCCGGCGGTGGCCAACGGTCTGCTGATTGTCAGCGTGACCATCGGTGCCCCGTTTTTCATCTTCTTTGGCTGGCTGTCGGACAAGGTCGGGCGTAAACCGGTGCTGATGATCGGCCTGCTGCTGGCCACCGCGCTGTACTTCCCGATCTTCAAGACCCTGGCCCACTACGCCAACCCGGCCATCGACCAGGCCAGCCGCCAGGCACCGATCACCGTGATGGCCGACCCCGCCACCTGCACCTTCCAGTTCGACCCGGTGGGCAAGGCGAAATTCGACAGCCCGTGCGACAAGGTCAAGACCTTCCTGGTCAAGCAGGGCCTGCCGTACCAGAGCGCAGCGGCCCCGGCCGGCAGTGGCGTGCAGGTCAGCGTCGGTGACGTGAAGATCGATGGTTTCGACGAAGCCGCCTTGCGCGGTGCTGTAACCCTCGCCGGTTACCCGAAACAGGCGGACATGCAGCAGATCAACAAGCCGATGATCGTGGCGCTGATCGTGGCGCTGATCATCATCTCCGCGATGTGCTATGGCCCGCTGGCGGCGTTGATGGTCGAACTGTTCCCGACCCGCATCCGCTACACCTCGATGTCCCTGCCGTACCACATTGGCAACGGCTGGTTCGGCGGCTTTCTTCCGACCGTGTCGTTCGCGCTGGTGGTGTACACCGGGGACATCTTCTACGGGCTCTGGTATCCGGTGGTGATCACCGGGGTGAGCCTGGTGGTGGGGATGATTTGCCTGCGTGAGACACGCAACGTGGATCTCGACAAAAACTGAGGTCATTGCTCGCGACGAGGGAGCGAGTCCCTCGTCGTGACGATCAACCCCAATCAAACCTCGGCATCGAGCAACTCAAACTTCACTTGATCCGGATAGAACGCCAGATACCCGCGGATTTGTTCCACCGACACCTTGGGGTCTTCGTAACTCCACACCGCATTGGCACTTTCATGCCCCGGCACCTGCAAACTGAAATAACTGGCATCGCCCTTGTACGGGCAATAACTGGTGTGGTCGGTGCGGGCGAAATACTTCTCGTCGATATCCTCTCGCGGCACGTAGTACACCGGCGGGTAGTTGGCCTCCAGCAATACCAAGGCCCGCGCCGAGGCGGCTACTTGAATACCGTGAAACCTCACCAGCAGACAGCCAGGCTGCTCGGCGATGGTGATGACAGGGCTAGGACCGGAGCTTTTCATGGAATGCGTTCCTCATGACAGTGATGGACCTGCAAGGGCCACAAGCGGCGACGCTGAATTCTGCAACCACGGTCTAAGAGGTATAACTCAGGTTTCGAATGTGCGAATGCTTCGCAGCCGAACGGAAACACCGATGTCTTGCAAACAGACGCAACATCAAACTGTACATCCATACAGATAAAGATTGCTCCATCGTCCATCAAGCGCCATTCTGTGCACCTCTCGCACATTGATCGACGATGGTGGTTATGCGGCTGTACCTCTGTGAAAAACCTTCCCAGGCCAAAGACATTGCGGCAGTCCTCGGTGCCAGGCGCCGTGGCGATGGCTGCTGGCTGGGAACGGACGTCACGGTGACCTGGTGCATCGGCCACCTGTTGGAAACCGCACCACCGGATGCCTACGACGCGCGCTACAAGCGCTGGGTGCTGGCGGACCTGCCGATCATTCCGGAAAAATGGAAAATGACCGTCAAGCCGCGTACCGCCAGCCAGTACAAGGCGGTCAAGCGCCTGCTCGGCGAAGCGTCCGAACTGATCATTGCCACGGACGCCGACCGCGAGGGCGAGATGATCGCCCGGGAACTGGTGGAACATTGCCGCTATCGCGGGCCGATCCGCCGCCTCTGGTTGTCGGCGCTGGACGATGCGTCCATCCGCAAGGCCCTCGCGGCCCTCAAACCGGGGAACGAAACCTTCAGCCTCTATCACTCGGCCCTGGGGCGTTCCCGGGCCGACTGGCTGATCGGCATGAACATGAGTCGGCTGTTCACCCTGCTGGGGCGCCAATCCGGTTACCAAGGCGTGTTGCCGGTCGGCCGGGTGCAAACGCCGACCTTGCGCCTGGTGGTGGATCGCGATCGCAGCATCGCCGACTTTGTGCCCGTCCCTTATTGGGCCATCGATGTGCAACTGCTGCACAATGGCACCGCGTTCACGGCGCAATGGCGCGCGGCATCCGACCTTTGCGACGATCAGGACCGCTGCCTGAATCAGGCGCTGGCACAACAAGCGGCGGCCGCCATGCGTGGCGCGGCCAGTGCGCGGGTGATCAAACTGCGCACCGAGCGGATGCGTGAAGTGGCCCCGCTGCCGTTCGACCTGGGCACCCTGCAGGAGGTCTGCTCGAAGAAGCTCGGCCTCGGCGCCCAGGAAACCCTCGACATCGCCCAGGCGCTCTACGAAACCCACAAGGTCATCACCTATCCGCGCAGCGATTGCGGCTATTTGCCCCTCAGTCAGCACAGCGAGGCGCCGGCCATTCTGGCGGCGTTGCGTCAGGCCGATCCGGCGTTGAACGCCTTGCACGATCACCTGGATCCGCAACGGCGCTCACGGGCCTGGAACGATGCCAAAGTCAGCGCTCACCACGGCATCATCCCCACCGCTGCGGCAAAGAATCTCGATCGTCTGGCAGGCAAGCAGCGAGCGGTCTACACACTGATCCGCGCGCGATATCTGGCGCAGTTCCTGCCCAATCACGAATACGATCGCACCCAGGCCGACTTCGACTGCGCCGGCGAAGCCCTGCGCGCTGTCGGCAAGCAGATCATCGAACCGGGCTGGAAACGTGCCCTGCCCGAAGCGCTGGCACCGGCCAAGGGCCGCGAAGCCCCGTCACCGCAGACACTACCCAACCTGGCCGAAGGCATCGATTGCGCAGTGGCCGGCGTGCAATTCAAGGACCTCTGGACGCAACCGCCGAAGCCGTTCACCGAAGGCGATCTGATCAAGGCCATGAAGAATGTAGCCAAATTGGTGCAAGACCCGCTGCTCAAGCAAAAGCTCAAGGACACCACCGGCATCGGCACCGAAGCGACTCGTGCGTCGATCATCCAGGGCCTGCTCGACCGTGGTTACCTGGTCAAGAACGGCAAGGCCCTGGCCGCCACGCCGGCCGCGTTCAGCCTGATCGACGCCGTACCGCGGGCCATCGCCGATCCGGGCACCACGGCGATCTGGGAACAGGCCCTGGACATGGTGCAAAGCGGGGAAATGAGCCTGGAAGAATTCGTCACCAAACAGGCGGCGTGGATGAGCAAACAGGTCAGTCGCTGTGCCGGGCTGAGCCTGACCATCAGCGGTCCACCGCCCGGCGGCTCCGCCGCAGCCCCTTGGAAGAAAAAACGTAAAAGCGCCCCGCGCAAACCAGCGAACGGCACCAGGCGCAGGGCAAAACCGGCAAGCAAAACCTGAACCTGACACCGAACCTTGTGGCCAACCATAATGAACGGTGTCCCTGCCCCGGCGTAACTGGAGCCACCCCGCATGTCTTCGATAGAACTGCACGCCGCCCAACGCGATGAACTGGAAACCATCGAGAACCTGATGCAGTTCTACACCTACGACTTCAGCGAATGGTTGCCGCTGAAACTGGGTGAATACGGTTTCTTCAACATCCTGCCCACGCCAGACTATTGGCGAAACCCGGCCACCCGCCCCTTCCTGATCAAGGTCGACGGAGAGCTGGCCGGCTTCGTGACCGTGGATAACCAGACCCACCTACCCGGTGCCGAGTACAACATCGGCTATCTGTTTGTCAGTCGACGCTTCCGTGGCCGGGGTGTCGCGCGATTTGTCGTTTCCACCCTCTTGAGCCAATTCCCCGGTCAATGGCAGATTTTCCACATCGAGACGAACCAGCCGGCACGGCTGTTCTGGGCCGCCGTGATGCCGGGGCTCGGCGTTGTCGGGTTCACCTTGCATCAGCAGGTGGTTGACCGCCATCCCTGCACTTTTTACCGCTTTGAGTGTCCGCCTTTGTCGTCCTGACCGACACGCCCTCGACTCCCCGTGCTAATTCCGAACAGCTTTGTCCGACAATATGTAGTGACTAAAAATATTCACTACAAAACCGTTGACGCCTTCGATCTGCCCTTGCATGATGCAGACGTCTCCCCGATCGGGAGTACAGGCAACACGTTTGAGCAAGCTCGTCTGACCGCCGAGCTGTTTTTCCCGGATACACGCTGCCCACAAGGCAGATTGAAGAAGCTGACCTGGCCTGAACGTCCAGTACAAGGGCGAGAAGACTTGGCGAGCAATCCTCATGAAGCTTGTGGCCGACCCTGAAAACGTCGGCAGTGGCCTTAAGGTTTTCGCCGCTTCTCTTCGTTGTGACGCTATTGCGTAGCAGTTATTCAACACGACTACATGCAACAGACGCAGGACCCCGCCCGATAAGGCGGTCGAACGCTGACGTCCTGGTTTCGGTGCCAGGGATCAACTAACCGATGGGCTACCTGTATTAGCGAATCAACTTTGAAAGATCACCAATTGGTCAAGGGGTTTTATGATGAATCTGAACAATCAACCAACTATCGATGAACTGGCTCGTATGTTCGCTGCAAAGAAAGACAGCCATGACAACCATATTCTCTGGATCAGCAAGTGTGGCCAGGTTCATATCGACTGCCTGTCGCCGCACGCCCATGAAGCAGAGTTCGACCAGAACAACCAGAACCTGCTGGCCCGACTGAAGATGTACCGTCGCGGCCAGGGCTATGTCGGCAAGAAGGCCGCGGCCGACAAGGACTTCATCGGTAATGTTCTGCAAACCCTGAAACAGGCCTGGGCCTCGATGCAGGATCAGAACGAAGTTCGGGTGATTGACCGGCTCTACTAATTAAATGAGTCATCACTGACTTATTGATAAACAAGGCCTGCTCCCGATAAGGAGCAGGCTTTTTTTTGTCTGCTTAATAACCAATGTGCGAGCAATCAAAAAAGATTAGCCCCCGACACCAGATCTACAAACGCCAACGACGCCGCGCTGTGATAGTTGTTCTTGCGCCGCAGTAACGCGGCCCCGCGTTCAGGTGCTGCGCCCAGCATGGAAAGTTTGCGCATTGCCCGATCCTGAGTGGCGATGGGTTCCGGCAGGATGGTGGCGATGGCGCAATGCCGGATGACTTCCAGCAGCGTATTGACCGAATTCACTTCAATCACAACCTTGGGCGTGATCTGCGCCTGAGCGAAATACTCATCGATGCAGGTGCGGGTGATGTAGTCCGGGGTCAGCAGGGCAAATTCAAGCTCGGCCACCTCTTCGGCGGACAACGCCTCCTGACATTCGTAAAGCGGATGATCGCGCCCGACCATCAATCCCAGGGTCTCGGTAAAGGCCGGGATCGATTCGATGTCGGTGCTTCGTACCTGATCAAACGCAATCGCGATATCCAGTGAATCATCCGCCAACCCCGCCTCGATCTCGTCCATCGACAACTCGAAAATCTCCAGGTGGATGTTCGGGTACCGCGCCACGTAGTCGCGCACCAGCGGCCCTACCAGATAGGCCATGAACGTCGGCGTCATGGCCAGGCGCAAGGTACCGCGGGACAAATCCTTCACGTCATGCAACGCACGCTTGCCCGCTTCCAGCTCCACCAGTACCCGCCGCGCGCATTCAATGTAAGCCTCGCCGGCATCGGTGGGCTTGACCGTGCGCGAGGTGCGGTCGAACAGGCTCACACCCAGGGATTCTTCCAGTTGGCGGATCTGCTGCGACAAGGTCGGCTGGGACACGTGCAGCACTTCGGCGGCGCGGGTGAAACCACCGTGGTCGGCCACTGCCAGCAGGTAACGCAAATGTCGAAGCAACATGGGACTCTCCATTTATAGGCAGTGCTTATGGCTTGCATTGTATATCGATCTTTGACGCTATGGATGAATCGACAGAAGATGGCCCCACACCCAAGCGACACCCCTTCCGATAGGAGAATCACCATGCAACAGTCCCATGCCTACAACGACCCAAGCCTGGCCCTGACCACTTCTGTCCTGGACGCCAAGGCGCGCAAAAACCTGTCGTGGCAGGACCTGGCCGACGGCACAGGTTTGAGCCTGGCCTACGTCACCGCCGCCCTGCTCGGTCAACACCCGCTGCCTGAAAGCGCTGCCAAAGTGGTCGGCGACAAGCTGGAACTGGACGCCGACGCCGTGGCCCAACTGCAGATCATCCCGCTGCGCGGCAGCCTCTCGGGTGTGCCGACCGACCCGACCATCTACCGCTTCTACGAAATGATCCAGATCTACGGCACCACCCTCAAAGCCCTGGTTCATGAGCAGTTCGGCGACGGCATCATCAGCGCGATCAACTTCAAGCTCGACATGAAGAAAGTCGAAGACCCGGAAGGCGGCTCCCGCGCCGTCATCACCCTCGACGGCAAGTTCCTGCCCCTGCGTCCTTTCTAGGTTGATACCGGCCCGCACGACCCGTGCGGGCCGAACCCTGTTCATCCAAGAGGAAGCGATCATGAAAGCGCTCATCGACGGTTTTTTGAAGTTCCAGAAAGAAGCCTTTCCGCAACGCACCGACCTGTTCAAACACCTGGCCACCACCCAACACCCGGGCACGCTGTTCATCACCTGTTCCGACAGCCGTGTCGTGCCGGAACTGCTGACCCAGCAAGAGCCCGGTGAACTGTTCGTGATCCGTAACGCCGGCAACATCGTGCCCTCCTACAGCCCCCATCCGGGTGGTGTGTCGGCCACGGTCGAATACGCCGTCGCTGTGCTCGGCGTCACCGACATCGTGATCTGCGGCCATTCGGACTGCGGCGCCATGACGGCGGTGGCCAAGTGCACCTGCATGGATCACTTGCCCGCCGTCAGCGGCTGGCTGCAGCACGCCGAGTCGGCGAAAGTGATCAACGAAGGCCGGCCACATACCAATGAAGCGGCCAAGGTCAGTTCGATGGTTCGGGAGAATGTCATCGCCCAACTGGCGAACATCCAGACGCACCCGAGCGTGCGACTGGCCCAGGAAAAAGGCCTGTTGAACCTGCATGGCTGGGTGTACGACATCGAGACCGGTTCGATCGATGCGCTGGATGCCGACAGCCGCAGCTTCGTGTCGCTGGTCAAGCATCCGGGCACTTGTGCCGTATCGGCCAAGGCGATCAAAGCCGCTTGATCAGAACCGCCGTTTGCTCATAAAAGTGACCGCCCTTGCGACGGTCACTGGTTCGGCTCTCTCAGCGTTTGACGCCCAGATCGATCTGGGTCATGCGGCTGCGAATGGTGAACACGCCATCACCCGAGAGAATCGCACTGCGAGCAAACAGGCGCCCGCTCTCCCAGTTCGAAAGCCCCAGTTCCGGCTTGTTCAGCGCGTACTGGCCGTCGACCCAACGAGTGATGCCATTGCCGACAAAAGGCGCGTTGACCGCGTTGTAGAAACGCTCCTGAGCCTCGGCACTTTCACTGATCAATGACACGGTGAATTGCGGGCTGTAGCGATTGAACAAGGCAATGGCACTGTCCAGGTCGTCGACGATTTTCAGGCTGACTTCCGGGGTTTCTTCCCATTCCCACTCGCGGCCCAATTGATCTCCCGGCAACGGCTCGGCCTGCGCCTCGGTCTGATAGCCTTCGGCGCGATACACCTCGACCGTCGCGGCCAGCCAGTCTTGCGGCAGATACGACTCGCTGCCTTCAACGATGTGCAGCTTGCAGCCCTGCACCCGTGCAGTGCCGGCCTGTTTGAGTGCGTCGAGGAACAGCGGCACCAGTTCGACGGCGCGGTCGCGGTGGATCAGACAGACGTTCAGGGTGTTGCAGACCTTGCGGTCCAGGGAGTTGCGCACCACGGCGGCAAAGCGCTGGGCGTCGGCATCAGCATCGGCGATCAGCCACGCGCCACCGGTGCCGTGCAGGCTGACTGCCGTGCCGGCCTGCTGCGCGATGCTGCCCAACTGGCTGACGGCACGCCCCGAACCACGGGCCACCGCCAGTGACAGGCGCCGGTCCGCGAACATCGCCCAACCGGCGGCGTGGTTGACACTTTCCACCAGCGACACCGCACCGACCGGCAAGCCGGCGTCGCTCAGTGCAGGGTTCAGTGCATGGGTGACGATCGCCTGGGCCGTGCCCAACGCATCACTGCCGATGCGCAGCACGGCGGTGTTGCCGGTGCGCAACACACCGGCCGCATCGGCAAACACATTCGGCCGGCCTTCAAAAACGAAGGCGACGATGCCCAACGGCGAGACCACTTGCTCGACTTTCCAGCCATCGTGCTCGACGCAACTGATCACCTTGCCACGGCTGGCCGCCGCATCACGCCACGCGCGTAGGCCGGCGATCATGTCGCGACGCATGCGCTCATCGGCCAGTAACCGGGTGGTCGAGCGACCGCGCGCCTTGGCCCGTTCGATGTCGGCCAGGTTGGCGGCTTCGATCAAGGCCCAGCACTCCGGGGTTTCCAGGCGTTGGGCAAACAGGTCGAAGAAGGCGCTGATGGCTTGATCGGACACCGCCGACAGCGCGGTAAACGCCGCCTGGGCGCGCTCAATCGCGACGTTGGCCGCTTGCTGGTCCGCCACGGGGATCAGCAGCAACTCACCGCTGACCTGCTCCACCAGCAGGTGATCACCGGGCTGGAAGCGTTGCGCCAGTTCGGGGCTGACGACAGTGACACGATTACCGGCGAAAGGGATGGGCGTGCCAGCGACTAGACGTTCGAGCGCAAGAGACATGAAGCGGTTACACCATGCAAAGGGCGGCCGGAAAATGTATAGCAATTTCCCCGGAGCGTCACGCTTCAGGCCGGTGACTGAGCACGGCCCCGCTTACGTATCTTAATGTATACAACCCCGCCCCTGACACACCCCGCACTCAAAACCCCGCCACAACGACACACCGCAGATACACCCCGTTGATCAAATTCGCCTGTCGATTGGCCAGACCGGTCAAAGCGCTCAACTCACGGGGCATGCCGTTGCCCCGCCTCCCTGACCTGAAAGAGATCAACATCCATGAGCACCTCCATTTCTTCGGCCGTCAAAGGCCTGCACCTGAACCTCGACCGTGCCGGCGACTGGGTTGCCCCCCTGGCGCTGCGGGTGTTCCTCGCCTGGGAATTCCTGGAGTCCGGGCTGGAGAAATTCAACGGCCAGAACTGGTTCACCGATATCCAGGAGCGCTTCCCGTTTCCGTTCGACCACCTTCCAGCGACGCTGAACTGGGAACTGTCGATGTGGGCCGAACTGATCTTTTCCATGACCTTGCTGCTGGGCCTGGGCACACGTTTTTCGGCGTTGAGCCTGATGGTGGTGACCCTCGTCGCAACCGCCGCCATCCATTGGCCTGCCGACTGGCACACCCTGAGTGAACTTGCCCAAGGCTATGCCATCAGCAACAAGGGTTACGGCAACTTCAAACTGCCATTGATCTACCTTGTGGCCTTCACACCGTTGTTGCTGACGGGTGGCGGCAAGCTCAGCATCGATGCACTGATGGCTCGTTTTTTCTGGCGTCGCTGAAACAAAACCTGCAACGCGGACAAACAAAAAGGGGACTTCCATGAAGTCCCCTGTTTTTTTGCCTGAAACTAACGAGTCACTTCCTCCAACCCGGTCTCTTCGGCCAGCTTCGGATGCACACTGCGTTCATGCACTTGGGTTTGAGGTGTGCGGTCAATCAGCAGGCTCAGCAGTTCCGGGCGGCTGTAGTGACCGCGGGAATCCATCATGCGTTTGCGCTTGTCGATCAGGCCCATGTCGAGATCGGCGATCACCTCGCCCTCACCTTCCTGCAACGACCCCAGCACCGTGCCATCCGGGCTGATGATCGCGGTATAGCAACCGCCGGAGATCGGGCCGATGGCGCAACCGGTGTCGGCCATGATCTGCGCCTGTTGCTCGGGGTACAGCCACGCTGTGGAATTGACCACAAAGCACGCTGCCTCCAGGGCATGCTGGCGAATGCTGACTTCCATTTGCGAGGCGAACAAGGGACCTGCAAACGACCCCGGGTACATTGCTGCGTGGATCTGTTCGCCATCGGCCATCAAGGCATAACGGGCCAGCGGGTTGAAATGCTCCCAGCAGGCCAGTTGGCCGATGCGCCCTACCGCGCTGTCGACGGCCCGCAGGCCGGAGCCGTCGCCCATACCCCAAATCATGCGTTCGTGGTAGGTCGGGGAAATCTTGCGGCGACGCTGTATCAGCAAGCCGTCGGCATCGAACAGCAACTGCGTGTTGTACAGCGAACCGCCATCGCGCTCGTTGACGCCGATGGAAACGACCATGCCGGCTTGCCTGGCCGCAGCGCCGATGGCGTCGGTGGCGGCCGAAGGCACGGTGACAGCCTGGTCCAGCAGTTTGAGGTGTTCGGCGGCCATTTCGAACGGCGACTGCACGTAGGAAAAGTACGGGTAGTACGGCACGACGGTTTCCGGGAACACCGCGAATTGCACGCCCTGTTCGCCGAGTTCGAGAATCTTCTGCACCACTTTGTCGACGGTGCCTTCTCGGCTGTAAAGAACGGGACTGATTTGTACGGCGGCGGCTTTGACGAGGGTCATGGCGGTGATCTCATTGAGGGGAACGTTTCAACGAGATCAATATTACGATAATAATATAAAGGCACAAATGTCGTATATGCCACCTTTCAGGACATCACAAAATCAGCCCCGACTGGCGCGCTGAATCACCTGCGGCGGCTGCCCGAACGCACGAATGAATGCGCGACGCATACGTTCCCGATCACCAAAACCCGTGTCCGTCGCCACTACATCGATGGAATGCCGTCCGGTTTCCATCATCAACCGGGCCGACTCGACCCGCAGGTTTTCGATGGCCTTGGCCGGAGACTGGCCGGTTTCGGCATGAAACACCCGGCTGAATTGCCGGGGGCTGAGATTGGCCGCGCTGGCCAGTTCCTCGACTGTCAGCGCGGACTTGAGATTCTGTTTGGCGTAGTTCAGCGTGGCCTGTATCCGATCGGTCTTGGGGGCCAGTTCCAGCATTACCGAAAACTGCGACTGCCCGCCGGAACGCCGGTGGTACACCACCAATTGCCGTGCCACCTTGCGTGCAACGTCAGCCCCCAGATCCTTCTCCACCAGCGCCAAAGCCAGGTCCACGCATGCGCTCATCCCCGCCGCAGTCCACAGGTGGCCATCGTTGATGAAGATCCGGTCTTCCTCGACCTTTACATTCGGGTAGGCCTTGCGAAAAGCCGGCACATGCGCCCAGTGGGTGGTCGCCCGCCGCCCATCGAGCAAACCGGCCTCCGCCAAGGCATTCGCCCCCGTGCAAATCGAGCCCAGACGTCGGGTGCCGTGACTGGCGCGGCGCAAAAACTCCAGCATGCCCGGCGTGGTCGGGCGAATCAGATTGTCGCCCAGGACCAGCAGCGTATCGAACGAGCGCTGGTCGAACGCTTCAGTCTGCACAGCAAAACCGGCGGACGTCTGCACCAGGCCACCCGGCTCGGACAGTAATGCAATGCGGTACAACGGCTCATCCATGGCGCTGTTGGCCAACTCGAAGGCGGCACACATGGCCAGGCCCAAAACCTGGAAACCGGGGTAAACAATGAGTCCGATCTGGTGCATGGTGATATGACCCTAAACGCGGCATGCCTGATATTCAGGCCAGAAGACCTGCACTCTAACCCGAACAGCAGGCGCCGGACATCAGGGTCGAGCACCTCGCGCATTAGCGGATGGCGACGGATAATCAAGTGGTTTCCATCTCACCGAGGAATTGAAGGATGTCACTGACTCTTTATTTCCATCCGCTCTCGTCGTTCTGCCACAAAGCGCTGATCGCTCTCTATGAACTGGACATCGAGTTTGAAAAAAGGGTCATCGACCTGGGCAACGATGCCGACCGGGCCGAACTTCAAGCGCTGTGGCCGATCGGCAAGTTTCCGGTGTTGCGCGATCACGCCCGGCAAAAGGTTGTACCGGAGTCGAGTGTGATCATTGAGTATCTGGACCGGATTCATCCCGGCCAGGCGCACCTGATTCCGGACGATTGGGAGGCCGCCCTGGAAGTACGGCTGTGGGATCGTTTTTTCGACCTCCACGTCCAGGTGCCGATGCAGAAGATCGTCGCTGACCGAATCAATGCCGCCAACAGCGACCTGACCCGCGAACGCGCCGCGCTGATGACGGCGTACGGCATGCTCGAACGTCAGCTGACGGCAAAAACCTGGGTCGCCAGCCCGTCGTTCAGCATGGCCGATTGTGCCGCCGCCCCGGCGCTGTTCTACGCCAGCACCCTCGTAGCCTTTCCCGACGATCATCGCCACTTGGGTGCTTATTTCGACAGGTTGACCCAAAGGTCCTCGATCAAACGGGTCATCGACGAGGCAAGGCCGTATTTTTCCTGGTATCCGTTTGCCGAGGCCATCCCGGAGCGCTTTCGGTAGTGGCGCCAGCGCGACTGGGGAACGGGAGGCAAAAAACCGGCGAATCGACGAATAATTACCGTCGGTCGAGTGTTATCTGATTAGGCAGGAATAAAAATGGCAGGGGCGGCTGGATTCGAACCAACGCATGGCAGGATCAAAACCTGCTGCCTTACCGCTTGGCGACGCCCCTGTATCTGTTGCGATGAGTGCCTGGCACTCGCTTTCTTGAGTGGCAACAAGACCTGTTGCCTGCTCTCGCGACTGGCTCCCTGAGGGCCGGTGCAAGAGTGGGCGCAAATTTACCAACATTTTCCTCGTCTGGGAAGCCCAAACAAAAAAATTTGTTCATTAAAACAGGCGCTTAGTGTTGAGCCGAATCTCGGGGAGTTATCGGCGCACATTCAGCCCGAACAGCTCTGCTACGCTTTTCTTTACTCGAATTGAATCGGGAATCGTTTGCGCAACACCCTTCCCTTGCCATTTGAGGGCGCCAAAAGTGAAAAGCAAATTAATGGGGGCCGCTGCAACCCTACTGGTGGTCGGGGCCGCGATCTATGGGTTGAACACCTGGGAGCACATCCAGGACCAGCGACAGGAAGCGGTCTGCAAGGCCGCCCGGGAGCATCTCAATCGGCTGGAAACCCAGACGCGGGCCTTGGCCTCCGGGTTGACGGTCGAAGCCTATGCCGAAGCCGAAAAAGCCGAGGCCGGCCAGTTGGTTTTAGCGCTCGACACCGCCAAAAATGCAGCCGAGGTCGATGCCGTCATCGACAAGCACGCTGCTGCCATCGAGGCGCAGATAACGGCCGAGGACGCAGAGGTCCAGTCCAAGGGCGAGCAACCCTTCCTCGGTCAGGAACTGAAAAAGCAGCGCATCCCCACCGACGTCAAACAGGAATTCAAACGAGCTGAAAAAGCCGTCGCCGAAACCTGTGGATAGTGTCGACCGCCAGCTCCAGGTTTGTCGCCAGCGTCTAGACTTCAGCAAAAGCAGGTTGCAACCAGACCCCGCGTTTATCACAAAGAACCTGTAAAAAACGAGGGGGTCTCGACTTTGAAAATATCAACCCTCTGCGTCATCGCGAGCCTGCTGGTGTCGGTCGCGGTGTCTGCCAACGGTGTCATTCCTGTCCTCGAAATGGACTTCACACGGTCGGCGATGGAAACCCTGAAAAAAATCGGTATCGACGATGCCTGCATCATCGGCGCCTCGAGCCCCGCTTCGTTCACCTACTGCCGGGAAGGATCGATGACGCTCTGGAAGTATCAGGCACTGGACCTGGAACAAATGGCGGCGACACACAGAGATGTACAGAGGCCCTCGACGGTTTACCAACCCATTTCTGTGCTGGAGTTCGAGAGCGCGGCCTGTGAAGACGAGATGAGAGTATCCGCTGCTGGAAAACCGGCAACGATACGTTGGCTGATCCTTGGCCTGATGGCTATTTTCCTGCTGATCGGCTTGGGTTACACCTATCGGGCCATGCTGCAGCGCCGCCATGACGCCGCCACGTACTCGCAACCCCATGAGCAAGCGTCGAGCGAATTTCAGGCAACCGCACAAACTAAAGCCCTGGCAGCGTTTTGTCTGGCTGTTGCCGTAGCATTCGTTTACTTCAACTACGCAGGGTATTGAACAACAGGTGAGCGCGCCGTTGCGGCGCACTCACCAGTCACTCAGTGCGGCGCGCGCGGGATGGTCTTGAGCAGGTCTTCGGGGCTGATGTGACCGACCACGCTGCCCGGTTGCGGCAGGTTGAGGATATGGCCCTTCATCTTGCCGATGATGTGCATCTCGCAAGGCTTGCAGTCGAACTTCAACGTCAGCACTTCATCGCCGTGGATCAATTGCATCGGCGCGACCTTGGTGCGCACGCCAGTCACGCCCTTGGCCTGTTTCGGGCACAGGTTGAAGGAGAAACGCAGGCAGTGCTTGGTGATCATCACCGGCACCTCGCCGGTTTCCTCGTGGGCCTCGTAGGCAGCGTCGATCAGCTTGACGCCGTGGCGGTGATAGAAGTCGCGGGCCTTCTGGTTGTAGACGTTAGCCAGGAACGACAGGTGCGACTCCGGATACACCGGCGGCGGACTGGTTTCGGCCTTGCGGCTGCCACGCGGGTGGGCGGCGATCCGCGCTTCGGTCAAGGCTTCAATCACTTCACGGCGCAAGGACTTGAGCTGCGAGTTAGGGATGAAGTACGCCTGCGGCGCGTCCAGCTTGATGTCGATGGCGTGGTACTGAGTGGTGCCCAACTGGCCGAGCAGATCCTGCAATTGCTCCAGCGCCTGTTCCGGCTTGTTGGCGGCGCCGAACGGGCCATTCAGGGTGACGCTGGCGCTGATGCCTTCTTCACTGGTAGCGGTCAGTTCCAGCTGTTCTTCACGCAGGCGAGCGACCCAGCTCAGGGCGATGCGACGCTCGGCAGAAGTCTTTTGCAGCGCCTGTTGCCAGTTGTGATCGAGATTGCGATTCAGCGGATGGTTGGGGCGCAGTTTGTACATCCCCTCCGGCATCTCATTGGGCTCGACGCGATAGCGATAGCGCTTCTCGCCGTCCTCCTCGAACTCGCCTTTCGGTTCGGCGATGTTCGCGCGAAAACCCACCACTTCACGCTTGACCAGCACGTTGAGGCCGTCGCCGTTGGACAGCGGCTCGTGCGTCACGACTTGCATGTCACGCTTGGCGACTTTCTCCACCACACCCACCGGCAGACCGGTGAAGGTCGGCGAGTCAAAGGCGCCGATATCGATCTTGCGGTCAGTGACGAAGTAATCGGTGCTGCCACGGTGGAAGGTTTTTTCTGGGTCGGGCAGGAAGAAGTGCGCGGTGCGACCGCTGGAGGCACGGGCCAGATCCGGACGGTCTTCGAGCACGGCGTCGAGACGCTGGCGGTAGTAGGCGGTGATGTTTTTCACATAGCCCATGTCCTTATAGCGGCCCTCGATCTTGAACGAACGCACGCCTGCCTCGACCAGGGCGCGGATGTTGGCGCTCTGGTTGTTGTCTTTCATCGACAGCAGATGTTTTTCGTAAGCGATCACGCCACCCTTTTCGTCCTTGAGGGTGTACGGCAGACGGCAGGCCTGGGAGCAGTCGCCACGGTTGGCGCTGCGCCCGGTCTGCGCGTGGGAAATGTTGCACTGGCCGGAAAACGCCACGCACAACGCGCCATGGATAAAGAACTCGATGGCCGCGTCGGTTTCGTCGGCGATGGCGCGGATCTCTTTGAGATTCAGCTCGCGGGCCAGCACCAGCTGCGAGAAACCGGCCTGATCGAGGAACTTCGCCCGCTCCAGGGTGCGGATGTCAGTCTGGGTACTGGCGTGCAGTTCGATCGGCGGGATGTCCAGCTCCATCACCCCCAGGTCCTGGACGATCAGCGCATCGACGCCGGCGTCATACAACTGGTGGATCAGCTTGCGGGCCGGCTCCAGTTCGTTGTCATGCAGGATTGTGTTGATGGTGGTGAACACACGCGCATGATAGCGACGGGCGAATTCCACCAATTGGGCGATATCGCTCACTTCGTTGCAGGCATTGTGGCGGGCGCCGAAGCTCGGGCCACCGATGTAGATGGCATCGGCGCCATGCAGGATGGCCTCGCGGGCGATGGCGACATCGCGGGCAGGGCTGAGCAATTCCAGGTGATGTTTGGGCAAAGACATAGTTTTTTTAGTCAGGCTTGTCACGGTCGAGGCGTGCATTGTAGCGGCGAAACGCCTGACCGGCACCCGTATGCTGCCGGGTGGGTGGCCTTGGGCAGATCTGCCCTGCCTGAATCCTTGTAGGAGCGAGCTTGCTCGCGATAGCACCAGAACATTCAAAATGGATGTCGACTAACACCCCGCCATCGCGAGCAAGCTCGCTCCCACATTTGTTTGGCGCCGACCACAAATCCAATCCACGCCCGACATCCCCTGTGGGAGCGAGCTTGCTCGCGATAGCACCAGAACATTCAAAATGGATGTCGACTGACACCCCGCCATCGCGAGCAAGCTCGCTCCCACAAGGTTTTGTGTGGCTGCAATTACGCCTTGGCAGCCATAGCCGTGACTTCCACGCGCATGCCTTCAACCGCCAACGAGGCAACCCCGACGGCAGCGCGCACCGGCCATGGCTTGGCGAAGTAGCGCTTGTAGACCTCGTTGAACGCGGCGCGGTCGGCCATGTCGGTGAGGTAGATGGTCAGGTGCATCACGCGGTCCATGGAACTGCCGGCACGCTCCAGCGCAACCTTCAGCGCTTGCAGGGTGCATTCGCTTTGCAGGGTGATGTCGCCCAGTTCCAGACTGCCGTCGGCGCGGGTCGGGATCTGGGTGGAGACCAGCACACCGCCGAAACCGACGACGTCGGAGGAAATCGAATCGGCATCGAGGTCGGGGGTAAAGGTCAGGTCGTGGTTTGCCATTGCAGGTTCTCTTGCTTGAAAGGGTAAGGCGAGCGCCTTTTGCGCGGCCAGTTTACAGGGCGATTCCCGGCGCGTCGCTAATCCAGAGCGGACGGCTGCTCGTGACCTGTGGCCTGGCGGTACTGGCGCGGGGTGAAACCGGTCAATGCCTTGAACTGCCGGGTGAACGCGCTGTGGTCGGTATAGCCGCATTGCAGGGCGACCTCGGTGATCGGCAGGTCCGTGAGGAGCAGTCGATGGGCGTGCTCCAGGCGAACCTTCTGGATCATCTGCCGTGGCGTCAGATGGAACACACGCTTGCAGTAACGTTCCAGTTGCGCCACGGAAATGCCGGCGATGCGAGTCAACTCGCCCAGGGTAACGCGCTGGTTGAAATGCGCGCGAATGTGTTCGTCCACCGCCGCCAGGCGCTGGTACGCCGGGTGCGTGTCACTGGCCGATTGCAGGTCGACCGAAATACCCGCCAGACCGATGATTTCATTGCGGCGGTTATACAGCGGTCGCTTATGGGTCAGGCACCAGCCCGGCTCGCGGCTGCCGTACAGATGCAGTTCCAGCTGGTCTTCCAGCACCAGACCCTGCTCCAGCACACGCCGGTCCTGTTCGGTGTAACCGGGCCCCAATTGCTCGGGAAACACCTCGGCGCTGGTTTTCCCCAGCAACGGTTTCAGCTGCTTCAAGCCACAGCGCTGCACCAGCGTGCGGTTGGCCATGACATAGCGCGCCTGCACATCCTTGATGAAGATCGCCGCATTCGGAATGACATCGAGCATGGGCAGCAAAAGCGCGACACCTGCCAGCAATTGCTCGATGGATTCGGGGCGGTTCGAGTCGTCGCCCTGGCACAACAGCGCAAACGCATCCTGAGTCATCTACCTGTCTCTCCCAATGATCGGCATCTGCCCATTGTGCTGATTTCGTCATCGACACCCAAGCAAAACATCAATCGCGAGCAAGCCGCCGAGTTCACTCTATGGCCACCGCCCTCCTCGGCAAAACCGACCAGGGCGTCTTGAAGTGCACACCTGCCTATCCAATAACTCACAAGAAGGCGATGCCATGTCAGGCCAAGGCAAGTTCAAAAAACAACTTTCATTGATAGACCTTACGTTTATCGGACTGGGGGCCATCTTCGGCTCCGGCTGGTTGTTCGCAGCCAGTCACGTGTCCGCCATCGCGGGGCCGGCGGGGATCTTTTCCTGGCTGCTGGGCGGTTTTGCGGTGCTGCTGCTGGGCATCGTCTACTGCGAACTCGGCGCGGCGCTGCCCCGTGCCGGCGGTGTGATTCGCTACCCGGTTTACTCCCACGGCCCGCTGCTGGGTTACCTGATGGGCTTCATCACGCTGATCGCGTTTTCCAGCCTGGTGGCCATCGAGGTGGTCGCCGCGCGCCAGTACGCCGCTGCGTGGTTTCCCGCATTGACCCAGGCCGGTTCCAGCAATCCAACGGCGATTGGCTGGCTGGTCCAGTTCGGCCTGCTGTGCCTGTTCTTCATGCTCAACTACTACAGCGTGAAAACCTTTGCCAAGGCCAACAACCTGATCAGCATGTTCAAGTTCATCGTGCCGTTGCTGGTGATCGGCGTGCTGTTCACCTTCTTCAAACCGGAGAACTTCCAGTCCCAGGGCTTCATGCCGTTCGGGTTGTCCGGTGTCGAGATGGCGGTGTCCGCCGGCGGCATCATCTTCGCCTACCTGGGGCTGACACCAATCATCTCGGTGGCCAGCGAAGTGAAGAATCCGCAACGCACCATCCCGATTGCCCTGATCCTCTCCGTACTGCTCTCCACTGCGATCTATGTGTTGTTGCAAGTGGCGTTCCTCGGCGGCGTGCCCACCGAAATGCTCGCCAACGGTTGGGCCGGCGTCGCCAAGGAACTGGCCCTGCCATACCGCGACATTGCCCTGGCATTGGGTGTGGGCTGGTTGGCTTATCTGGTGGTGGCCGACGCGGTGATCTCCCCCAGCGGTTGCGGCAACATCTACATGAATGCGACCCCGCGGGTGATCTACGGCTGGGCGCAGACCGGCACCTTCTTCAAGGTCTTCACCCGTATCGATGAAAAGTCCGGCATCCCGCGTCCGGCGCTGTGGCTGACCTTTGCCCTGTCGGTGTTCTGGACCCTGCCCTTCCCTTCGTGGGAAGCCCTGATCAACGTGGTCTCCGCCGCGCTGGTGTTGAGCTACGCCGTGGCCCCGGTGTCGGTGGCCGCCCTGCGCCGCAATGCGCCCGACATGCCGCGCCCGTTCAAGGTCAAGCGCATGGGCGTCCTCGGCCCGGTGTCATTCATCATCGCCGCGCTGATCGTCTACTGGTCCGGCTGGAGCACCGTGTCCTGGCTGCTCGGCCTGCAAATCCTGATGTTCGTGGTGTACCTGCTGTGCGGTCGTTTCGTGCCGACCCAACACCTGAGCCTGGCCCAGCAAGTGCGTTCTTCGGCATGGCTGATCGGCTTCTATGCCGTGACCATCGTGCTGTCCTGGCTCGGCAGCTTCGGCGGCATGGGTGTGCTCACCCATCCTTTCGACACCGTGGTCGTGGCGGCCTGCGCCATGGGCATCTACTACTGGGGCGCGGCCACCGGCGTGCCGGCACATCTGGTTCGCCTGGAAGACGAGGACGGTGAAAGCGAAGCCGATCCCGTTCACACCGGCACGACCACAGGCCAGCGTCCGATTGGTGTATCCGTCCAGACCTCTCGCTGAAATTCAGGCCAGCAAAGCCTGCGTGTTCCTCTAATGGATAGGTTTATGAAAAAAGTACATGTCATTGATTCCCACACCGGCGGCGAACCGACTCGCCTGGTGATGTCGGGCCTGCCCCAGTTGTCCGGCCGGACCATGGCCGAGAAGCGCGACACCCTGCGCGACCAGCATGACCAATGGCGCCGCGCCTGCCTGCTGGAACCCCGTGGCAACGATGTGCTGGTGGGTGCGTTGTTTTGCGAACCGGTGTCACCGGACGCCACCTGCGGTGTGATCTTCTTCAACAACGCCGGCTATCTCGGCATGTGCGGTCACGGCACCATCGGCCTGGTCAACTCGCTGCATTACCTGGGGCACATTCAGCCCGGCGAGCACAAGATCGATACGCCGGTCGGCCCGGTCAGCGCCACGCTGCACGAGGACGGCAACGTCACCCTGCGCAACGTGCCCGCCTACCGCTACCGTCAACAGGTGCCGGTCGAAGTGCCAGGACATGGCCGCGTGTACGGCGACATCGCCTGGGGCGGCAACTGGTTTTTCCTGGTGTCCGATCACGGTCAGGCGTTGCAGATGGACAACGTCGAGTTCCTCACCGAGTACACCTGGGCAATGCTCAAGGCCCTTGAGGCCCAGGGCATCCACGGTGAAGACGGCGCGCTGATCGACCACATCGAACTGTTCGCCGACGACGACCACGCCGACAGCCGCAACTTCGTCATGTGCCCCGGCAAGGCCTACGACCGCTCGCCCTGCGGGACCGGCACCAGCGCAAAACTGGCGTGCCTGGCGGCCGAAGGAAAACTGGCCGCCGGTGAACGCTGGGTCCAGGCCAGCATCACCGCCAGCCAGTTTGTCGGCAGCTATGAATGGGAAGGCGAACGCATCATCCCTTTCATCACTGGCCGCGCCTACATGACCGCCGACAGCACCTTGCTGATCGACGAACAGGACCCCTTTGCGTGGGGCATTTGAGCCCCACGCCTTTTCCCTAACCAGATCTGTATGAACGCTTCAAGGAGTGACAACAAAATGAGCGACAACATCTTCACTGGCTGCATCCCTGCACTGATGACCCCATGCACCGCCGAGCGCAAGCCGGACTTCGACGCGCTGGTGGCCAAGGGTCGCGATCTGATCGACATCGGCATGAGCGCGGTGGTGTATTGCGGCTCCATGGGCGACTGGCCGTTGCTGACCGAAGCCGAGCGTCAGGAAGGCGTGGCGCGCCTGGTGGCCGCCGGCGTTCCGACCATCGTCGGCACCGGTGCCGTCAACAGCCGCGAAGCGGTGTCCCATGCGGCGCACGCGGCCAAAGTCGGCGCCCATGGCTTGATGGTCATCCCTCGTGTGCTGTCTCGCGGCGCTTCGGCCACCGCGCAAAAAGCCCACTTCGCCGCGATCCTCAAAGCTGCTCCAGGCTTGCCGGCTGTGATCTACAACAGTCCTTACTACGGCTTCGCCACCCGCGCCGACCTGTTCTTCGAACTGCGTCGCGAATACCCGAACCTGATCGGCTTCAAGGAATTCGGCGGTGCTGCCGACCTGCGCTACGCCGCCGAACACATCACCTCCAAGGACGATGACGTGACCCTGATGGTCGGTGTCGACACCCAAGTGGTTCATGGCTTCGTCAACTGCAACGCCACCGGCGCCATCACCGGCATCGGCAACGCACTGCCGCGCGAAGTGTTGCGCCTGGTGGCCTTGAGCAAACAAGCGGCCAAGGGCGATGCCAAGGCCCGTCGTCAGGCGCGGGAACTGGAATCCGCACTGGCGGTGCTGTCGTCCTTCGATGAGGGCTGCGACCTGGTGCTCTACTACAAGCACCTGATGGTGCTCAATGGCGACAAGGAATACACCCTGCACTTCAACGACACCGATGTGCTCAGCGATGCCCAGCGTCGTTATGCCGAGAACCAGTACGCGCTGTTCCGCCAGTGGTACGAGCAGTGGTCGGCCGAGCAGAACTTCGCCTGACATTCAGCCAGTACAGCGGCGTGCCAATGCGCGCCGCTTTTATTTTCGCCCACGGCGGTACGGCGTTGTTTTCGCAAACGCCCCCCCTCTTTTTTTCAGGAAAGACCATGACTCTGACAGGCAACATGCTGATCGGCCAGCAGGCCATCACCGGCAACCGCGAAGCGATTCGCGGCATTGATCCGGCCACCAATCTTGCGCTTGAACCGGCTTATCACGGTGGCAGCCGCGAACACGTTGAACAGGCCTGCGCCCTGGCGTGGGGTGCCTTGGACAGCTATCGCGCGACATCCCTGGAGGCCCGCGCCGAATTCCTCGAAACCATCGCCAGCGAGATCGAAGCCCTCGGCGATGAGTTGATCGACCGTGCCGTGGCCGAGACCGGCCTGCCACGCCCGCGTATCCAGGGTGAACGGGGCCGCACTTGTCAGCAGTTGCGTACCTTTGCCCGCACCGTGCGTGCAGGTGAGTGGCTGGATGTACGGGTCGACTCCGCGCTGCCGGAACGTCAGCTCCTGCCCCGTCCGGACCTGCGTCAGCGTCAGGTGCCCCTAGGCCCGGTGGCGGTGTTCGGCGCGAGCAATTTCCCCCTGGCCTTCTCCGTCGCCGGCGGTGACACCGCGTCGGCACTGGCCGCCGGTTGCCCGGTGATCGTCAAGGCCCATGGCGCGCACCCCGGCACCAGTGAACTGGTGGGCCGAGCGCTGGCCCGAGCGGTCAAACTTTGCGGACTGCATGAAGGCGTGTTTTCGCTGTTGTTCGGTTCCGGCCGCGAAGTGGGTATCGCCCTGGTCACCGACCCGCGCATCAAGGCTGTGGGTTTCACCGGCTCGCGCAGCGGCGGCATCGCCTTGTGCAACGCGGCCCAGGCACGTCCCGAGCCGATCCCGGTGTATGCAGAAATGAGCTCGATCAACCCGGTGTTGCTGTTCCCGGCGGCGCTGGAGTCGCGAGCCGAAGCACTGGCGCAAGGCTTCGTCGCCTCCCTCACCCAAGGCGCCGGCCAGTTCTGCACCAACCCAGGCCTGGTGATTGCCCGCCAAGGCCCAGACCTTGAGCGCTTCATCCAGTCGGCTGCGCAACTGCTGCAGCGCAGCCCGGCGCAGACCATGCTCACCCCCGGCATTTTCAATGCCTACGAGGCCGGCGTCGGCGCGCTATCCGAGCATGCCCACGCGCAATCGGTGGCCACCGGCCTGAAGGGCGAAACGCCTAACCAGTGCCAGGCTCAGCTGTTTGTCACCCAGGCCAGCGAGTTTCTCGCCGACCCGGCCTTGCAGGCAGAAATGTTCGGCGCCGCGTCGCTGGTCGTGCAATGTGCCAGCGACGAGCAAATTCGCCAGGTCATCGAACACCTGGAAGGCCAGTTGACCGCCACCCTGCACCTGGACGATGCCGACGTGGACAGCGCCCGGGCATTGCTGCCGACCCTGGAGCGCAAGGCCGGGCGCCTGCTGGTCAATGGCTGGCCGACCGGGGTCGAGGTGTGCGATGCCATGGTCCATGGCGGCCCGTTCCCGGCGACTTCCGATGCACGCACCACCTCGGTCGGCACCGCCGCCATCCTGCGGTTCCTGCGCCCGGTCTGCTACCAGGACTTCCCGGACGCCTTGTTGCCGGCCGCGCTCAAGCACGACAATCCGTTGCAGTTGCGTCGCCTGCTCGACGGCCAGAGAGAAGCCTAGGCCATGTCCAACCATTCCCCTTTGAACCATTCGCAAACAGCGGCAGACGTTGCCGTGATCGGCGCCGGGATCATCGGCGTCGCCTGCGCCCTGCGCCTGGCTCGCCAGGGCCGGCGGGTGGTGGTCATCGATCAACAGGAACCCGGCCGTGGCGCCTCGTTCGGCAATGCCGGGCACCTGGCCACCGAGCAGGTGTTCCCCATCGCCGACCTGTCCATCCTCAAACGCCTGCCCGCCATGCTCATGGACCCGATGGGCCCGCTGCGCCTGGACTGGAAATACATGCCCCGGGCCCTGCCCTGGTTCATGCGCCTGTTGCTCAACCTGCGCCCGGCGCCGTTCCAGCGCACCGTGGCCGGCATCCGCGCGCTCAATGAAAGCAGCCTGGGTGCCTGGCACCGGTTGCTGGAGGCCATCGACCGTCCTGAACTGATGAAAGAAGACGGCTCGCTGCTGGTGTTCGAGCGTCCCGACTCGCAGCAGTCGATCGAAGCGCTACAGTCGCGCATGCGCCAGCAGCAGGTTCCGGTGGATTTCTGGCAAGCCAGGGCCGTCCGCGATGCGGCGCCGCAACTCAGCGAGCAGATCCGCGGCGGCTTGTTCTTCCCCCGAACCGGGCATTTCCTCGATCCCTTCCGGGTGGTCGGCGAACTGGTCCACGCCGCCAAAAGCAGCGGCGTGCAGTTCCTCAAGCAGCGGGTCGAGGGCGGGCAGTTGAATGAACACGGCGTGTCGTTGATCACGGATCAGGGCCGCATCATCAGTCGACAAGTGCTGGTTGCCTGCGGCGCACATTCCGCGAAGCTCACCGCCGCGCTGACCGGCAAGAAAGTGCCGCTGGACACCGAGCGCGGCTATCACCTGATGCTGCCCCACGAACACGGGCGCTTGCCGTTTGCCGTCACCTCTCTGGAGCGCAAGTTCATCATGACGCCGATGACCGAGGGCCTGCGCCTGGCCGGCACCGTTGAATTCGCCGGCCTCGAATGTCCACCGACCATGGAGCGCGCCTGGCAGTTGCATCGCCTGAGCAAAGGCCTGTTCAAACGCGACCTGAGTGCCGAAGCGGCCACGCCGTGGATGGGTTTCCGCCCCTCCCTGCCCGACTCCCTGCCAATCATCGACCGGGTATGCGACGGCAAGGTCCTGCTCGCCTTCGGCCATCAGCATCTGGGGTTGACCCAGGCGGCGGTCACGGCGGAAATGATTGCGCAAATGGCATCGCCCTTGATCGGCACCCAGCCTCACAGCCTGCCGGCGACTGCGCCGTACAGGCTGGATCGTTTCTGAGGACAACGACAGCAGGCCCTCCAGATCAGGGATCAGGAAATGCCGAGCCCTGATCAGAAGGTCTTGCTGGCGCTGACCACCACGGTGGCGGTGCACACGTCGCCATAGCCGTAGTAGCTCGTGCATTCGTGCTCGGAAAGGTCGGTGTCGATGTACGCCACCGCCCAGTCAACGCCTACGGCGCTGTGCGTCAGCCGCGCTTCCCATTCGTGATAGTCGCCGCGCACATGGCCGCTGCCGGACACGAACACGTCATCCTTGAAATCGAATCGGCCATAGCGCACCTCAAGCCCCGTGTCCGCCGGTAGCGCGTAGCTGTAGCCCAGGTAGGTATAGAGCGTGTCCTGGTCCTTGCCCACGTATGTCTGCAAATCGTTGGAGTAGTAACTGGCGAACTTGAAGCCATAGGCTTTGACAATGGCGTAGACCTCGCTCTGATTGAAGTCCGATTGCCTGGCGTAGGTGTACTTGAGGTAACCCAGATCGAGGCTGACGTCATCGGTGATCTGCTTGTAAAAGCCCGCGTAAAAATCCTGCTCCAACCGGGTTTTATAGTTCAGGCCGAAATCGACATTGGAGGTCCAGACCCCGGCGTAGGCACCACTGCTGTGCAGCAGCGTGGCGTCCAGTTGCGCGGCGGGGTCGCCCAGGGTCAATGACAAACCACGGCTGCGATAGTCGCTGACCACCGCCGGTTTGAGCATCAGTTGAAAGTCATCGTTCAGCGTGATGGCGTGGGCGGCCAGCGGCAAAAAAGTGCAGGCGACAAACAGGGTCAATGCAGGGCGATGCATGTTTCAGGTCCTTTCTTATTATTGAGCGGGCAAGGCTTCGCCCTCCCCTTGCCGGTGAGGCAAAGGGTGGGCGAACAGGGGGGAGTTACGGGCGGCTGTAGACTTCGCGGCCGGCGAAATAAGTCTTGAGCACTTGGGTGTCGGCCAGTTGCGCTTCAGGCGCACTGAACACATCGCGATCGACAACGATCATGTCGGCCTGCTTGCCAGGGGTCAGCGAGCCGATCTGATGTTCCAGGCCAATGGTTTTCGCGGCGTTGCGGGTGTAGGCGTAGAACATGGTTTCGCGGTCGATGGCTTCGGCCTGGTTCAGCACACCCTTGGGGCCCTTGCGGCTGATGGCTTGGCCGATCGCTTTCCACGGATCCGGTGTCGACACCGGCCAGTCGCTGGCCCCGGAGATAGTCGCGCCGTTCTTGAGCAGCGAACGCGCCGGGTACATGAACTGAAATTGCATGGCATTGATGTAAGGCTGCAGCAAATCGATGCTCAGTTCGTCTGCCGAAGCCCAGTAAAGTTGCATGGAGGCAATGACATTGAGCGGCTTGAAGCGGGTGAATTCCTTCGGGTTGACCATCTGCAAGTGGGTGATGGAGTGGGCCACATTGTTGTGCCCGTCGCGGCGCGCCTGCTCGATGCCATTGAGGGATTCACGCACCGCACGATCACCGATGGCATGCACATGCACCAGCCAGCCGCGGGCATCGGCGGCCCCCACCAGCTCACCGAAGTGCGCCGGGTCGATCAGCAGTTCGCCGCCCTTGAGCGAGTTCTTGTAGGGCGACAGCAACGACGCGGTTTGCGCCGGAAACTCGGCGACGCCGTCGGCAAACACCTTGATGCCCGGCAGGCTGAGATTGTCGACGTCGGCGAATTGCTGACGGACCTGCTCCATGACCTCAAGGTCGGCGGGTTTGCTCTTGGGGTTGACGACCATCAAGGCCGCCACGTGCATGCGCAGTTCACCCTTGTCCGCCAATGCCTTGTAGGCCGGCAGCACCCCGACGTTTTTCACCGTGGGCTTGAAGTCGAACAACGCATCCCCGGGCACCGCGTTGGCCGCCGGGTCCATCAGCGCCGTCACGCCCAGGCTGTGATAAAGGTCGCGGGCCGCTTCGGCGGCGCCGATCAATTGCTCAAGGCTGGCCGGCGGCAGCTGCGACATCACCGCCGACAGACCGGCATCGGCGACGAAACCGTTGGGGGTGTTGTCGTCATGGTGGCCGATGGTCGCCACCGCTTCGCCGGTGAGTGCCTTGACCCGCTCGGCATCGATACCGGCGTGTTTGAGCAGGGTCTTGTTGGCCCAACCGGTGTGGTAATCCCACCCGACGAACAGGATCGGCGTGTCCGCCCACTCACCCTGGTTGAAGCGCTTTTCAAACTCCGCGACCTGACTCCAGTAGGTCGAGGGCGTGCCACCGACGACCAGGATATCGCCATGCCGTGCCTTGCCGTTGTCACGCCACTCGCGCAAGCGCTGCTCCAGTTCGTCGAACGGCAGCATTTGCGTCTCAAGGTCGGCGGACTTGAGCTTCACCCCGCCAAACACAGCATGGCTGTGGGTGTCGATGAAACCGGGCAGCAACACCTTGCCCTGCAAGTCGATGACCTGCGTGCCAGGGTCCTTGAGGGCCAGCACCTCGGCGTCGCTGCCGACCTTGACGACTTTCCCGTCCTCCACGGCCACGGCCTGTTGCAGGGCCTTGCCCTGCTCGGCCGTAAAGACTTTGCCGTTATGCAAAATCAGATCGGCGGCCGCCATGCTTTCCATAGAGGAAAGACCAATAGCCATGGCCAATGCCGACTGGAATATTCGCTTCATCGTCCCGCACCTTTTTCTTGTAAGAATGCCGAGAGACTAGCGAACCGGGCAGCGGTAAAGAATACTCGGCCCAGGCAACACATACTTTCCAAACAGGAAACACTGAATGGACCAACTCAGCGCCATCGCGATGTTTGTCGAAACCGCCGACCAGGGCAGTTTCACCCGCGCCGCCTCGCAATTGGGCAAGACCACGTCGGCCCTGACCCGGGCCATCACCCATCTGGAAGAAGAGTTGGGCACGCGCCTGTTCGAGCGCTCCACGCGGCGCATCGCGCTGACCGAGGCCGGGGAAATTTTCCTCGCCAGTTCACGGCAAGTGCTCACGCAACTGGAGCAGGCCCGGGAAGACATCGGTCAACTGCAGCGTGAAATGTACGGCCTGTTGCGCGTGACCGCCCCACCCTCGTTCGCGTCGGCCTTTCTCAATGCCGTGTGCTGTCGCTTTCTCGAGCGCTACCCGCAGATGCGCCTGGACGTGGTGCTGAGCGATGAGTTCGTCGACCTGGTCGAAGGCCGGTTCGACCTGGCCGTGCGCGACGGGCCGGTGGAGCTGCCGGATCTGATCACGCGCCCGCTGACCGCCAACCGCATCCTCTTGTGTGCCAGCCCGCGCTACCTGCAACGCAACCCGCTGGAGGTGCAACCGCACACGTTCAATCAACACGATTGGCTGTTGTTTCGCCATCCCGCCCTGAACCCGCATTACTGGTGGCTCGAACACGAGGGCCAACGCAAACGAATCGCCCAGCCAATACCGCGGTTGAGCAGCGACAACTATGACTTCCTCTTCGGTGCCCTGCTGGCCGGCCGGGGTTTGCAGTTCTGCCCGCAGTGGAGCGCCGCACCGTACATCCGGCGCGGTGAACTGGTGCAACTGCTGCCGGACGCCGACCTCGACCCCGAGCAGTTCGGCCGGAAAATCCACGTGATTTACCCGGCGCACCGCCGCCACACCCGCAAGCATCAGGCTTTCATCGAGTGCCTGAACGAGTACCTGGACGAACAGGCGTTGCATTGAGGCAGGCATCCGCTGCCCTTGAAATCACACCCGGTCAGTCGAGCCGCGCCCGGGTCATTGCATGGGCGAGAACTTCGCGGGCAGGTAGATGGTCGAGCGCATGTCGCGCAGTTGCGGGCCGGAGTTTTCCGGCGGCCAGACGCCGTCGGCGACCGCTTGGGTGCGCACTTGCAGGCGCTGCTCCAGGGTGGTCCAGGGCCAGATGTGCAGATAGCGCGGCAGCGCGCCGTCGGTGGCGTAGAACGCTGCGTACACCGGCGAATACTGTTCGGCGGTTCGCGCTTCGATGGCTTTGCTCCAGCCGTCGAGGGTGGGCTGCAACCCGCTGCTGACCAGGTCGTAGACGCGCAGTTCGTAGAATGGACCGTGCTGGCCCGCACTCAAGGGTTCGAGGAAGGGAAACAGCGTGTAGTTTTCGATGCGCAGATCGGTGATGAACTCGTTGATGCCAAACGCCCCGCCCCCCAGCAGGAAACGCTCGCGCTCCGCTTGCCTCAGGTGTTCGTCGGCGTAGCCGCGCAGCACGGCAATCTGGTTCAACTGACCGATTTCCGAGGCCCAGCAGCCCATTAACACCCCGCCGACTTCCGGCTTCGCCAACTCAGCCTCGATGCGTACCAGCGCATCGGCCACTGTGCGCACGCGCACGGTAAAAGTGATCAGTTCAAACAAACGCATAGCGACTCCGGCGAACGGCTTTCAAAGCCCACAGCCTATGACACCCCCCGTGTGCAGAGTATTGAGGCAATCACCATCGCTGACGTTAATTGCCGCAGGAAGCTAGGTAGTTTCTTTATTGGGATTGAAAGCGAAGCATCAGCCACTGGCCGTTATCGGCCCAGCCGATTCAAACCTGCGAATTATCGATTTGTGCAGCAGTCCGTGGACCGCGAGCATGGCGTCACTTCCAACAACAAAAACCAAGGACCCGCCATGACCGCCCGATTTCACAATCCAGTGGATACCCGTTTCGGCTGGGGCAGCCTGCAAGAGCTTGCCGCCATCACCGAACACCAGAACGTTGCCGTCGTGACCTTTCCCGAAGCCCGTGGCCTGGGGCTGGTGGATCGCCTTCAAGCGTTGCTGGGCGAACGCTTGGTCTACGTGATCGAAGATGTCCAGCCCAATCCCGATGTCGCGCAACTTCGCGCAACCTATGAACGCTTCTGGCAAGAGGCCGGTGATTGCCATGCGGTGATTGCCGTCGGTGGCGGCAGTGCCATCGACACCGCCAAGGCACTGATTGTCGGCACCGAGTCAGGCCGCTTCGATGAGTTGCTGGCATTGCTGGCAAGCGGTAAACCCTTCGTTCCGGTTCGCAGTAAACAACTGATCGCGGCCCCGACCACGGCAGGCACCGGCAGTGAAGTCACGCCCTGGGCAACGATCTGGGACGCTGCCAATCACAAAAAGTACTCGCTGCACCTGGACTGCACCTGGCCAAGTGTCGCGATCATCGATCCGCAACTGATGCTCACGGTGCCAGCCAGCGTCACCGTTTCCACCGGGCTGGATGCACTGTCCCACGCACTGGAGTCGATCTGGAACATCAACGCCAACCCGCTTTCCGACACGTTTGCCATCTCTGCCATCGAGGACATCCTCGAATGCCTGCCCTTGCTGCGGCGGGACCTGTCCAACCAGGAACTGCGTTCCCGGATGGCCCTCGCCGCACTCAAGGCCGGCATGGCGTTCTCCAACACCAAGACCGCACTGGCCCACTCCATCTCCTATGAGATGACCTTGCACTACGGCTTGCCCCACGGCATTGCCTGTTCCTTCACCCTGCCACTGGTGTTGGGCCTTGCCTGGGGCCACGACGCAACGCGCGACAAGACCCTGCAACGGGTTTTCGGGCCAGACCTGGATAAAGCCCAGGCCCGATTGCGCGCCTTCCTGCACAGCCTGGAGGTGAAAACCGAGTTCGCCGACTACGGCGTGACGGCCGAAGAGGCCCAAACCATGATCGATTTCGCCCTGCAGGGCGCACGCGGCAAGAACTTCATCGGCTCACGAGCGGCCTAGGGCTCGCCAGCCCCCCAAAGACACTACACTGCCAGCGGCGTAACGAGCCGCGACGATTTCCTGCTGCACCTGAAAAAGAGTGCACCCTGCGATGCAACTCGCAGGGAACGAACAAGAATAAGGAAAAGATCATGAATCGTGCCCAAACCATGCCAGGTCTCGCCGTACACACCGCATCGTTTCGCGTCGCCCAGTGGCGCATGCTGCTGGCAGCCATGTTTTGCTATCTGTTTTTCTATACCGGGCGACAAACGTTCGGTTTTGCCATTCCCGGTATCCAGGCCGAGTTCGGCTTTACCAAAGAGCACCTTGGCTGGGCATCGGCCGCCATGCTCTGGGCCTACGCCATTGGCCAGGCCATCAACGGCAACCTCGCCGACAAATTCGGTGGCCGACGCATCATGACCATGGGCGCCGTGCTGTCCTGCGGCGCCAACTGGGTGACCAGTTTCGCCAGCGGTTTCGCCGGGCTGATCCTGCCCTGGGGCATCAATGGCTACTTCCAGGCATTGGGCTGGGCACCGGGCAGTCGGCTGATCTCCAACTGGTGGAGCGCGGGCGAACGCGGCAAGGTCTACGGCTTCTATGTGTTCGCGGCCGGCTGCGCGTCGGTGCTTTCCTACGTGACCTCCATCGTCGTGCTGGAAGTGATGCATCTGGAGTGGCGCTGGATCTTCCGCCTGCCGGTATTGCTCATGCTGGCAGGCGGCATCATCTTCTATCTGGTGGCCCGCGAGCGTCCGCAAGACCTGGGTTTCGAACCGCCGGCTGACACGGGCGTGGCCAACTCCGAGGACAAAAGCCATGAAGTGGCCCATGGCGAAGTCGAAACCTCCGCGCAGCGTTACAAGGCTGTTCTGAAAAACTTTCGCCTGATCATCGCCGCCGTGTCCCTCGGGTTTCAGAACGCTGCCCGCTACGGTTTGATCGTCTGGGTGCCGGTGCACTTCCTGGGTGCCAACTGGAAGACCGGCGACAGCATGATCGATCCGAAGTGGATCACCGTGGCCCTTCCGGTCGGCATGGCCATCGGCGCACTGAGCAACGGCTGGATCTCGGACAAACTGTTCGGCTCCAAACGCTACCTGGCGATCATGCTCTACATGTTCCTCGGCGCGGCGACCAGTCTGTGGATGTGGACCCTTGCCCCCCACAGCGCAACCGGCCTTGTAGCCTTGTTCCTCTGCGGTTTCTTCGTGTACGGCCCCGCTTCCAGCTTCTGGGCGCTGTGCCCGGACCTGGTGGGCGCCAAGCGCGCCGGCACCGCGACCGGGGTGATGAACTTCTCGTCCTACCTGTTCGCCGGCCTGGCGGAACCGCTGATCGGCAGTATGCTCGACAGTACCGGCAACACCTCGCTGATCTTCATCGTGGTCACCGCTGCCTGTCTCTGCAGCGCGTCGGTGGCGCTGTTCATCAGGCGTTGATTGCCCGGCTGGACAGATTGAATCAATGGCAGCGGCTCAGGAACAGGATCGTCTATGTACCAGTACCACAAGTGGCTACGTTCATTTCATGCGGTGGCCAAGACCGGCAGCTTCACCCTCGCCGCCGAGTATTTGAGCGTCGGCCAGCCCACGGTCAGTGAGCAGGTCAATGCCCTGGAGAAGAAGTTTTCCGTGGAACTGTTCCATCGCCGCGGCCGCTTTATCGAAATGAGTGCCGCCGGGCACCAGCTCTATGCGATTACCCAGGGCCTGTTCGGCCAGGAGGATGAAGCCGTGCAATTGCTGCAAAGTTTCAAGCAACGCAAGTCCGGTATGTTGCGCCTGGGCGCGGTGTCCCCACCCATTGCGATGAACCTGACCTACGAACTGATGCAGCGGCACCCGGACATCGAACTGGAAACCTCGTTTTCTGCGGAAAAGGAGACCCTGGATCGCCTGTTCAACTTCGATATCGATGTGGCGATCCTGGCCCTGTCCGAATTCGACCAGCGTTTTGACACGCAGCTTTACCGACGCTACCCAATCATTGCCGTGGTGCGTGACGACCATCCCTGGGCCCGACAGAAAGAAGTACATGTCGAGCAGATCAGCGAAGAGAAATGGGTGCTGCGGGAAAAAAGCTCCCGCACTCGTCAACTGGTGGAGGAAAGCTGCAAACACCTGGGCGTCGCGCTGAACTGCGTCATGCAGTTGAACAGCCGCGAGGCCATCGTGCATGCCATCGCCAAGGGCATCGGCATCGGTTTCGTCTCGGCGGTCGAGTACGCCGAAACCCCGGGCACCAAACCGATCACCTTCGTCAATCACCCGTTTTCCATCGACTACCACCTGTGCTGCCTGGGCATTCGCCGAAACCGGCCAATGATCGCGGAGCTGTTCGACTCGAGTCCGACACCGGCCACCTGATTTCGCCTCACCCTTGAGCAATCCATAGGCCTACTTCCTGGCGACAGGAGGGACGGCCTGCCCACAACAAAAAATGGAGAAATACCATGAACTACCAACAACCGACCCAACTGCAAGCCGTGGTCCTGGATTGGGCCGGCACCGTCGTCGATTTCGGCTCCTTCGCCCCCACGCAGATTTTCGTCGAAGCCTTTGCCGAATTCGGCGTCGCCGTTTCGCTGGAAGAAGCGCGGGGCCCGATGGGCATGGGCAAGTGGGATCACATCCGCACCCTGTGCAATCAACCGCAGATCGCCGAACGCTACCGTGCAGTGTTTGACCGCCTGCCGACCGATGACGATGTCACCGCACTGTACGAACGGTTCATGCCACTGCAGATCGAGAAAATCGCCCTGCACTCGGCCCTGATTCCCGGCGCGCTGAACACCATCAATGCCTTGCGCGACAAGGGCCTGAAAATCGGTTCTTGCTCCGGTTACCCGGCCGTGGTCATGGAAAAAGTGGTCGAGCTGGCGCGGCACAATGGCTACGTGGCGGACCATGTGGTGGCCACCGACGAGGTGCCAAACGGCCGCCCCTACCCGGCCCAGGCCTTGGCCAACGTGATTGCCCTGGGGATCAGCGACGTCGCCGCCTGCGTCAAGGTCGACGACACCTGGCCCGGCATTCTCGAAGGCCGGGCCGCCGGGATGTGGACGGTGGCGCTGACCTGTTCCGGCAATGCCCTGGGCTTGACCTACGAGCAATACAAGGCCCTGCCCTCCGACAGGCTGGACAGCGAGCGGGCCCGCATCGTCAGGATGTTCGAGGGCTCGCGCCCGCACTACCTGATCGACACCATCGTCGATCTGCCGGCGGTCATCGAAGACATCAATGCCCGGTTGGCGCGAGGTGAAACGCCGCAAGGATCCTGACCTGATTCAGGCGTGAAGCGGCCGTCCCACGGGCGGCCGCCTCACTTGAAAAAATCACTCGGCGTCTTGCCAAATTGCTTCTTGAACATGGTCGTGAACGCGCTCGGGCTGTCGTATCCCAGCTCCCCGGCGATGTCGATGATCTTCTCCCCGACGGCTATGCGTTCCAGCGCCAGCAGCAGTCGCGCTTGCTGGCGCCATTGGCCGAAGGTCATGCCGGTTTCCTTGCGAAACCTTCGCTGGATGGTTTTGGCGTCGAGGCTCAACCGGGCGCTCCAGTCCGACAACGTCGCCCCATCCCCGGGATCACGATGCAACGCGCTACAGATCAGGTTGATACGTGGATCGCTGGGCTGCGGCAGGTTCAATGGCAAGGTCGGCAGGATCGTCAGTTCATCCAGGATCAGCCGCAGCACCCGGGCTTCCCGCGAGTCCGGCTCGCAGGCAAAGTCGAAATCGACGGAAACCTTGATCAGTTCACTCAACAATGCGGACACACTCACCGCCCGGGTTTCGGCGGGCAGATCCGGGCTCGCGTCAGGGTGCACAAAAACGCTGCGCATCTTGATCGGCCCCACGCAGCGAATCGAGTGCACTTCTCCACTCGGCATCCAGATGCCACGGCTCGGCGGCACCGTCCATTGGCTGATGGCGGTGTGCACCACCATCACGCCTTCGATGGCATAGATCAGTTGATGCTTTTCATGGGAGTGCGGCGGGATGAACCAGTTTTCCGGGTAGTCGGTCGCACTGCTGCGAACGCTCCAGCCGCCCTGGTCGATCTCCGCAAGAAATGTCTGCAATGGTTTGATCATGACGCCCTTTTTGCGATGGTCCATGCCCGGGTTGCGCGAGACGGGCGTCTTCAGGGCCCATAGGATAACGCCGAACCCTGAAATGGGCTGCGCCTTGCGTTCGCAGTTCGCGTTTTTTATCCGGAAACTCGCCTATGTCGACCACCACCCTCAGTTCACCGTCACCCACCGCTTCGGTGGCCAGCCAGGCCAGCCCATTGGTCATGCGCGTCATCGGCGCCTGCGCGCTGGCGCACCTGATCAACGACCTGATCCAGGCCGTGCTACCGTCGATCTACCCGATGCTCAAGGCCAGTTATGGCCTGAGCTTCACCCAGGTCGGCCTGATCACCCTGACCTTCCAGCTCACCGCTTCACTGCTGCAACCGTGGATCGGTTTCTACACCGACCGTCATCCCAAGCCGTGGCTGTTGCCGGCCGGCATGGTCTGCACCCTGATCGGTATTCTGATGCTGTCGATGGTCGGCAGCTTCCCGGCGATTCTCGTGGCCTCGGCGCTGGTGGGGGTTGGCTCGTCGACCTTTCACCCTGAGACCTCGCGGGTGGCGCGGCTGGCCTCGGGGGGTCGCTATGGCCTGGCGCAGTCGACCTTTCAGGTTGGTGGCAACGCCGGTAGCGCCTTCGGCCCATTGCTGGCCGCCGCGATCATCATTCCCTATGGCCAGCGCAACGTCGCCTGGTTCGGCCTGTTCGCGGTGTTTGCCATCCTCGTGCAATACGGCCTGAGCCGCTGGTACCGCAATCACCTGAACCTGTTCAAGCTCAAGCAAGGCAGCAAGGCCACCCACGGTCTGTCGAAACGGCGGGTGACATTCGCCCTGGTGGTGCTGGCGTTGCTGGTGTTCTCCAAATACTTCTACATGGCCAGCTTCACCAGTTACTTCACCTTCTACCTGATCGAGAAATTCGACCTGTCGGTGGCCAGTTCGCAGCTGTACCTGTTCCTGTTCCTCGGTGCCGTCGCGGCGGGCACCTTCTTTGGTGGCCCCATCGGCGACCGGATCGGCCGCAAGCAAGTGATCTGGTTTTCCATCCTCGGCGCCGCGCCGTTCACCCTCGCCCTGCCCTACGTCGACCTGTTCTGGACGGGCGTGCTGAGCATGATCATCGGCTTCATCCTCGCCTCGGCGTTCTCGGCGATCGTGGTCTTCGCCCAGGAACTGGTGCCCGGCAACGTCGGCATGATCGCCGGGGTGTTCTTCGGCCTGATGTTCGGATTCGGCGGCATTGGCGCCGCGTTGCTCGGGCACCTGGCGGATATTCATGGCATCGAGTACGTCTACACGCTGTGTTCGTACCTGCCGTTGCTGGGGATTTTGACGATACTGTTGCCTTCGACCCGGAGTGCTCGCTGAAGGATTCAGCCGATCATTTTTGCTACCCGCCCTGTAGCACTCGGTAACACCCGGCCCTGTTGCGGTGCGTCTTTTCCACGGCGCACCGCCACCGGCCCCGCTCCACACGGACTAAAGCGCCATGGCGTACTTTGTGCATCCACAGGCCATCCTCTTCTGCCTGTAGCCGCCATGCGCCCCAAGGAACTGAAACTCTGGACCACCGGAGTCGCCCACCTGCTCGACCTGACTGCCGGGCATGCGCGGCTGTCGGGGTTGAGCCACTGGATCCGGCAAATCTGCCCGGTCGATCATTTCGTGTTGTTTGTCTACGAAGGCAATCACCGGCCACTGGCGTTGTTCGATACGTTCTCGGCGGACAAGCGTGCGGTGTATGTCGACGACTATCAGTGCGGGCCTTACCTGCTCGATCCGTTCTATCTGGCCTGCACACGCGGACAGGCACCGGGATTGTGGCGTTTGCGCCAGTTTGCCCCCGACCACTTCTACCTCGGCGAGTACTTCCTGACCTATTACCAGCAGACGGGTCTGGCCGAGGAAGTGGCGTTTTTCGTCGACCTCGGCGGTGGTGCCACGGCGGTGTTGTCGTTGATGCGATCCAGCGCCAGCTGTGCGTTCAGCCGGGACGAAATGCAGTTGGTCGAGTGTGCGCAAGCGGTGGTCGAGCAGGTCATCAGTGAAGCCTGGCGCTTGCGTCAGGCTCAGCAACCGCGCCCGGCGCAAGACCTGGACTTCAAGATCCGCGAAGCCTTCGACCACTTCGGCGCGCACATCCTCACCGGGCGCGAGCAGGAGATTGTCCAACTGTTGTTGCGCGGCCACTCCAGCGCCTCGGTGGCCGAACAACTGAACATCAGCCCCGGCACGGTGAAGATTCACCGCAAGAACATCTACGCCAAGCTGGGCATTGGCAGCCAGTCGGAGTTGCTGGGGTTGTTTATTCGGGAGTTGACGGAGGATCCGTTGCAGGCTCCCGGCCTCAAGCTGCAAGCCTGAGGCCGGGCGGTTAACAGAAAACCCTGTGGGAGTGGGCTTGCCCGCGATGGCGGCCATACATTCAACATCCATGTGTCTGACACACCGCCATCGCGAGCAAGCTCGCTCCCACAGGTCTATCGGTGATCTGGAGATTGTGGTCAGGGCGGATCAAGCTGATCCAGCGCCCGGTTCACTGCCAACTCCCCCAGCATGATCACCTGCGCAATGCCCAACAGCGCGTTGCGGCTCGACCCTTCCAGATGATCCGCCAGATCGTTGGCCATGACATTGGCCGACGCCAGCGATTCGCACGCGTGCACCAACAAGGTTTCGGTATTGAGTTCGGGATTGACGATGAACATGGTGCTGGGTGTGCGCGGCGTCGCCATGATCTGGGGGCCGGGGTTGAGGTAATGATCGAGGGCGCGCTCGGCGGCTTCGTGGAGTTTTTTGGAGTCGAGGCTTTCGTATGGGGATGCTGGATCGGTGTCCGGCGGGTTGGGTGTGACCTTGAACATGGCAAGTCTCCGTCTACGAGTTGGAGCTGCTCCATTCGGTTCCAAGCGAAGGGGTGGCAGCTGTACGCAGGTTGGAACCCGGGGTAAACGGAACCCGGCAGACCCTAAGGTCTCCCGCGCACAGCCGCCATAACGGAGTGCACACTTGAAGGTGCGCAGCATATGTTAAGCGGCACGCCTTGTGCCGTTTATTCCTCGGGGTTCCAAGCCCGGTCGCTGAATTGGCAGCGACGCGGGAACGATAAAACCCAGCCCAAAGGCGCACAAGCCGGCGGATTCTGGCGTACCTGTAGGCAACGACGCAAGGTGTTGTAGCTTTCATGAAGTAACGTAGAGCGCACTTAAACAACAACGCTAAAACAACGGCAAACGCGCGAATTTTCGTGGTCTAGCAGCGTTTAAATCTGCCTGAAAACACGGGAAATATCCGACGTACTTTTAGGGTTTGTCGTCGGAAATGCGAAGGTTAACGTGGAGGCTGCTGACACGTATCAAACTGGCAACGGAGATCACACCAGTGCGGCTAAAACAGCAAAACAAAACCCTGCATGCAAAAGCTCTGAAACACGCCATCAACGTATTTGGCAATCAACAGTTGGCAAAGGCGTGGCTAAAAAAACCCTGCAAGCCACTGGAAAACCATGTCCCGCAGGAACTGCTCGGCGACTCGCAGGGATTCCAGAAGGTTGAGGATTATCTGACTCGAATTGAGCATGGGGTCTATCAATAACCCCACCCTCCTATCCCCCAAGGGATATATACACCGCAAAACCCCGATTGCTAGTTTGGCCCCCGACGCACTGATTCATCACTGCAAGGGAGCCCGCCTCGTGAACAACACCCCGCCAAGCGATATCGAATTCTGCAATGTGGTCAAACGCTATGGCGAGGTGCAGGCCGTCAGCGGTCTGGATTTCGCGGTGCGGCGCGGCTCGTTTCATTCCTTTCTTGGCGGCTCTGGCTGCGGCAAGACCACCACCTTGCGCATGATCGCCGGCTTCGAGCAGCCCACCAGCGGCGAGGTCCGTCTGGCCGGTAAAAGCGTGGCCGGTGTGCCGGCCTTCGAGCGGCCGGTGAACATGGTGTTCCAGCATTACGCGCTGTTTCCGCACCTGACCGTGGCGCAGAACATTGCCTACGGACTGCGTTATCGCACGCCGCGCCCGGACAAAAAACAGCAAATGCGCATGGCCGATGAAGCGCTGGAGATGGTGCGTCTGAGCGGCTTCGGCCAGCGCAAGCCGAGTGAGTTGTCCGGCGGCCAGCAACAGCGTGTCGCCCTCGCCCGCGCCTTGGTCAACAAGCCGACGGTGTTGCTGCTTGACGAGCCGCTGGCCGCGCTGGACCGCAAGCTGCGCAAGGAGATGCAGTCGGAATTGCTGCGTCTGCAGCGCGAGGTCGGCATCACCTTCGTGCTGGTCACCCACGACCAGGAAGAAGCCTTGTCGATGAGCGACAGCATTAGCGTGATGCACAACGGTTCGATCATCCAGACCGCCACCCCGGAACAACTCTACGAAGCCCCGGCCAGCCGTTACGTGGCCGACTTTATCGGCGAGTCCAACCTGTTCGACGGCACCGTGCGCCAACTCAATGGCAACTCGGTGGTGCTGCGCACCGAGCAAGGGCTGGAGCTGACCAGCCCACTCACCCCCACCGGCAAGGGCCTGAGCGCCAACGCTGCCGGCTGCATAGCGGTGCGGCCGGAGCTGATCAGCATCGCCGGGGCCAACGCCGAGATGGCCCGGGAAGTGAAGCTGCAAGGCTACGTCGAGGACCGCATCTACCTGGGCAATTCCACCGAATACCGCGTGCGCACCCAGGCCTTCGGCGTGGTCTGCGTGCGGGTGCCGCGCCAGCAGGATCACGGCGCCAATGCATTCGAACACGGCGCGCCAGTTTGCGTCGGCTGGGATCACGCCAATGGTCTGGCCATGGCGTTGTAAATCATCGATTCGTTTCATCAACCGGATGTGGAGCGTGCTATGGACCAGAAGACTTTTATAAAAACCCTGCGCAGCTGGCAGAACGGCTCGATCAGTCGTCGCGATTTCCTTGGCCGCACCGGCCTGGGGATTGCCGCTGCCGTGGTCGCCACCAACATGCCCGGCCTGCTGACCTCCACCGCCGAGGCTGCCGAGCAAACCAAGCTGGGTGATCGCCTGTCGCTGGCGACCTGGCCGAACTACCACAGCCAGGAAAACCTCGACACCTTCGGCAAGACCACCGGCGCCCGGGTGTCGATGAGCGTGTTCGGCTCCAACGAAGAAATGCTCGCCAAATTGCAGGCCGGCGGCAGTGGCTGGGACGTGCTGGTGCCGACCAACTACACCATCAGCACCTACGTCGGCCTGGGGCTGATCGAGCCGCTGGACCTGTCGCGCATTCCCAACTTCGACGCCTCGGCGTTCCAGCAGAAGTTCATGGCCCAGGGCACGGTGGACGGCAAGGTCTACGCGGTGCCGAAAAACTGGGGCACCACCGGCATGCTCTACGACGCCGGCAAGCTGAAGAACGGCCCCGCCAGCTGGAAGGAATTCTGGGCCACCGCCCAGGGCCCGGCCAGCGGCCGCACGATGGTCCACGACTACCAGTTGACCGCCATCGGCAACGCGCTGAAAAGCTTCGGCTACAGCTTCAACTCCCTGGACCCGAAAGAACTGGCCGACGCGGAAAAACTGCTGATCGAGGTCAAGCCGCACCTGTTCGCGATCAACTCCGACATCCAGCCGTCGATGCGCAGCGGCGATGCCTGGCTGGCGATGTCCTGGACCGGCGACGCCTCGCAACTGCACCGCGACAACGCGCAAATGCAGTTCGAACTGGGCAAGGAAGGTGGTGAGCTGTGGAGCGACTTCTTCGCGATTCCCAAAAGCTCGGAGCACAAGGACGCCGCCTACGCCTTCATCAACTACCTGCTCGACCCACAGCACAACAAGCTCGAAGTGCTGAGCCACGGCTACCCGAGCGGCGACAAGCGTGTCGACGCGCTGCTGCCGGTGGCGATGCTCGACGATCCGATCATGTACCCGGCCGCCGAGGCCCTGAGCCCGCTGGAGTTCGGTGCCGCCGCGACGCTGACCAGCCCGGCGCGCGCCGAACTGATGGCGCGTTTCAAATCCGCCTGATCGCCTGACCATGGCCAATGAGGAGTCACCCATGAATGCCGCCGCCCACCCGCAAACGGTGCAGTCGGGCCATACCCTGTCGGCCGAGGTTCGCCAACGGCGCAGCCTCGGCCGGCGCATCACTCTGCTGATGCTCTTGCCTTCGACCCTGTGGTTCCTGCTGCTGTTGTTGATGCCGCTGGTGATCATCCTGGTCTTCAGTTTCGGCGAGCGCAGCGCCGTGGGCGGTTACGCCGGTGGCTTCACCCTGGCCAACTACCTGAACCTCGGCTCTCGCGGCGCGGCATTCAGCAACACGCTGATGCTCGCGCCGCTGGGCACCCTGGTGTGCCTGGTGGCGGCTTATCCGCTGGCGTACTTTCTGGCGGTCAAGGTCAGCAGGAACCGCTCGCTGCTGCTGACGCTGGTGATCGTGCCGTTCTGGACCAGCTTCCTGATCCGCACCTACGCGTGGATTTTCATCCTCAGCGGCAAGGGTATTCCGGCGCTGCTGGCCAGCCTGGGGCTTGAGGATGTGCGGCTGATCAACACGCCGTGGGCGGTGCTGATCGGCATCGTCTACGGCTACCTGCCGCTGATGGTGTTCCCGATCTACGTCAGCCTGGAAAAACTCGACAAGCGCCTGCTCGAAGCGTCCGCCGACCTCGGTGCCAGCGCCTTCGAAAGCTTTCGCCGGATCACCCTGCCGCTGTCCGCGCCGGGGATCATCACCGGGGTGATGCTGGTGTTCATCCTGTTGATGGGCGAGTTCCTGATCCCGGCCATTCTCGGTGGCGGCAAGGTGTTCTTTGTCGGTAACGCGCTGGTCGACCTGTTCCTGCAATCGCGCAACTGGCCGTTCGGCAGTGCGCTGGCCATGACGCTGGTGGCGATGATGCTGCTGATCATCGGCGTGTACTTGAAACTGGTGGCGCGCTACGGCGGCCGCCCTGCCGACGGAGGCCTGTGACATGTGGCTGCGCAGCTATTCAACCTCGCTGTACCTGTTTCTCTACGCGCCGATTGCCTTGATCGTGCTGTTCAGCTTCAACGCCGGGCGCAGTGGCCTGGCGTTCCAGTGCTGCTCGGTGCAATGGTTCGGCACCGCGTTCGGCAACCCGTTCATCATGGAAGCCCTGGGCAACAGCGCGCTGATCGCCTGCAGTTCGGCAGTGATTGCCACGCTGTTCGGCACCCTGGCGGTGTTCGGCTTGCAGCGCTGCGGCGCCAAAGTGCGCCTGCTGTTCGATGCCCTGACCTATTGCGCAATCATCGTGCCGGGCATCGTCATCGGCATCTCGACACTGATTGCCTTCATCAGCCTGTTCGACCTGATCAACCCGCTGCTGGCGAGCTGGCTGCCGACGGTGCCGAAGTTGAACATGGGGTTCTTCACCGTGATCGCCGCGCATTCGCTGTTCACCATGGCCCTGGTCATGGTGATCGTGCGCAGCCGCGTCGATTCCCTGGACAAGGCCTTGCTCGAAGCTTCTGCCGACCTGTACGCGCCACCTATGGACACTTTCTGGCGAGTGACGCTGCCGCAGATCAGCCCGGCGATCATGGCCGGGTTCCTGTTGGCCTTCACCTTCAGCTTCGACGACTTCATCATCGCGTTTTTCGTCGCCGGTTCCGAAACGACGTTGCCGATCTACATCTTTTCCTCCATCCGCCGCGGCGTGACGCCGGAGATCAACGCGATTTCCACGGTGATCATCTGCGTGTCGCTGGCCCTGCTGTTTACTTCCCGCCATCTGCAAAACCGCCGTACCGGCGTCAAGGAGTCGCACCATGCGTGATCAGCTCTACATCAACGGCGAATGGGTCAGCCCGGACCTGGGCGGCTATCTGGACGTTATCGATCCGGCCACCGAACAAGCCTTCCACCGCGTGGCAGCGGGTACTGAAGAAGACGTCGACCATGCCGTGCGCGCGGCCCGGAGTGCCTTCGACAATGGTTGGGGCCAGACCAGCGGTGCCGAGCGTGCGCAATGGCTGGAGGCGCTGGCCGATGAACTGGAAACCGGCCAGCAGGCACTGGCGGAACTGGAGGTGCGCGACAACGGCAAGCCGTTGCCCGAAGCGCAGTGGGACATTGGCGATGCGATCGGTTGCTTCCGTTACTACGCCGGGCTGGCCCGCGAACTGGATCAGCAACAGGACCAACCGCTGGCCTTGCCGGATGAGCGTTTCCGCTGCCGCATCCGCCACGAACCGATTGGCGTCGCCGGGCAGATCATCCCCTGGAACTACCCGCTGCTGATGGCCGCGTGGAAGGTCGCACCGGCCTTGGCCGCCGGGGCCACGGTGGTGCTGAAACCGTCCGAGCTGACGCCGCTGACCGCGCTGGAACTGGCAGCCGCCGCCGATCGTATCGGCTTGCCAGCCGGAGTGCTGAACGTGGTCACCGGCCTTGGCACCGACGCCGGCAGCCCGCTCACAGAACACCCGGGCGTGGACAAACTGGCCTTCACCGGCAGTGTACCCACCGGGGCGAAAATCATGTCGGCGGCGGCGCGGGACATCAAGAACATCAGCCTGGAACTGGGCGGCAAGTCTGCGCTCATCGTGTTCGACGACGCCGATGTCGACGCCGCCGTGGAGTGGATTCTGTTCGGGATTTTCTGGAACCAGGGTCAGGTGTGCAGCGCGACTTCACGCCTGCTGGTGCAGGAAACCATCGCTCCGCGCCTGATCGAACGACTGGTGGAAGAAACCCGCAAGATCAGCATCGGCCGCGGTATGCAGCCCGGCGTTCTGCTCGGGCCGCTGGTCAGCCAGGGCCAATACGACAAGGTGCTCGGTTTCATCGACCAGGGCCTGGCCAGCGGCGCCCGTTTGCTCACCGGCGGACGGCGACCGGCGCACTTGCGCGAAGGTTACTTCGTCGAGCCGGCGATTTTCGACGAGCCCGGTCATAGCAGCATTCTGTGGCGTGAAGAAGTGTTCGGCCCGGTGCTGTGCATCAAGCGCTTCAAGACCGAAGAGCAAGCAGTACAAATGGCCAACGCCAGCCGCTTCGGCCTGGCTGCCGCCGTGATGAGCGCTGACTTGCAACGCACCGCCCGGGTCGCCAACCAGCTGCGCGCCGGCATCGTCTGGGTCAACTGCTCGCAACCGACCTTCGTCGAAGCACCCTGGGGCGGGATGAAACACAGCGGCATTGGCCGGGAGCTGGGGCAATGGGGGTTGCACAATTATCTTGAGGTCAAGCAGGTGACCGAGTACGTCAGCGACCAGCCGTGGGGGTGGTATTTGAAGTAAACAGGTCAACCTCATCGCGAGCAGGCCGGCCGCCTCGCTTTTGCTTTTGCTTTTGCTTTTGCTTTTGCGGTGTACGCCCCCTCGTGAGGCCGAGCGCAGGTTCTGCGCAGTGGGTAACCCGGCATGGATGCCGGGTTAGCCGCCCCCGGCCATGGATGGCCGATGGCGGCGGGCCCACGGAGCAGGACCGGAGCGAGGGCATGCCGAGCCACAGCGAGGCACCGAATGTCAGGGGCAAGAGCCCTTGGTTACTTGGGGCTCTTCCAAGTAACCCGCCGTAAGGGCGGAACCAATAGTCGCCGTTACCTCAAAACCGGATATGTACGCCCTCAAAATACTCATCGCCTGACACAAAGCCATCGCGAGCAAGCTCGCTCCCACAGTGGATTTTCGGCGTACGACAGATTTGCGCTCCCACATTTGTATTGCGGCGTGGCGTAAAGCCGGCTTGTGGCAACGGGTCGACAACGGGTAATTTGGATGGCCTGCCCCTCAAGACACGCCGGAGTCGACCGATGCGCATCGCCTTGCTGTCCGACATGCACCTGTCCGTCAACTCGGTCCCCTTTCCCGCCGTGGATGCCGATATTGTTGTGCTCGCCGGGGACATCGCCCGGCCGGCCAAGGCCATCGAGTGGGCCAGGGCCTGCCCGGTTCCGCTGCTGTACGTGGCGGGCAATCACGAGTTCTATGGCAGTGACCTGGTCTCCACCTACGAACAGTTGAACAGCCTGGCGCAAGGCACCCGGATCCACATTCTGGAACGTTCGGAGTACATCCACGACGGCGTGCGTTTTCTCGGTTGCACCTTGTGGTCTGACTATCGCCTTCTCGACAGCCCTGAAGATCGGGCGCTGGGCATCGATCTGGCGACTCAGCTGATCCGTGACTTCAGCCACATCAAAATCGCCCCCGACTTTCCAGACCTATTCACGCCGGCCATTTCCCAGCTGGTGTTTCTGCAGACGGTCGCCTGGCTGGAAGACTGCTTCACCCGCGACAACAGCACGCCCACGGTGGTGGTTTCGCATTTCGCCCCGACCCGGTCGAGCATCAGCCCGACGTTTGCCGGTTCGCCGATCAACTCAAGTTTTGTCTCGGACCTCGAAGCGCGGATCAAAAAGTGGCAGCCGGCACTGTGGCTGCATGGCCACACCCATGGCAGCTTCGATTATCGGGTGGGCAATACCCGCGTGGTCTGCAACCCCCGGGGCTATGCCAGGAATGGCATCAATGAGAACCCTGATTTCGATGAGGCCTTCGTGATCTGTCTGGAGTTCTGAGGCAATCCTCAAATCGCCAGTTCCAGCGCATCGAACAGCTCGACATCCTCCGAAAGCCTCGGGCGCCCCTATCCCACGTCTGGCGCGAAACGTTGCGCGTACTCCCTGGGACTCACACCAAGGCGCCGGACGAAAACCTTCCTCAGTACATCGACGCTGTGATAACCGCATCGGCGTGCGACCTCCTCCATCGAGCGTCCGCCCAGTTCAAGCTCTCGGCACGCGGCTTCCAGCCGAACGTCTTCAACGTACTTGGCCGGGGTGGTCTGCAACTCGCGCTGAAAGATCCGTATCAAGGTTCGGACACTGGTAGCAAAGCGGTCCGCCAGGATTTCCACGGTCAGCTGCGAACTCAGGTGCTCACTGATCCAGTGACACAGCTCATCCAGATTTGAACCGGGGACCTGCTGCGATTGCAGGGCGATACTGAACTGCGCCTGCCCACCGGGGCGGCGCAGGAACAGCACCAGGTTTTTTGCGATGTCCAGCGCGACGTCATCCCCCAGGTCTTCGCTGACCAGCGCCAGCGCCAGGTCGATGCCCGCCGAGATGCCGGCCGAGGTATAGACGTTGCCGTCCTTGATCCAGATCGGATTCGGATCGACCTGCACCTTGGGATAACGCTCGGCCAGGTCACGTGCCATGCGCCAGTGAGTCGTCGCACGGCGCCCGTCCAGCAGCCCTGCATCCGCCAGGGCGAACGCGCCGACACAGATCGAGCACACCCGTCGCACGTTTTCGGACCTCGTGCGAATCCATTCGATAGCCGTCCCGTCCAGCTGATCGATTGCTTGCCAGCCTGTCGCCACGATCAGCGTGTCGATGGTCTTGTCGGCACGCCGCTCGTGCTCAAGGGTCGTGTGCGCCATAAGCCCGATGCCGGTGCTACTGGCCATTTGCGGGTCGACGCCTGCACAAACCAGTTCAAGCACGTAGGGCGCGAAGGCTCCGCCGTGCAGAGTGTTCGCCAGGGAAAACACCTCGGCCGGGCCGATCACGTCGAGCCCGTCCACGGGGGGCAAGCCCAATATCACGACGCGTTTTGGCGTGCGGCCAATCGATGGACGGCCGGATTTCGTCTTGCTGGTCACGGCTGACTCCTGCGCGTACAAAGCGCCATATTGGCACAAATCATCCGTAAATAGTCAATTGTGCCATCCGCCAAATCCCTAGAGTGAACGGCAAGTCCACTTCATCCCTCGGGAGGCAACATGAATACACCCATCAACATCGGCGGCTTCAGCGCTCCAGACTCCGAGCTAGCCCGCAAGGCCGCATCGCTCGTGGAACGCGTCCACTCCAAGGCGCTTTTGCATCATGTGCACCGGACATGGTGGTTTGCCGAATTCCTTGGCCAGCGTCGGGGCTTTCAGTACGACCGTGAAGCGGTCTACCTCGCCGCACTGCTGCACGATCTGGGGCTGACGCCCGAGTTTGCCGCCGACCAGCGCTTTGAAGTCGATGGCGCCGATGCCGCCCGTCATTTTCTCCTGGCCAACGGTTATGCGCAGGCGAAAGCCGAACAGGTCTGGGATGCGATTGCCCTGCACTCCAGCGCCGGCATCGCCGATCGCAAACAGCCGGAAATCGCCCTGATCTATCTGGGCGCCCATGTCGATGTCATGGGCCTGCATCTGGATGAAATCACCCCGTCTCTGGTCGACGACACGCTCGCGCTCTACCCCCGCATCGGCATGAAAGCAGCCTTTTCCCAGGCCATTGCCGAAGTGGCCCGGAACAAACCCCATACGGCCATTGGCACCGGGCTCGCCGATGTCGGACGCCGCCATGTCCATGGCTTCGATTGCCCGAATATCTGCGACCTGATCGACAACGCCCCCTTCGACAGCTGATCCACTTCCCGTTCATTACAGTGAGAGAACCCATCATGCAGCCACGCAAATACCTCATCACCGGAGCAACCGGTAAAACCGGCGTCCATACCGTCCGTCATCTGCTCAATGAAGGTCATGTGGTGCGGGCCTTCGTGCATCAACTGGACGAACGCAGCACCGCCTTACAGAACGAGGGCGCCGAAATCTTTGTCGGCGACCTGCTGGAACATGACGACATTTTGCGTGCCATGGATGGCGTGACCGGCGCGTACCTGTGCTACCCGGTTCGCCCCGGCTACATTCAGGCGACCGCCTATTTTGCCGATGCCGCACGGCGCGCAGGCGTCGAGGTGGTGGTGGAAATGTCGCAGATTTCCGCCCGCGAAGACTCGCTGAGCCACGCCGCCCGCGACCACTGGATCGCCGAGCGCGTACTCGACTGGTCGGGCGTGCCTGTGGTGCACATTCGCCCGACGTTTTTTTCCGAATGGCTGATTTTTCCGTGGGTGCTGGATCAGATCGTCAAGGAAAACAAGATAACGCTGCCGTACGGTAGCGGGCGGCACGCACCGATTGCCGCCGAAGATCAGGCCCGTGTGATCGCCAGGCTCCTGACCCAGCCGTCCGGTCATATCGGCAAGACCTACCCGTTGTGCGGTCCCGTAGAACTGAGCCATCAGCAAATTGCCGAGGAAATCAGCGCCATCGTCGGCCGCACCATCACCTACAGTCCGTCGACGCTGGAGGAGTATCGACAGCACCTGCAGACCTACGATCTGCCGGAATTTGTCATCCAGCACTTCCTGGCGGTGGCCGTCGATTACCAGAACGGGATCTTTGCCGGAGTGGATGGCGTGATCGGGCAGATAACCGGTCAAGCGCCGCAAACGGTGGCTGACTTCGTAGGGGTCAATCGCCCATTGTTCGAACAGTGACCGCGGGTGTATGCGTCGGGTGTTCAAGTATCAACGCTCGCGCCCGATGCAACGCCGGCAACCCGCTACACTTTCCTCGCTTCGCCGCTGCACCCGAGCGGCCAAGACCCCTGACTTCTGATCTGGAGGTATCCCATGAGCGACAGTAGCGAACTCACCACTTTTACCGGCTGGGCCGCCACGGCAGCGGGCGCGCCACTGCAACGCTACAGCTACGACCCCGGCCCGTTGGGTAACGATGAAGTGGAAGTCGCCGTGGAATATTGCGGCGTCTGCCACTCCGACCAGTCGCTAATCGACAACGATTGGGGCATCAGCCACTACCCGTTTATTCCCGGCCACGAGGTGGTCGGCCGTATCGTGCGGGTCGGCGCCCAGGTGCGTGGTCTGGAAATGGGCCAACGGGTGGGCATCGGTTGGTACAAGGGCAGTTGCATGCATTGCACCTCGTGCATCGAAGGCTCGCATAACCTGTGTCGCACCGTGCAACCGACCATCATCGGCAGCAACGGTGGCTTTGCCGACCGCATTCGCGCGCACTGGGCCTGGGCCTTACCGATTCCGGCCGGGCTCGATCCGGCGATGGCCGGGCCATTGTTCTGTGCCGGCTCGACCGTGTTCAACCCGCTGGTGGAATTCGGCATCAAGCCCACTGACCGGGTCGGCGTGGTGGGCATCGGCGGCCTCGGTCACCTGGCGCTGCGCTTCCTCAACGCCTGGGGCTGCGAAGTCACGGCGTTCACCTCATCGCTGAGCAAGCAGGACGAAGCCAGGCGCCTGGGCGCGCACAAGGTGGTCGCCTCAACCGACACCGATGCGCTCAATGCCATTGCCGGCACCCTGGATTTTCTCCTGGTCACCGCCAACGCCAACCTCGACTGGACAGCCATGCTCGCCACCCTGCGCGGCAAGGGTCGCCTGCACTTTGTCGGAGTCGTGCCCGACGCCATTCCGGTGCACGTGTTCAACCTGATTCCTCAGCAAAAAGTCTTGTCCGCCTCACCGGTCGGCTCACCGGCCAACACCGCGATGATGCTGGAGTTCTGCGCCCGCCATCAGATCCTGCCGCAGGTCGAGATGTTTCCCATGAGCCGGATCAACGAAGCCATCGATCATTTGCGCAGCGGCAAGGCGCGCTACCGCGTGGTGCTGGATGCCAGTCAATGACTGTCCGCCCATGAAAGACCTGTTCACTTACCGGCTGTTCATCCGGGTGGCGCGGCTGGGCAGTTCCCGGGTTGATGCAACGCACAAACAAACGGGTCGCCCTTGCGGCGACCCGTGACCCAGGCCGTCGAAGTTCTGTTATTGGGCGCCGGAGGACTCGGCGTATTCTTCCCGTTTTGCCAAGCGCCAGCGCACCAGTTCGTCGGCTGCCGGCCCCTCTTCAACGCGGATATCGCGCAAGCGAACCGGTTCGCCGGTTGCTTCGTCGAGCATCGCCAGCTTGATTCCGTGCCCCGTGCGCGCATTGACAAACTTCAGCGGCGGCGCGCCCAGCTCTCCCAAATCCCATTTGTCGCCGACCTGAGCCAACGCCATCAGGACCAGCGCCGTGTCCGTCCCTCTGGGTGTCAGCACGTACTCATAGCGATCCGGGCGCGATTGATACTGCCGACGCTCGATCAGCTCATGTTGCTCCAGCGCCTTCAATCGATCCGACAAGGTGGCATTGGTGATGCCGGTGGAGTGGCGCAAATCGTCATAGCGCCGAAGCCCTAAAAGCATGTCCCGCAGAATCAGCGCCCCCCAACGGTCACCGATGGCTCCCAGCACACTGGCAATCGAGCACGTCATGCCTTCAAAACCTTTGGATCGCATTGATATCAGCCTTTTTTCGAAACATTTGTGCTCAGGATACCCCTGCCGTCCGTGCCTGACCAAGGCAAGCGTCCCGCTAAACGATAGCCCTTGCTTACTCTAATTACTAGAGTCAAGGTCTGTCACTCCAGTTATTAGAGTTAACTGGCTTACTCACCATAACAATAGGAATTTCCCATGAGCACATCCAAGGGGACCGCACTCGTCACCGGCGCATCGTCGGGTATTGGTGCGGTTTACGCCGCACGTCTTGCCGAACGTGGCCACGATCTGATCCTCGTGGCGCGCCGGCTCGATCGCCTCGAAGGGCTCGCCGCACAACTACGCAGCGAGCACGGCCGTGCCGTTCAGGTCGTCACTGCCGACCTTTCCAGCGAGAAGGATTTGTCTGAAGTCGAGACCCTGGTCGGCAGCGCGCCCGATTTACAGGTCCTGGTCAATTGCGCTGGCCTGGGTGCCTTGGGCTTGACCACGAGCATCGATCCGGCAACAGCGGACAACATGCTCAAGGTCAACGTCGTCGCACTGACTCGCCTGTCGCTGGCAGCCGCACGGCGTTTCGCCGAGGCCAGGCAAGGAACGATCATCAACATCGGCTCGATCGTCGCCTTCATGCCGGTTCCGGGCGCGGGCGGGTACAGCGGTTCGAAAGCCTATGTCCTTAACTTCACCCGCTCGCTCCAGGCAGAACTGGCCCAGAGCAATGTCACGGTGCAAGTGGTCATGCCGGGGCCCGTGCGTTCCGAGTTCTTCGGCGACAGGCCCGCACCGTTCCCGGAGCAACTGTTCATCTCTGCACAAGCGCTGGTCGATGCTGCATTAGCTGCACTCGACCAAGGGGAAGTCGTGTGCTTCCCGACACTCCACGACCTTTCGGCCTGGCAGAACCTTGAGGCGGCCCGAGGCGGCATCGTCAAGGCGCTGACCCAGAACGGCACGCCCGCCGAGCGCTACACCCACTGATCATCCACCCGAGTCACCTGGCGACCTGCGCCGGGAATCAGAAAATAAAAAGGAGAAAAAGCATGCCGCTCTGGAAGGTCTATCACCCCGAGGAAGCGTTCTCGTCTGAAGACAAGCAAGCCATCGCTCAGCGCATTACGAGCATTTATCGCGAATTGCCGCCGTTCTACGTCGGGGTTGTGTTCGAGGCTGTTGCGAAGTCGTCGTTCTACATCGGCGGCGAGCCTGCTGACGATTTTGTCCGCATATCCGTGGACCACATCGCCCGTCAGTTCAAGGACGATGAGATAAAACTGCGCTTCCTCAATGCCGTTACGAAACTGCTGGCGCCCTACATCACCGAGCGCGGACTGCGCTGGGAGATGCACGTGGACGAAACGCCGTTCAGTCTGTGGACGATTGGCGGGGTCAGCCCCCCACTGCCGGGCACACCTGACGAGATCCGCTGGCGCACAGAAAACCAACCGTCGCCTTTGCAGGCATGAGCCACGCCCCCGAGCCACAGTGCGTCACCTGTGGCTCGGGGGCTACTTGAGCTCAGCGGTGTTCTTCTCGCACCGCGGTCAAGGATTGGCCACTTGCGCCGGCGCCACTGGCATGTGCGGGGCATTCCAGGTGAACCGATAGGCTTTGCTGGCCTCTTGCGGGAGGCATTTGCCGTTGTCGGCATCCGCGCCCACGATCGACCAGTTCGCCCGGGAGTTTTCGCCCAGTTCACGGGCCGCTTCGGGTTTGAAGCACTGGTTCAGTACGTCATCCGGCACCAGAGCGTAGGCCTTGGGGTGTTCGCGCAGATACTGCGCAGCCTTCTCGATGGAGGAGTAGTCCATGCCGAAATGCACGATCGGTTGACGGGCAAACAACCAGTGCCCCTCCTCCCAGTTGACCAGCACCAGATCGGCGCCCTGGGTCATGGTCGCAGCCTGTGTCATGAGCACCTGATCAATGTTGGTGCCTTCCTTGAGCGGTTCGATGAAACCACGGGCGAACCACAGCACGAACCAGGTCGCCACCAGTGCCGGGAACACCCGGCGCAAACGCGGGTGGCGTTTGAACCAGCGCTTGAGCAGCCACGGGATCAACGGCGCGGCGACCAGCACCAGCCCGGGCAGCGCCGGGTAGATGTACAACTTGCGCTTGCCAGTGCTGATGCAAAAAAACAGCACCACCAGCACCACCCAACCGAGCAATACCAGGACCCGGCCGTCACGTTTTTGTAGCTGCCGGCGCCAGGCCGGCACCAGCCATGGCAGCACCAACACCAACGGCAGCCAGTACTGCGGAATCACGTTGGTGAAGAAGTACCAGAACGGTTCGCGGTGATGCCACGCCGCGGCATAGCGGCCCGCGGTCTGGTGCAGGAGAATCTCCCGCGCATAGGCCACTTCGTCTGCGCTGCCATTGACGATGATGGACAAGGCCAGGGGCAACAGCCAGATCGCGATGGCGCCAAGCATCAGCGCAAACCCGAGCAACCACTTGCGCGCCTCGCCGGGCATGGCCACCACACCGGGCCAGCCTTTGCGCACCGCATAGGCGTAAGGAATCAGCAACAGCGCCGGCAGGAAACCCACGCCTTTGGTGATCACGCCAATGCCCATGGCCGCACAACCCGCGTAAAACCAGCGCCACGCAGGTCCCAGCAGCAGGTGCCGCGCCAGACCGTACAGGCCCAGGGAGGTGAACAGAATCAATAGGCTGTCGATCTGCCCGGTGCGCAGGATGCTGTAGGTCTGGTACGTCGCCAGGTACAACAGCGCGGCGTTGCGCCCGGTACGCTGGGTCCACAGGCGACGGCCCAGGTCATAGACCATCGCCGTGACCGTCACGGCCGAAAACAGTCCCGGGATATAAAGGGCGATGTTGGGCTTGCCGGTCAGCCAGGTGAAGAACGCCACCGTCCACATGAAAATCGGCGGCTTGTCGCCGTAGATTTCGGCGGCCCGGTGCGGGATCAGCCACGAGCCGTTTTGCAGCATCTCCAGTGCGACGCCGAGGAACCGCTCCTCATCCACATTCTGTGCCTGACGCAGCCCCATTCCCGCGCCGATCAGCAATAGGGCAAGCAGCATCAGGCCCAGGCATTCGACCCTGGGCGACAATGATCTACGCATGGTTTATTCCTTCGCACTTCTGCTTTTGGCAATCAATTGCAGGTTGCGAAAATAGACAATGGAGCCAAACGCCTGCCCGGCGATGAACACCGGGTCCTGGCGATAAATGGCGTAGGCGAGCAACAAGGTGCTGCCGACGATGCTCAAGTACCAGAAGTTGGTCGGGATCACGCTGCGTTTCTTGTACTCGCTGTACAGCCACTGCAGGACAAACCGCCCGGTAAAGGCCACCTGCCCGGCAAAGCCGACCAGCAGCCACAGGGTTTCACGAGACAACATCATCCTTCGAGCTCCTGGGCAATGGTGTTCAGCCGCGTGCGTTTGATCAGCCACCAGACACCGACCAAATCGAGAATGCCCACCAGCGCGCGGTCGATGTTGCCGTATTTCGACACCCCGGCCGTGCGCGGCCGGTGGTTGACCGGGTGCACGATCATGCGGCCGTTATGCCGCTGGATCAGGGCTGGAATATAGCGATGCATGTGGTCGAAGTACGGCAGGCGCAAGAACGCCGCGCGCTCGATCAGCTTCAGACCGCAACCGGTGTCCGGGGTGGCGTCYTTGAGCAGGCGSCGGCGCAGGTTGTTGGCGAAACGCGAGGCGTAGCGTTTGCTCGCGGTGTCGCGGCGATTGACCCGGTGTCCGGCGACCAGTTGCACATCGACCTTGCCCGGTTCGCCGCGCACCAGCGCCAGCATGCCGGGGATGTCCGCCGGGTCGTTCTGGCCGTCGCCATCGAGGGTCGCCAGCCATTGCCCGCGGGCCTCCCGTGCCGCGTGGTACAGCGAGGTGCTCTGCCCCAGCGACCGCTCGTGATGGAGGATGCGCAAAGTGTTCAAGCCRTCGTGGCGGATCTGCCGCAGTTCATGCAGGGTCGCGTCGGTGCTGCCATCGTCGACGACGATGATTTCGTACGATTCAGCGGCCAATGCGACGCGGATTTCCTCAAGCAGTGGCTTGAGGTTGTTCGCTTCGTTCTTGGCGGGGATCAGTACGGATACAAAAATGTCTTGGCTCAT